>CAYYLT010000145.1:0-8437 GCA_964472385.1 uncultured Bacteroidales bacterium
GTGTAAAAGATGTATTAAACCTCCGTTATGGCGAGAATCCCCATCAGCGGGGCATGTTTTACGGAGACATACTGGAATTGTTCGATCAGCTGCACGGGAAGCAGTTATCTTACAACAACCTGATCGATATAGATGCAGCCATGCATCTGATTGAAGATTTTGAACCGCTTACTTTTGCAATACTTAAACACAATAATCCCTGCGGAATTGCTACGCGGGATAACCTGACCCAGGCATGGAAGGATGCTCTGGCAGGTGATCCTGTATCTGCCTTTGGCGGTATCCTGGTTACCAATGGGCAGGTCAACAGAGAAACAGCAGAAGAGATCAACAAATTATTTTTTGAGGTGATCATTGCTCCGGCTTTTGAAAACGATGCTTTGGATATCTTAAAGCAAAAAAAGAACCGGATCATTCTTATTCGGAAAGATGCATATCTTCCGGATAAGCAATATAGATCATTGTTAAACGGAGTTATACAGCAGGATAAGGATGCTCGCAGCGAATCCTATAACGATTTGCATACAGTTACCCATAAACAACCTACTGAACAAGAGATGAAAGATCTTTTATTTGCCAATAAGGCCGTTAAGCACACCAAATCCAATGCCATAGTGCTGGCAAAAGATGGTCAGTTATGTGGAAGCGGTATGGGTCAGACATCACGTGTAGATGCCTTGAGACAAGCCATTGAGAAAGCCAGCAGTTTTGGATTTGAACTAAAAGGTGCTGTAATGGCATCAGATGCCTTTTTCCCTTTTAAAGATTCTGTTGAAATAGCACGGCAATCGGGAATTGCATCAGTCATACAACCCGGAGGTTCAAAAAGGGATCAGGAATCTATTGATTTTTGTGATCAACATGCCATGTCGATGGTTTTTACGGGAACCAGACATTTCAGGCACTAGCGATATTTTTGTAAAGCTTTCTAAACCAAACTAATAAAATGGGATTATTTTCTTTATTTACTCAGGAATACGCCATTGATCTGGGAACGGCAAACACCATCATCATTTATAATGACAAAGTAGTGGTTGATGAGCCTTCAATCGTTGCGATCGAGCAAAGCACCGGAAAGCTTGTGGCTATAGGAGAAAAGGCCAGACAGATGCATGGCAAAACCCATATGAATATAAAAACCGTGCGCCCACTTAAAGATGGTGTTATTGCTGATTTTAATGCGGCAGAGCAGATGATTCGCGGCATGATCAAGATGGTAAACCGGAAAACCCAGTTTTTTGCCCCTACCCTTCGAATGGTTGTATGTATACCTTCCGGAAGTACGGAGGTAGAGATACGTGCCGTTCGTGATAGTTCTGAGCATGCCGGAGGGCGTGATGTGTATTTAATATATGAACCCATGGCTGCTGCCATCGGAATGGGAATCGATGTGGAAGAACCTTCGGGCAGTATGGTGGTAGATATTGGTGGAGGAACAACTGAAGTCGCTGTTATTGCCCTGGGCGGCATTGTATGCAACAAATCCATCCGCATTGCCGGTGATAGTTTCACTTTGGATATCCAGTCATATATGAGGCACCAGCACAATATCAAAATCGGGGAAAGGACGGCTGAAGAGATTAAAATTCATGTAGGATCTGCTTTATCAGACCTGGAAAATCCTCCCGAAGACTTTGTGGTAAGAGGACCCAATCTTATGACTGCCATGCCTGTTGAGATACCCATTTCTTATCAGGAAATAGCCCATTGTTTGGATAAATCCATCAATAAAGTGGAAACAGCTGTTTTGAGTGTCCTCGAACAGACACCTCCCGAATTGTACGGAGATATCGTCAATGAAGGTATCTTCCTCACCGGTGGAGGAGCACTGATGCGCGGATTGGACAAGCGCCTGACAGATAAAATAGGCATCAAATTTTATGTGGCTGATGACCCGCTTCACGCCGTGGCCAGAGGTACGGGCATTGCCCTGAAAAATGCAGATAATTTTACTTTCCTGATGCGTTAATTCCTTAACGTTGAGGTTTATTGAGGTATGCAGAATTTGTTGAGATTTTTGTTGCGCTACCATTTTCCCTTGCTTTTTTTTCTGCTTGAGGTACTTGCTTTTACCCTGCTGGTACAAAATAACAATTACCAGAATTCCAGTTTTGTTCGCTTTGCAAGAAATTTAAAGGGTAAATTTTATAACCACACCATGAAGGCAGAGCAATATCTCAATTTGAGAGAAAAAAATAAGCAGTTGCGGAAGGAAAATGTTTATCTGCGCAATTACATTGCCAGAAATATGAATACGCATACCGATACTTTTCATAAACGGGTGGATACCGCTTATAATCAGCAATATTTTTATATTCAGGCTAAAGTGCTCAACAATTCCATCAATAGACAACATAATTATTTGATCCTGAATAAGGGAAGCTCAGATGGCGTGCAACCCGATATGGGCGTTGTTTCTCAGGAAGGCGTTGTGGGTGTAGTGGTGGGGGTATCCGAATATTTTTCTTCAGTCATATCCTTATTAAACAGCGAATTGAGCATAAGCGCTATGTTGAAAAAGAGTGGCTATTACGGTTCTTTGAACTGGAGCGGTCGGGATTACCAATATGCCAAACTTGGCGATATTCCCTTGCATGTTTCAATGCATAAACGAGATACAGTGATTACCAGTGGGTATTCTGCCCTCTTTCCTGAAGGAATATTGGTGGGCTTTGTGCAGGATTATCACGAAGCAGGAGGAAGATTCTATGATGTAACCGTGAAATTATCCACCGATTTCAAAAAACTACACAATGTTTATATTGTTAAGAATTTGCTTAAATCAGAACTCCAGGAATTAAAAAATAAATATATGAATCAATGATCAGATATGTCCCCCGCTTTTTTTTGACATTTCTTATTCTTGTATTGGTACAGGTATTGTTGTTCAATAACGTGCAGTTGGGTGGTTATCTGAATCCCTATGTATATGTTTTGTTTATTTTGAGCCTTCCTTTTGAAACACCCCGGTGGGGTTTGCTGGTGCTTGGATTTTTGTTGGGGCTGACCATAGATCTTTTTAGCCATACAGTGGGCATGCATACATCAGCCGTAGTCTTTATGGCATTTCTTCGCCCCATTGTGCTGCGAACGCTGGAACCACGAGATGGCTACGAGCCTGAAAAGCAGCCTTCTGTTAAAGATTATGGATTTAGCTGGTATTTTTATTATGCCGGTATACTAATTTTAGCGCATCATTTGTTTTTATTTTACGTAGAAATTTTTAAGCTGGACCATTTTTTCCATACGCTATCCCGGGCTTTGTTAAGCGCCGTGTTCTCCCTGGTTTTGATCCTGTTTATTAAAGTATTCATTAAACGATAGGTAAGTCAATATTGGATTCATATGCCGTCAGAAGAAATATCATTGGGCTGATCATCACGCTTGTTGCCATGATATTTTTGGTTAAGCTGTTTTTCATTCAGGCCGTAGATACATCCTATCAGCTATCAGCAACCAACAATGTGGTAAGGCGCATCACCCAATATCCTGCCAGGGGTCTTATTTTTGACCGCAACGGGGAAATGCTTGTTTACAATCAGGCAGCTTATGACATCATGGTTACACCTCAGTATCTCGAGAAGTTTGATACTACAGCATTTTGCCAAATATTGCATATCAATCGGGATTTTTTGGAGAAAAAGTTGCATGAAGCCCGGGAATATTCTTACTATAAATCATCTACCTTTTTAAAACTTGTTTCTGCAGAAACCTATGCCAGGTTGCAGGAACAACTGTACCAATTTCCCGGATTTTTTGTTCAACCCCGGACGGTCAGGCGGTATAAATACCCTGCTGCAGCGCATTTACTGGGATATGTAGGGGAAGTAAACGATAGGCTGGTGGATACCAGTGATTATTATCAAGCAGGAGATTATATCGGCATCAGTGGTCTTGAAAAGTCTTATGAAAAACAGTTACGGGGAAAAAAAGGAGTGAAGATCTATCTGGTGGATGTGCATAACCGTATCAAAGGGACATACAGGGATGGCAGATATGATAAGAAAGCTGAGGTTGGAACCAATATTACTACCACCATTGATATGGAGCTGCAGCGCTATGGAGAAAAGCTGATGCAAAACAAGATCGGCAGTATTGTCGCTATTGAACCCAAAACCGGAGAGATTTTGGCTTTGGTTTCTGCTCCCGCCTATAATCCTGCTTTATTAATAGGACGACAAAGAAGCAAACAATTTAGAAAACTTGAATCCGATAGCCTTGAACCGCTATTTAACAGGGCGCTCATGGCTCGTTATCCGCCAGGCTCAACATTTAAGGTTGTGAATGCCCTGATCGGTAAACAAGAACAGGTATTATTCAATAATACCACCTATGAATGTTATGGTGGTTTTAGCTCCGGTACATTTCATATGGGTTGCCATAACCATCCGTCGCCGGTAAATCTGATCGAATCCATTAAGGTGTCTTGTAATACCTATTATGCCAATGTTTTCAAACGTATTTTGCAGGATCCTAAATTTGAAACGGTATCGGCTGCGTTTACCAATTGGAAAGATTATCTGGAATCATTCGGATTTGGTAAGAAGCTGGATCTGGATCTACCCAATGAAGCTTCCGGCTTCCTCCCCTCTGTTGATTATTATAACAGCTATTACGGTGAAAACCGTTGGGGATATCTTACCGTCATATCTTTGGCTATAGGTCAGGGTGAACTGGGTATTACCCCGTTCCAGATGGCCAATGCCACAGCTATTATTGCCAATCGCGGGTATTATTATAAACCCCATGTTGTCAGACATATAGCAGGGGAGGATTCCATATCACCAAGGTTCGGCGAGAAACATTTTTGTATGATTGATTCTTCGATTTTTACACCGGTTATCCGCGGCATGGAACTGGCCGTCAACGGGGAGCCGGGGACCGGAAGCACCGCCCGTACCGCTTCTATCCGGGATATAACCGTTTGCGGAAAGACCGGTACCGCAGAAAATCCGCACGGAAAAGATCATTCTATATTTATTGCCTTCGCTCCCAAAGAAGATCCGGAAATAGCCCTTGCTGTATATATAGAGAACGGAGGGTTTGGAGCTACATGGGCTGCCCCGACGGCAAAACTCATGATAGAAAAATACCTGCAACGCGAGATATCCGTCAAATGGTGGGAAGATTATGTCCTGAATGCAAATCTGCTTAATCCGAAGAAAGATGAAGCGGAAAATTAATGTGCTCAATCATATCGACTGGATTACCGTATTGATATACCTTGTGCTGGTGGTCTTCGGGTGGATTAATATCTATTCTGCAGTCTATAATGAAGAGCATCAGCAAATATTCGATTTTACCCAGCGCTATGGCAAACAGATGATCTGGATCTCCGCAGCTTTTTTTATTGCCCTCCTGGTGATGGTCATTGACAGCAATTTTTATTCCTTTTTTGCTTATTTCTTCTATTTTTTAGTTTTCATTTTGCTTATCGCAGTTTTATTCTTCGGAAAAGAAATTCACGGTGCGAGAGCCTGGTTTGAATTTGGGAGCGTGCGGTTCCAACCGGCTGAATTTGCCAAAATAACTACTTCTCTTGTATTGGCCAGGTATTTGAGCTCATTTAATGTCGTTTTAAACCGGTTTAAAAGCTACATTACAGTAGCCCTGATTATCCTGGCGCCGGCCATTATGATTCTTTTACAGGGAGATACAGGATCAGCTCTTGTTTTCTTTTCCTTTATCTTTGTGCTTTATCGGCACGGACTGTCATTGAGTGTACTATTATTGGGTGTCTATGTAATTACATTGTTCATTCTTGCGCTGTTATTGGAAAAACTAACCCTAATTTTCGGATCTATCGGTATTGCCCTGTTGTTGCTCTGGTTTGTGGGTAAAAGATTCAAGTATGTAGTGGTATCCGCACTGGTCCTCATGGTTGCAGGTGGTATACTCTACCTGGCCAACAGGTTTTTTCAGCTTCATATTTCTGTTTATTACATCATACTCGGGAGTCTTGTCATTTCAAGTATCTGCTACCTGATTATATCCTACTGGTATAAGATCCCTAAATTTTACCTGGTATTGCTGTTTGCTTTTGGATCTATCGGGCTAACTTATTCGGTTGATCATGTTTTTAACCGTTTTTTGGAACCCCACCAGCAAAAACGTATCAGTCAATTGCTGGGACTGGAATCCGATCCCTTGGGGGCAGGGTATAACGTCAATCAGTCAAAAATCGCCATTGGTTCGGGTGGACTTACCGGAAAGGGATTTTTGAACGGTACGCAAACCAAATATGATTTTGTTCCCGAACAAAGTACCGATTTTATATTTTGTACGATCGGGGAAGAATGGGGATTTATTGGTTCTTTTGTTTTGATTGGCCTTTTTGTCATGTTGCTTTTAAGACTCATCATGATCGCTGAAAGACAGAAATCCCTTTTTAGCCGTATATATGGTTACGGGGTCATCTCGGTCATCTTTTTCCATTTCCTGGTCAACATTGGCATGACCATAGGACTTGTGCCGGTAATTGGCATACCTTTACCCTTCATAAGTTACGGAGGCTCTTCATTATGGGCATTCACCATTCTGCTGTTCGTGTTTTTGAGGCTGGATGTTAGTAGGGTGAAGGAGTTAAGATAGGGTTTGCTGAAAAACACAAAAAATCCTTAAAATCAACAGAATAAATATCTATTTTGTTTCCAAAATGCAAGGTTTTCAGCAAACCCTTCTATTTAATGCCTCCCTCTCAAAAAAGAATATTATGCATTGGAAATCAGGTTGTCTCCGGATACATTGGTCCATTTAAGTCCGGCTTTTTTAATGGCATATCCTACCGCATCCAGGTGGTCGCCATAGGCCATCATCCAGTGTGAACCGCCATACTCTTTGGTAAGCTTTTTCCAGTCGCCTTGTATGTTGATATCCTGCTGGGTTCGGCAAATCGGCATGTAGGGATTGGCGTCGACCGTACCTTTAAATCCCATCCAATGGGATTGCTCGCAGTTGGGGCAGATGAGGGTGATTTCCTGACCAATGGGCATTTCCACTTTCGGTGCAGCCCCGTAATCCGATTCATAATGGGTGGTAATCTCGGCATACTCATAGTTCTTACCATCCATTCGCCGGGGCGCTGTACAATGCGCACAGGTCGTAAGCCCTTTGTGCGGATAAGTGGGATTGTTCATGAATACCGGTTTGCCGGAAACGTAATGCAGCAGAATCCCGGCGGGTATGACGTTGAAGTCGGACTCGCAAAGGGCAATCAATCCTTCATCGTTCATTAAGCTTAGCGGCAGGCAGGCAGTGGTTTCCGAAACATTCAGAATAGTACCCATGCACGCATTTATGGTAAGGGCATCGGTGTCGTATTCTTTCAAATAGTCTTTAAAAATACCATAAAGCAAAAAGGCCCGCTCTATGAATTCTGTTTTGGTATTCTTTTTGGTGTTCAAGATAGACAGGTACTGCTTGGCCCATTTATTGGTTTTGGCAATCAGTTTTTTATCCGATTGTGCCTTCTTGATTCGCACAGCCAGATCGTCGTAGGAAACGGTTTGAATATCCAGGTTAAACACCTTTTTGTTTTGCTCAGGTGCTTTCGCACAACCTTTACCTGCTGCTCCTCCGAGGGCCACAATCCTTTTTCCGATAAAATTCTTTAATCCGTAAAAGGCAGAAAGGCGCCACAGGATCTCATCATAATCATCCACCACAATGTCATCCCAGTTTATGCCTGCATAATTACGAAATTTGTCATATGAAAAATTATCTCCGGGGATCCTTAAAAATCTGTTGTGGGCATTTTCATAGAAATCATATACCGGACCGGACCGGTGTCGAGTGAATATAATGTTATACCTTTTATCGGATAAAGCAGGATCAAGGCCTTCATCATATCCGGCTCCCGCAGCATAAAGGATCATCACATCAACATTGTTCATGTCGCGGTATTTCCGGGCTTCTTCATGGGAAGTAGCCCGTACTACGGGAAGAATCTTTACGGGGAAGTTGATCTTCCTTTTTAACATGGAAAGTTCCTTGGTTATGCGCTGCACTTCTTCCTGGGCAGATTGCTCGGTATGCACACCACCCCAGTTGCGCCAGGAAGTTTTTTCCTTATAGCTTTCAATACGGTGCCGCAATACCGGTAAAACGGTAATTTGTTTTCCATACGTCCCCATGGGTTTATCCGGATCCCATTCCCAGGTATCAGGATTGGAATACAAATTGGAAGCACCAAGGGTCAATGCACCACCTAACCCCAGTGAGGTGGTGGTAAGAAATTCTCTTCTGTTCATACATCCGCAAGACATGGTAGTTGGATTTTAAAGGTTATTATTTAAAGTTTATGGACAAACCCTATTTGGCATATGAATATTTTTTCTTCCCGGATAAGCCATAATAGGTTTTAGGCTGTATTATTCATAAAAGATGAAAAATTGTTTATAAACGAAAGAATACTAGTGCTTTACTTATTATGCGCCAA
>CAYYLT010000146.1:0-8407 GCA_964472385.1 uncultured Bacteroidales bacterium
GACTACATTGTCGGTTTTCGACGCTTTGCATCTACCCAAAACTTGACGCATGGATAATACAGGCTAAAGGATTAATTTGGAATCATTGTTAAAAGAATAAGTAAAGAATGATTTTCGTCATCTTGTAAAGATCAACTGAAATTTTATTATATTTTTGTAGTGTTTTGATTTGAAGTTTTAAAATATATTAAGAAAATGGCACAAAAGAAAAATTTTATAACCTGTGACGGAAATTATGCTGCGGCGCATATTGCTTACATGTTTAGCGAAGTAGCCGCCATTTATCCTATCACACCTTCCTCTACGATGGCTGAATATATCGATGAGTGGGCCGCTTATGGGCGGAAGAATATTTTTGGCGATGAAGTACATGTAACGGAGATGCAGTCAGAAGGTGGTGCATCAGGGGCTGTTCATGGATCACTGCAGGCCGGATCACTTACTTCAACTTTTACTGCTTCCCAGGGTTTGCTGTTAATGATCCCCAACATGTATAAAATCGCCGGTGAATTATTACCGGGGGTATTTCATGTTAGTGCAAGAAGTGTTGCGACCCATGCCTTATCCATATTTGGTGATCATAGCGATGTTATGGCAGCCAGGCAAACCGGGTTTGGTTTCCTGGCTAGCGGCAGCATTCAGGAGATCATGGATTTAGCAGCGGTGGCGCATTTGACATCCATAAAAACGAGAATTCCTTTCACCCATTTCTTCGATGGTTTTAGAAACTCACATGAAATACAAAAAGTAGAAGCTTTACAGGAAGATCAGTTATCAAAATTGGTAGACTATGAGGCCCTGCAAAAATTCAGGGATTCTGCTTTAAGTCCTGAACATCCTGTCACACGCGGAACTGCTCAAAATCCTGATATCTTCTTCCAGGCGAGAGAATCCTGCAACAAATTTTATGAGCCGGTAGCTGATGTCGTTGATCATTATATGCAGGAGATCACCAAGCTAACCGGCAGGGAGTATCATCCTTTTACTTTTTATGGTGCTCAGGATGCGGAACATGTTGTTGTTGCCATGGGGTCTGTTACCCAGGCGATAAAAGAAGTCGTGGACTATTTGAACAACAAAGGAGAAAAAGTTGGATTGTTGAATGTGCATCTTTACAGACCTTTTTCGGAAAAATATTTTTTTCAGGTATTGCCTAAAACCGTGAAACGGATTGCTGTGCTCGACAGAACAAAAGAACCTGGTGCTATGGGTGAACCATTGTATTTGGATATCAGGAATTTATTTTATGAAAAGCAATCTGCACCTTTGATTGTGGGGGGCCGATACGGACTGAGTTCTAAAGATACCAATCCATCTGATATTGTTGCTGTATTCGAAAATCTTAAGCAAAATGAACCCAAAAACCAGTTCACCATTGGTATATTTGATGATGTTACCTATACATCCCTGCCCTTGCAGCCTGAAGTCAGTGTTGTTCCTGAAGGAACATTTGAAGGCAGATTCTATGGAATAGGTGGAGACGGTACGGTAGGAGCCAATAAAAATTCCATTAAAATTATCGGGGAGGCAACCGATAAATTTGCCCAGGGATATTTTGCCTATGACTCAAAAAAATCCGGAGGATTAACGGTATCACACCTGAGATTCGGAGATCATCCCATCCGCTCTTCTTATTTGGTGAATCATCCTCGTTTTGTAGCATGTCATGTTCCTGCTTATCTTGAGAAATATGATATGCTGGAGGGTATGATGGAGGGGGGAACCTTCCTGTTGAATAGCATTTGGGATGCGGAAGAAACCAAAAACAGAATCCCGGATCATATGAAAAAGCAGTTGGCCGTTAAAAATATCAATTTTTATACGATCAACGCCACTAGTCTGGCAGAAAAAGTCGGATTGGGAGGACGCACCAATACCATCATGCAATCAGCCTTCTTCAAGGTTGCAGATGTTATTCCTTATGATCAGGCGGTTGAAGAGATGAAAAAAGCGATCGTCAAGTCATTTGGTAGGAAAGGGGAAGATATTGTCAATATGAACCATAAAGCCGTTGATCGGGGCGCTGAGGTGGAAAAGATAGAAATTCCTGCCGAATGGAAGAATATCCAGCCCGGGGAGGAAGAGGCAGCATATGGAGATCTTCCGGAATTTGTCAGAAATGTTGCTATGCCGATTCATGCGCAAAAAGGAGATAAATTACCTGTGAGTGCTTTTGTGGACCGTGAAGATGGTACTTTTCCCCCAGGCACTACCAAATATGAGAAACGGGGAATAGCAGTTAATGTACCCGAATGGATTCCGGAGAATTGTATTCAATGCAATCAATGTGCGTATGTTTGTCCCCATGCTGTGATCCGTCCTTTCCTTTTGACTGATGAGGAAGTGCAAAATGCACCGGAAGGCACTGCTACGATTAAAGGCAAAGGTCCCATCAAGGAATATGATTTCCGTATTCAGGTGAGTGTGCTGGATTGTACGGGTTGCGGTAACTGTGTTAATATATGTCCCTCCAAGGAAAAAGCACTTGTCATGAAACCACTTGACGATCAGATGAATCAAGTGGATAAATGGGAATATATGGATAAGGTTGTGGGCTACAAAGATTCGGTAGTACCCAAAGAAAAAACATTAAAAAACAGTCAGTTTGCCGAACCATTATTTGAATTTCATGGTGCCTGTCCGGGATGTGGTGAAACGGCATATATTAAAGTCATTACCCAGCTATTTGGTGATCGGATGATGATCGCCAATGCAACCGGCTGTTCGTCTATCTACGGTGGTTCTGCTCCTTCAACCCCTTATAAGGCCGGTATAGATGGCAGAGGACCTGCCTGGGCAAATTCTCTTTTTGAAGACAATGCCGAATACGGCTACGGTATGGCAGTGGGTGTTAATAAGCTGAGAAGACGGATTGCCCGGAAGATGTCTGAAGCCATGAGCAATGGTGTGTCAGAGGGGACAAAGGCAGCATTTCAGGAATGGATCAACAACAAAGAAAATGCCGAAAATTCAAAAGAAGCATCGGATCAAGTTATTGAAGCGCTGCAGAAAGAAAAACATCCCCTTGCTAAGGATATTCTTGACTTAAAAGAGTATCTCAGAAAACGGTCGGTATGGGTTATTGGTGGAGACGGATGGGCCTACGATATTGGATATGGAGGCCTGGATCATGTTATTGCTTCCGGTGAAGATATTAATATTCTGGTACTCGATACAGAGGTTTATTCCAATACGGGCGGTCAGGCTTCCAAGGCAACCCCTGTCGGCGCCGTCGCTAAATTTGCAGCTTCCGGCATGAAAACCCGCAAGAAGGATTTGGGAATGATGGCAATAAATTATGGAAGTGTTTATGTCGCTCAGGTCGCTATGGGAGCAAGTCAAAATCAATATTTTAAAGCCATTAAGGAGGCAGAAGCATTCCCCGGTCCATCCGTTATTATTGCTTATTCGCCCTGTATTAATCATGGTCTGAGAAGAGGAATGGATAAGACACAGGAAGAAGAGAAGTTGGCTGTTAATGTCGGTTTCTGGAATAATTACAGATATAATCCTTTGCTGGAAAAAGAGGGAAAAAATCCATTCCAACTCGATTCAAAAGAGCCTGATTTTAGTGGGTTCCAGGATTTTCTAACCGGAGAGTTAAGATACAGCGCCCTGAGAAAATCTTTCCCGGAGCAAGCTGATATACTTTTCAGGCAGGCTGAGGAAGATGCCAAATGGAGATACAGAAATTATGCCAGACTGGCAAAGGACTGAAGTTCTTATAGCCGGGGTACCTGTATCCTCGCTGCAAACCATTGCATACTCATGAACTAACGGAGTGAAGTTTGTGAAAGGAGGCTAATAGATGTAAGGAGAAGCAGATCATATTTTGCTTCTCCTTTTTTTTATCTTTGAATGGGAATTTTTCTGAAAATGAACAAGCAGGGTTTTAGTTGCTCCAAGAAACGTATTATTTTTTTTACCACCCCATGGTTTCTGGTATTGCAGATTTGTATGCTCTTTGCTCATGATCCGAATTATCAACTTATAACCGTTGAAGATGGCCTTCCTTCATCAACAGTGTATCATATATTTCAGGATTCCAAAGGACATATATGGTTTGCCACAGATATGGGAGTGGCAAGGTTTGATGCTTATGAATTTGAAATTTTTGATTTACAGGATGGATTGACTGATAATTGCGTATTTGAGATTTTTGAAGATTACCGGGGCAGAATATGGTTTGTGCCATTGAACATGATGCTGTCTTATTACCATGATGGAAAAATTAAACAATATCGGTATAATAATAAAATTAAAGGTATTCAGGGGATTGATAAAAGGTTGTATCAGAAGTCTACCTTTTATTTAGATTCCCTTGATAACCTATATTTTGGAATTAAAAATCTAGGTCTCATTAAAATTGATACATCAGGAAACCTTTCCAATCTCAATCACGAAAGCACCAATTCCCTGGAATATTTTACTATTGATAGCAAACCATTTTTAATTTTTAAAAGCTTAGGCAATGAGAACCACAAAGATTTGCTTTGCTATCATCAAGATGATACGCTGTATTACAATTTGTCGGATACCCCTCAAAAAGCCTCCTGGAGGGCTTTTTCTTTGAAGATGGATAAAAAATCAATCCTCTATTTCGGTAAAACCCTCTTTCAGATGAGAGGCTTGCACTTAGAGGAAAGCCGGTCGATAAATTCCGAAATCATATGGATGAGCAAAGACGATGAAAACAACTTGTGGCTGGGTTCAATGAATGGATGCTACCGTTATCGAAATTGCCATATTGGGTCAGAACACCATAAGTACCTAAAAGATAAATCCGTATCATCCGTTTTGAAGGATCATGAAGGAGGTTATTGGTTTTCGACACTTCATCATGGGGTTTATTATTCAAGAAATTTGGATGTTATGATCCATAATACAAAACATGGCCTGATAACTGACCAGGTAGAGCAAGTTGTTTCTGACAGCAGCAATACGATATGGATTGGATATAATAAACCTTATGTGGCTATGTTGGAGAAGCCCGGTAAGATTTCTAACATAACCATTCAGCGTGATCAAATGATCAATCAGGGTATTTCTGATTTATCTTATGATAAGGCTAAAGATGGTTTATGGATAGCCCGTGGTGAAGGGTTGTATTTTTATGACATAAAGCAAGCAAAAATCCGGAGCAAACCTTTTTATCCTTCCGTTTTAGGAAACGTGAAATGTGTTTTTTCTGAAGATCACACTTTATGGTTTGGATTAGCCCAACAATATGTGAAGACCGATAAAGAAAAGGTAGTCTATCAATCCTGTTTGGATGATCAGTATTGCCGGAGGGTTGAAGCGCTTTATAAGCTGGGGGATACAATTTATATCGGTACGCTGGGAGGTTTATGGAGATACCATAACAACCGTTATACACACTTGGGCAAAAACGATCCTTTACTTTATCATCGCATTACTGCTATTGATACGTATAAGGACAATCTGATCCTTGGAACCAGGGGTGCAGGAATTCTTATAAAGCAGCATTCCGGGGTAATCCAGATTACCCGGAAGAACGGATTGATCAGTAATTCTATTACGGCCCTGGATCAGTCAAAGGATTATTTATGGGTAGCTACCAACAGGGGTTTAAGCAGATTAGCCCTAAATAGTATAAAGGAAGCAGATTATCAAATTTTTAATATTGACAGCCGCAAAGGGCTTCCCACCTCTGAATTAAATGACATTTGTATTTCTGATGAGTCTGTTTATCTGGCGACAAAAAAAGGATTGGTTTCTTTTAAGGTGGATCAGGTGAAACCAAACCCTGTGGCTCCTGAAGTTAATATAACAGAGATAGCGATAAATGAAAAAGATACCCTTGTCCGGAGCACATATGATCTCTCCAGTCAACAAAATTACATAACCATTCATTATCATGCTGTTTCCTATAAACAAGCGGGTAATATCCGGTACAGATATAAAATGCAGGGGTTGGACAGTACCTGGAACATCAGTAAAAGCCGCAGTAAAACATTTGTAACCCTCCCTCCGGGTCGATATAAATTTATGGTATCGGCAAGCAATGAGGATAATATCTGGAATGAAAATCCTGGTTCGGTGATATTTAATATTAAGAAACCTTTTACGGCAACCCGGGGGTTCTATGTTATGCTTATCTTGATTATTATTGCCATGGTATGGGCGGTATTTTATATATATGGTAAAATTTCAAAAAGAAAAAAGCAGCTTCAACGGGACATAAATGCCTACAAGCAAAAGATGCTCAGGCAACAGATGAATCCTCATTTTATTTTCAATACATTGAATTCCATTCAATATTTTTTGTTGGATGATGATACGACTTCTTCGTTGATCTATTTGACAAAATTTTCTAAATTGATGCGCATCATTCTGGATAATTCGCAATATACCTTTATACCGGTTGAAGAAGAAATTAGAGGATTGAGGTTGTATCTGGAATTAGAATCGTTACGATTTGAGAGCTTGTTTGCGTTTGAAATCAAAATTGATGAATCGGTTAATGCATTGGAATATAAAATCCCTGCCTTAATGATTCAGCCTTATGTGGAAAATTCCATTCGTCATGGTTTGTTGCATAAGAAGGGGGCAGGGTATCTTTTAGTGCAATTGAAAAAGCGGGAAAAATCCATTCACTGTATTATCGAAGATAACGGTATTGGAAGGGCAAAAGCCGAAGCGATAAAGATTGGCAAAAATTACATCAAGTCATCATTGGGTTCAAAGATAACATCGGAAAGGATTGAAATATTGAATTCCCTGTATGGAGAGGAAATTGATGTCCGCTATAAAGACTTTTATGATGACAAGGGAAATCCGAATGGAACAAGGGTGGAGGTATTCCTTCCTTTTATTTTGTAAGCAACAGGTTTTTGAATGAACTTATTTTTTTGTAACTTGTTCGAATCTTAAGTGAAACTTTTAAACGAAAATATTATGGCAGATCTCAGTACGAAATATCTCGGAATCAATCTAAAAAATCCCATTATCCTGGGAGCAAACAATTTATCCACAGATCTGGAAAAACTTAAAAAAGTAGAAGCCTCTGGTGTTTCTGCGGTAGTGTATAAATCGCTTTTTGAAGAGCAGATTCAACTGGAAAGCACGCAGATGGATGAAGAATTAACGGAATTCGACGAGCGTCATCCGGAAATGATTTCAACCCATCCGAATGTTGAACACGGAGGCCCCAAAGAGCATCTGCATAATCTGGAAAAAGCCAAGAAATCATTAAATATACCTTTAATAGCAAGTTTAAATGCGATATATAAAGAAACCTGGATAGAATATGTTCAAAAGATTGAAGAGACCGGGGTAGATGCATTAGAGCTTAACTTTTATCATATCCCCTATTCTTTCGAAAAAAGCGGTAAACAAATTGAAAATGAGCAATTGGATATACTAAAGGAAATCAAAAATAACGTTTCTATTCCGATAAGTGTCAAGATGAGTCCTTTTTATTCCAATGCGCTGAACTTTATACGTAACATGGATGATATCCATGTTGATGGTTTTGTATTGTTCAACAGGTTTTTTGAGCCCGAGATCAATATTGATAAGGAAGAACACAGCTTTCCGTTTAATTTAAGCAATAAAGGAGATTATAAGCTACCTCTCCGATATGCAGGGCTGCTTTATGATAATATAAAAGGGGATATCTGCTCAAGTACCGGAATTTATACAGGTCGCGATGTTTTGCGTTTGATACTGGCCGGTGCTGATTGCACTCAGGTGGTCAGTAGTGTGTATATGAATAAATTTGACCATATAGCCAGGATGCTGGACGAGATTCAAAACTGGATGTCCGATAAAGGATATGACAAACTCGATGATTTCAAAGGAAAACTTTCAAGGGCAAATGTTTCAAGCCCATTTGTATACAAGCGTGCACAATATGTGGATATTCTCATGCATCCGGAAGAAATCATCAAACAATATAAATTTTGACCCATAATCTGCCTGTTGCAGCCAAAGCTGAGGTACGAATCATGGAGGTTATTTTTTTTTTCATTTTTTTTCCATAAGATGTAACAAAAATTTAACTTGCGCGTTAAAATAATATAGATTTCGTAATCTGTATTTTGTAATTGGGTTTAGTTTTCGAATTACTTAGGGTTAGTAAGATGGGTATTGGAAAAGTCAGAGGCTTCAGAGTTTCTGACTTTTCTAATTTTTCAGGATTCATTAACTTTTGAGCTTGTATAATATTTATCAATAAAGGGAATGGGATTCAACCTGTTTTATTCGTGCGTCAAGTTTTGGGTAGATGCAAGGCGTCGAAAGCCCACGAGGTAGTCACCTGCTTCGGGTTTGCTGAAAAACACAAAAAATGCCTGTAATAATATAGAAAGGGTACATTTATTATTTGCAAATTGTAAGGTTATGAGCAAATATTTCTATAAACGCCTTGTCTTTTTTATGATCA
>CAYYLT010000147.1:0-8397 GCA_964472385.1 uncultured Bacteroidales bacterium
CCAAATACGATAAACCCATAAAAGTTTATGCAGATAAAGAACGCATCTTCCAGCTTGCTTCAAATCTGATCATCAACTCCATCAATTATGGCCGGCACAATGGAAAAACAACCGTTTCTTTTATGGACATGGGGGACAACATCTTAATTGAAGTTATCGATGACGGTTTGGGCATTGAAGAGAAGGATATACCAAGAGTATTTGAACGATTCTACAGGGTAGATAAAAGCCGCTCCCGTGAGCAAGGGGGTACGGGACTGGGACTTGCCATCGTCAAGCATGTCATCGAAGCGCACAACCAAACCATCAATGTAAGAAGTACACCGGATAAAGGTAGCTCCTTTGCTTTTACTTTGCGCAAAGCAAAAAAAAGATAACCGGTAAAGGGGTCTTTTCATAAAGCCCGCCTGTTAAAAGGCTCTGTCCGACGCAATGCAGCTATGGTTTATTCCCGTCCCCGGGCCAAAGAAACCAGGTTCGTTACAATAATGACATGCTGATACATCTATGAATCAAAAAGGGAAAGATGAACATTCTGATATGTCCTGATGCCTTCAAGCACAGTTTATCAGCCTGGGAAGCGGGTAAGAATTTAGCTTCTGGGATAAAGCAGGTTTTCAGCGATGCAACAGTTAACATTCTCCCACTGGCTGATGGAGGAGAAGGTACGGTTAAAGCGTTGGTTGATGCTACAGGTGGGAAACGCCTCCAAACCCGGGTAAAAGATCCTTTCATGAGGCAGATCACAGCTTCTTTTGGCATGCTGGGAGATGGACATACAGCAGCCATAGAGATGGCCGTTGCCTCAGGTATCGAGCTGCTTAAACCGAAAGAAAGAAATCCCCTCCAAACTTCCAGTTATGGCACCGGCGAACTCATCCGCGCAGCTTTGGATCATCAGTGTACCCGTATTATTCTGGGCATAGGGGGTAGTGCTACCATCGACGGCGGAGCCGGAGTACTGGCCGGGCTGGGTGCAACCTTCCTGAATGATAAGCAACAAGTGCTGACCCCTTCCGGCGGAAATCTCGATCGCATACAGCACATCAATCTGGAAAATCTGGATGCCCGTATAAAAAATACACAAATTCAAATCGGTACGGATGTTGACAATCCCCTTACCGGGGATCACGGGGCAGCAGCAGTCTACGGCCCTCAGAAAGGCGCCGGTCCTGAACAAGTCAGGCAACTGGAATACAACCTAAAATGCTATGCTGATGTATTGGAACAGCTTACCGGCAAAAATTTTAAAACCCTGCCCGGATCAGGGGCTGCCGGTGGACTGGCTATTTCCCTGCTGGCTTTTACCCATGCATCCATTAGAAGCGGTTTTCAGCTCGTGGCAGAACAGACTGCCCTGGAAACCCAAATAGCACAGAGTGACCTGATCATCACCGGTGAAGGGAAAATCGACCATCAAACCCGCTATGGCAAAACTGCATACGGCGTGGCACAACTGGCTAAGAAACATCAGAAACCCGTTATTGCCGTTGCCGGAACCATCGGTGAAGGTACCGGAGAATTGTATAACCACGGATTTGATCTGATATTGCCCATTATAGACCGCCCCATGGAACTGCAGCAAGCCCTTCAGGAAGCGCCTAAGCTACTGAATATGACAGGAATACGGATCGGTAGAATCCTAAAACTAAATCAATAATTCCCACGCCTTCCGATTAAAATGCCATAGGGTTTGTTAGGTATACGCTATGGAGAATAACCGGTCAACAGGGATGGATAAAGTTGCAAAGGCCCTGTCAACCGCTGCCTTCTTATATAATTCCCAATCTTCCTGCGAAGCATCCTCCTGATCAACGACTTTCCGGGATAAGGCTTCATATGTTTGGGATATACCTTTGATGGCCTGCTGAGAAGATTCTTTTGAAACAATTCTGATACCCCGGCCATCACTCCCTGAAAGGTTGAAGGCCGTATGGCCGCGATCCTCAATCTGCAGTTTATTATTCCCACACGTACATCCGGTAACAAACTGAACGCCATCCAAAAAACAATTCATTGTTTCCGCCCTGACCACAAAATCATCCATCTCCTCCGAAGAATCAATTAAAGAATTTATAGCAAAAACAGAAGCCATAACACCCATGGCAATTCCGGGGCAATAATGCCCATGTAAATGACCCGTTTTCAACAAAAGCGTTTCCGTATCCTCTTGTAAAATGTGCTTATGAATATCGATTCGGGGATTCGTTTTGATGATAGAAGCATGCACCGGATCAAATGATTTCTCTGACTCAAAAACAGATGTATCAACACATTTTATATCCAGCACGGGTGTTTGATTTACGGCATCAAGTCCCCGAACATAAAGCCGGTTTGATTTTCTTCCCAGCAGTTTAACGGTAGTTACACCTATAGAATTGGGCCTGCGCGGACTGCGGCTGGCAAACACACCCTGTGTCTCCCCGGTATGAATGGTACAGGTAAGTTGATAAGGGTCAGCTCTGTGAAAATAAAATACCACATCCACATAGTCATGCTTATCTATACCTAAAAAACCCTCCATATAAGCTTCATCAACAACAATAATGCTTTCCTGCTTTTTTATCTCATGGTGGGGCAATGGTTCATCAATATCATTCAAAACCCATCCAATCGGTTCTATTGTCATTTTTTTCGTCATAAGATCAATATATTTTGGTATTCCTGAAGCTTGTAAGTAACCTCATAGGATGATTCAAAGCCAATTTTCACCAATTGATCCAGGACTTTGTAGCTTTAACCCCTCCCGGATGTCTTTCCCCAGAAAAACCCGGAAGATATCCCGGGTTTTTCGATCCAAATCAATATCCTCAAATCTGCCGGGATAAAGTATTTTAGCTACATACCAGGAATTTACCAACACCAACTCATAGTTGATGGCATAGTTGTTATAGGGATAAACCGCAAACACCTTATTGTTACGGACGGCTTTCAGTCCTTCATAAAGGGCTTTGTTTTGCCGCAACTGGTCCTGAACAATACTTAACCCCGATAGATCAATAAACAGGTATTCAGGATCCCAGATCATCAATTGCTCTTTATCAATAAAAGTACCCTTTACATGGGAGATTATTCTTTCATCAATTTGGGCCGCCACATTTTGCGCGTTGGTAAAGACAAAAGGCGGGTAATAGGGTTGGGTATAACTGATTCCGTGAGATCCGCTGTAAGGCACACCCCCAATATATACTTCGGGGCGCCGTTCCTCAGGTACTTTATGTGTTCGCTTATCCATGCTATGAATAGAACGGTTGATATAGCGGATCAATGAATCTGCCCGGGATTCTTTCTGCAATATTTTCCCGATAAGCCTGAAAGAATCAAATAAGATTTCTTTTTGCTTTGCAAATTCGGGACATTCAATGGCTACTACCGGTATTCCTGTTTTTTTCTGTAAGGCATCAGCATCCCCACTGGTTGTATACGATATGAATATCACATCCGGGTTGGCTTTCAATATAAGCTCAGGATCCCCTCCCATGGCAGGTCCTATAACCGGCAATCCCTTCAAGTCTGGATTTGCTAAGGTATAAGGTCGTTCACTGCGCCTTTCCGTTTCTTCGATACCCGCGACCAAATCCACTGCATCCATGTATACCAGCAACCGCAACGCCCCGGCACGCAATCCGATAACCTTCTCAACCTTCTCAGGAATCTGTACCTGCCTGCCCCGCATATCAGTGATCACCATACTTTCTTCCTCAGACTGCTGCTGAGTATGGGTGCAACGAGCGCCTGCCAAAACAAGGGACAAAAGAATGACATATGTAAGTAGTTGATGCATAAAACTTAACCTGTATGATTCAAAATAAACAAAACGCTTATATGCTTTGGCTTAAAAAAGCTTATTCTTTTTTTATGAAACGTCCATGACAAAATAATCATTAATATCACAAAAAGAAATGATTATTTTTATCATGCGGTTCCATCTGACCATTAACCTGTATTATGCATAAAAAATGGAAAAACAGATGAAAAAGTTAAAATTGAATGCCTATCCTTGCTTTGAAAATCCTGCCGGGCGAAAGATAATTAATTGTTTCCATATGCCGGTTATCCAATACATCCATAATATCAAACGAGAGGGAAAAATGTTCCCCTATGTCCCTCGACAATTGCAAATCAAAGGTATAATAGGGATCCAGGGTAATGGTATTGGCGTCGTCGGCATATTGTTCCCCCTTGTAAATACCCCGCAAGGTTGTGTTAAACAGTTGGTTTTTCCAGAAAACACTTGCTGAAGCTGCATGTCTGGGCACATATTTGAGGAATTTATCTTCCAGCTCAGGTCTTTCCGTAAAAGCATCAATCCTTGAATCGGCATAGGTATAGCTGGCGCTCAGACTTAATTTGTCTGTCAGGTTATAGGTTATATCCGCTTCGGTCCCCTGCAGGATCACATTGGTGACATTCTCCCTTTGGTAAATAGATCTTCCGAAAAGGCTGTCGGAGGTAGCCACATAATACAGAAAATCTTCCCCTCTTGCATAATAGGCAGAAAAAGAAATGTCTACCTTATCATCCGGTGCTATATCTGCCCCTATCTCATAGTTATCCAGAGATTCCGGACCCAGTTCCGGATTGGCGTATTTGGGTCCGACCCACATCCAACCCGTACGCGTCAAATCATCCAGAATAGAAGCCCTGAAACCATGCGCGTAAGACAAGTAGCCACTTACCTCCTCAATGAAATTCAACCGTACACCTATACGGGGAGATAATTCCGTCCAGGTATTATCTTCAAGCTCAGGAATGGTATTCCAGGGATCTGTGGAATAATATGATCCGTCCCGGAAAGATACCCGGTCAAAACGCAATCCCAGGATCAACCTGATCTGCTCATCAAAAAAAGCCTGTTCATCCTGAACGTACCCAGAGAGGGTTTGCAGCATACCTTCATTATAAACTGTATCATAGATGGCATTGCCGTTTACCATGCGGGGAGTCTGGTAATAATCTCCCCCCTCGATACTGCCCTGCTTGAACTCGAAACCTGCCGTTACCGTATTGCTTTCGGATAACTGCCGGTTAACATGAAACAACAGGCCCATATCCTCACGGTAAGAATCCACATCAAACCGGGTGTAACTGCCCCTTCGCATCCTTTCGTTCACATCGTAATAATTTTCCATCTTATAATACACCTTCAGGTCGTAATGCGTCTTCTGGTCGCCTCCTTTCAGGTTGCCGCGAAAAAGATCGGTATGAAAATTCCGGTAGGAACCTTTCGGGGCATGAATCCGATAACCTTCTCCCCTTTGATCCCTGAATACATCGTATTGCAATTCCCATTTGAACCAGTTGTTATAATCATTTCCGGCTCTTACCGATAGCCCGATTTCCTCAAGGTAACGTGCAATATCATAAGGAGTCCGTTCTTTAACAGGTATGTTATTGTATCCATCGCTTTCAAGATAATATTGGGAAATAGAAGCATAATAGCCTTTTTCTTCCCTGATCCGCACATTCAGATCCTGCCGTATGGTATTGAATGTTCCGTAACTTAATCCACCGCTAACTTCTCGCGGTTCATCGGGCTTACGGGTAATGATGTTGATCACACCCCCCATGGCATTATTACCATACAAAGATGAACCCGGTCCCTTAAAAATCTCAATTCTATCAATGTCATAGGGATTGATCCGGTTCCAGTTAACACCTCCTTCATCTGAAGTATTCAAAGGCACACCGTTCATCAATACCAGCGTGCGCGATTGTTCATCCCCCGATAATCCCCTTAACGTTACCATAGGCCTTTGACTGTATATTCCGGTGCTGCGGGACACATTCACACCCGGGCTATACCTGAGTATATCATCCACCTGTTGATGTGGTGTACGGTCAATCATGGTGGTTGGTATAACCGAAATCCTACCCGGAACTTCCTTTAGATTTCGCCTGGTCTTTGTACCGGTAATCACCACTTCATCCACTAAGGAAATATCCCGCACCAGCTCAATCTGCATCTCGGCTGAAATATCTTCTATTAAACGGTTTTGATAATTTAAGTGTGAGATGGTAACCGACCCGATGGGTGCATCCGATTCTAAGCGGAAGGATCCCTCATTGTCTGAAGTTGTCCCAACAGAAGTGCCGGTAACGACAATATTGACACCTTTGACCGGTTCTCCGGTCTCTGAATCCGAAACAGTACCTTCGATGAGGGTTGTCTGCGCAATCCCTGCGTTTGCCAATAGCAATAAAGCAATAAGACTGTAGTAGATTGTTGTCATGATCGTGTTACTTTTTATATTTTTGTGTTACTTTTTGGCAAAGATATTTTTTTCCGGTAAAATTCCATAAAAGACCCTGAAAAAATTAACCCGAATTATGCACAGATCTTGCAAACGCTATGGCAGGATTGCCTGGAGCCTTCCAGCAATCCATCCCATTCATAAACTTCGCCCTGCGCTTTTATACATCATTCAGCCTGTATTATTCATAAAAAACAGATGAACGCTTACTTGACGCATGAATAATACAGGTCAGGTTAAAAACACATTGTTTACAGCATTGATATGTATCATTGATTGAATGGGCTAACCCCATAATAAACAAAAAAATTGATCTGCAAATCATGAAAGATATTATCCAAGCATTGATATCCCCTCCTGATTTTTTTTTTTTGAAAGGATGTAATACATCGATTTCATTTGTGTCGTATATTTATCACTTCAATTTTGATAAGAACAAAGCAGATATGAAAAAAGCGGGCTGTGAAAATACTCAACGAATAGAACTGTGAAAATTAACATCAATCATTTAAGCAAGGTTTATGGCAAAGATGGCTTTGCTTTGGATGACGTCACCCTGTCCATTGGTAATGGGATGTTTGGGTTGCTCGGGCCCAACGGTGCAGGTAAATCTACCCTGATGCGTATGCTGGTGACGCTCTTGAAGCCCACCAGTGGGCAGATCATCATCGATGGATATGACATCCGGAAACACCGCAGAGCCATACGCCGGATGACCGGTTACCTGCCCCAGGATTTTCGTTTTTTTTCCAAGCTAAAAACCTGGGAGTTTCTGGATTATTCTGCAGCCCTATCGGGCTTAACCAACAATATGAAACGCAGAGAAGCGGTGGATCAGATGCTTGAGGAAGTGGGACTTTTTGATGCCCGTGACCGTCAGGCAGGAAAGCTTTCAGGAGGCATGAAGCGCAGGCTGGGTATTGCCCAGGCACTGATCAACAATCCCAGGTTAATTGTGGTTGATGAACCGACCACCGGTTTGGATCCTGATGAAAGAATCCGTTTCCGCAATTTGTTGTCAAAGATATCCGGAGAAGATCGTATCATCATCCTTTCAACGCATATCGTGGCCGACATATCCAGTACCTGCAACCATATGGCACTTCTCAACCAGGGAAAACTGGTATTTACCGGTACACCCGAGGATCTAACCGGTAAAGCCAGAAATAACGTATGGAAAGTGATTCTTACCACCGCCGAACTGGAAAAGGTCAAAGAGCAGTACCCGGTGATTTCCACCGTCATGATGGAAAAAGGATGGGAAGTGATCTTAGTTGCCGATGATTTACCGGGATATTCAGCCGTTCAGATCGAACCCGACCTGGAACATGCCTATGTCTTCTTTATGGATAAAGAGTTGAACGAATATATGATCAGTGAATATTAACATTTAAGATGATGTTCTCCTTAAAGCATTTTAACACCGTGGCCCGCATAGAGTCGAAAACCCTCATGCGTAGCTGGTTTTTACGCATATTTGCCCTTATCGCTTTTACCGTGCTTATTTTTTTCAATTTTCTTATCTCTCAGCAGGAATTCTCTCCCCGCGTGCTCAGGGGACTGCCTTCCAATATCCCTTATGTCACTCTTTTGATTTTCAATGTAATACAGGCAGTCATCGCAGTTTTTCTGGCTACCGACTTTATGAAACGCGATAAGAAACAAGATACCACTGAAGTGATCTATGTAAGGCCTGTTTCCAACGGGGAATATATCTGGGGCAAAGTTTATGGTAACCTGCGGGTATTTCTGCTACTGAATATACTGATCCTGATCATCCCCCTCATCTTTACCCTGGTTACCCGGGATATGACCTTTAAGCCGCTGGGGTATGGCTTGTATTTCGTATTGATATCCATCCCCACCCTGCTGTTTATTTTTGGTTTGTCATTCTTTTTCATGGCCTTGATCAGGAATCAGGCCGTGGTAATGCTTGTGCTGTTGGGATATATAGCTTTGACCCTGTTTTATCTTAGCGACAAATTTTATTATCTCTTTGATTACATGTCGTTCAATATACCGATGATCTGGTCTGAATTTACAGGCCTGGCGGATCCCGCCCGCATCATCCTGCATAAAGCGTTGTATGTTTCCCTGGGCTTATCGCTCGTTTTCTTTACCGTATTGTTGATGAAACGCCTGC
>CAYYLT010000148.1:0-8368 GCA_964472385.1 uncultured Bacteroidales bacterium
AAAATCACTAACGAAGAAGAGATTACAACAGAAGCATTGCTTGATACAATCATAAAAGGAATACAGGATAAGAAAGGAAGAGAGATTGTTACTTTAAATATTAGCGAATTAGAAAACGCATTGTGCGATTATTTTGTTATATGCCATGGAACTTCATCCAGACATGTGGATGGAATTATAGATTCCATAGAACAGGTCGTAAAAAAGGAGCTGAATAAAAAACCTTTTCATAAGGAAGGCATAGAAAATCTCACATGGGTGCTATTGGATTATGCAAGTGTGATCATTCATGTATTTCAGAAAGAATACAGGGAATTTTATAATCTGGAAGATCTGTGGGGTGATGCGCCGATGCATAAATATCAGGATGTACAATAAATTAATCAGGGAGGACATTAAAGAATGGCCCAGACAAATCATAATCAAAACCAAAATAACCAATCGCAAAGCAATCAAGAAAACAACAATAAGCGAACACCTTTAAAGTTCAATATTTATTGGGTTTATGCACTGATCGCCGTCTTTTTTATTTCATTAAACTTCATGAATCTGGGAGGCAGTCCCAAAGAAACCACATGGCAAGAGTTTCAGCGCACCATGCTTCAGAATAAGGATGTTGAAAAGATTGTGGTTATCAACAAGCAAAAGGCAGAAGTATACCTTAAAGATCAAGCGCTCAATAGACCTGCATATAATGATCTTTTCAATGACGGGATGTTTTCTGTGCCCAGAGAAGGTCCCCATTACTTCTTTACCATAGGTTCATTGGAAATGTTTGAGCAAAGGATCAATGAGGTTCAGGATAAAATGCCTGAAGGAGAGTATATACAGGTAAAATACGAAACCCGTAAGGATATTCTGGGTGAAGTACTAACCTGGTTGCTACCCATATTCATATTGGTAGCCATCTGGTTATTCATTTTCAGGAGAATCTCCCGGGGAGCAGGTGGTGCCGGAGGGGGCAGCAACATCTTCAATGTGGGCAAGTCCAAGGCCGTATTATTTGATAAAGAATCAAACGTAAAGGTTGATTTCAATGATGTTGCAGGCCTTGATGAAGCCAAGGTTGAAGTAAAAGAAATTGTGGAGTTTCTGAAAAACCCGAAAAAATACACAGAACTCGGGGGTAAGATACCCAAAGGGGTCTTGCTCGTCGGTCCACCAGGTACCGGCAAAACATTGCTGGCTAAAGCTGTTGCAGGAGAAGCAAGCGTTCCCTTTTTCTCTATCTCAGGTTCCGATTTCGTTGAAATGTTTGTTGGGGTTGGTGCATCCAGGGTAAGAGACCTTTTCAAGCAAGCCAAAGAAAAGGCTCCCTGTATCATTTTCATTGATGAGATCGACGCCATCGGCAGGGCAAGAGGAAAGAACCCCAGTATGGGTGCAAATGATGAAAGGGAAAACACCCTGAACCAATTGCTTGCCGAAATGGACGGCTTTAGCAACAATATTGGAATCATTATTGTTGCTGCAACCAACCGCGCAGACATGCTCGATAAGGCCTTATTAAGGGCAGGCAGGTTTGACCGGCAGGTTCATGTTGATTTGCCGGATCTGAATGAAAGAAAAGAAATATTTGAAGTGCATGTGAAACCCATTAAGATTGAGGAAAACCTGGAAATAGATTTTCTAGCCAAGCAAACCCCCGGTTTCTCAGGTGCAGATATTGCTAATGTATGCAATGAAGCCGCCCTTATCGCTGCCAGAAAAGAAAAAACGGCAGTGGGAAAAGAAGATTTTCTGGATGCCATCGACCGGATCATCGCAGGTTTAGAACGAAGAAATAAATTAATCACCAGCTCGGAAAAACGCGCCATTGCTTACCATGAATGCGGACATGCCATCGTAAGCTGGTTGTTAAAATATGCCAGCCCCCTGGTTAAAGTAACCATCGTGCCCCGCGGAAAAGCCCTGGGTTCAGCCTGGTATCTGCCTGAAGAACGAAATCTAACCACTACCGAGCAACTGCTCGATGAAATGAGTGCCGCACTGGGGGGTAGAGCTGCTGAACAATTGATATTCAACAAAATATCTACCGGAGCCCTGAACGATCTTGAGAAAATTACCAAACAGGCTTACGCTATGGTAGCCTATTTCGGCATGAGCGAGAAAGTTGGAAATATTAGCTTTTATGATTCCACCGGTCAGAGAGAATTTACCTTCACCAAACCCTATAGCGAAAAAACGGCAGAACTTATTGATCAAGAGGTACATAACTATGTGAATACAGCTTACCAGAGAGCCTTCGACATATTAAAAGGCCACCGTAAGCAACTCGACCAGCTTGCCGAAATGCTGCTTGAAAAAGAAATCATATTTTCCGATGACCTTGAAAAAATCCTCGGTAAACGGGAAATCGATGATGAAAAGAAACAAAAAATCCTGAAAGAAGGGAAAAAGGTAAAAAAAATACACGAAGACAGCGATAAAAAGCGATCTGAAGCGGAGAAAAAGGAAGAGGATACAGATAAAGGAAAAGTGCAGAAAAAAAAGGAAGAGGAGGAAGAAACAGCTGAAAACTCATCCCGGGAAAACGCTTCCCAGCAAGACACCGAGAAAAAAAAGCAAGAAGAATCAGATATTTCTGAATCCCAAAAAAAACGTTTACAATAGCTTTTCCCGACAAAACATAAAGGCTTCGATCAAACAAATCAAAGCATTGAACAACTTTTTAAAAAGAACAATATCAGGAATATTATTTATCATTGCCATTGTAGGGGCTCTGTTAGCAGGGCCGCTTACTTTTTATATCCTTTTTACACTCATCACCCTTTTTTGCCAGCTTGAATTTTATGACCTCGCTGAAAAAAATGGGGCAAATATCCAAAAAATTACCGGTATCACTGCAGGCTTTGTATTATTTACCTTGAATTTCCTTATTGCCGGAGATTATTTAGATAAGTGGGGTTACATGGGGCTGTTCCCATTTATACTGCTTATACTTATCCGGGAAACCTTCAGAAAAAAACGCAATCCCTTCACCAATATCGCTTATACCCTTTCCGCTTTGATTTACCCTGTACTCTTCATGGCTGTTACAAGTCAACTGGTTTTTGATATACGCATGAATACAGGGTATAATCATCAAATTTTGCTTTATATCATGATATTGATCTGGTCAAACGATACGCTTGCTTATACGGTAGGGAAAAAATTTGGCAAACATTCCCTTCTGAAAAGCATATCACCCAAAAAAACCTGGGAAGGTCTGTTTGGTGGCCTATTATTCAGCTTCCTGGCAGCCATAGTTATATTTTATACCACCCAGCAAATGCGCTTGTCCATATGGATCCTGTTGGCTTTAATCGTTACCATAGCAGGTAATTTTGGCGATCTAACCGAATCCTACCTAAAACGAAGTGCAGGGGTGAAAGAATCAGGAAAAATCATTCCGGGTCACGGCGGATTACTGGATCGTTTTGATTCAGCCCTGTTTATCTTTCCGTTGGCTTACATCTGCCTAAAATTATTGGCGTGACATAATCTATAGTATGCTTACCACAGCCAAAGCTGTAAACAAATTTTGATTGAAAACTATGTTCAAAAGCCAGAATTCCTGGGAATGACAGCATAACAATACTTTGTCCTGTATGGTATTACAGGCAAAAGCCAACCCAAAAATACGATAAACAATTTATCCGTTTTTTCATTACTTTTACCATCAAAATAACACTTTCATGCATATCCATAAAGACGGTCACAGAATAATTGCCTTGAGTTTCTTCATGCTGTTGGCTTTAAACATCGGGTTGGGGTTTATCCTGCTAAATCCCCTGCATACAACAATTATAGCCGGTATATCGCTGCTGTTATTGCTTATGGTAATCCGGTTTTTCCGGGTACCTGCGAGAAATGGAGCTTTGAATGATATGAACATCCTTTCACCTGCTGACGGTAAGGTTATAGCAATACAAAAGATTAATGAAACAGAATATTTCCATGATCAAAGGATTCAAATTTCCATATTTATGTCTGTGTGGGATGTACATGTCAACTGGCATCCTGTGAGCGGAACAATAGCGTATTTTAATTATCATCCCGGTCAATACCTGATCGCAAAACATCCCAAATCTTCCTTGAAAAATGAGCGTACCAGCATGGTAATCAACAAAGATGCAGAACGGCAGATCATGGTCAGGCAAATTGCCGGGGCTGTAGCCCGCAGGATCGTTTGCCATGTAACCCATGAATCAACTGTTAGCCAGGCAGATGAGATGGGTATTATAAAATTTGGCTCCCGTTTGGATGTCATAGTTCCTCTGAATGCCGAATTGAAGGCTAAACCCAAAGAAAAGGTAAAGGGTCAGCAGTCGATTCTTGCCCGATGGCCAGAATAGCAAACAACACTTCCGGATACCCTGATTGCTATCATATCCGGATGAATATCACACAGGTTTGTTGGTAAACGCCAACCAACATTCAATATCATCCCGCTGCACCATTTACTCAGAGAAAAAAAAGCGCAACGCCGGCAAAAGCAATAAAAGCACCTATTATTTCCAGAAAGTTCACCCTTTCCTTAAAGTAAAATATGGCCGGAATTAAAATCAATACGGGAACCAGTGCCATCAAGGTAGATGCAATACCTGTTAAGGTATGCTGAACAGCCAGCAGAGAAAAAGCCACTCCCAGAAACGGGCCGAAAAAAGCCCCTATAGTAATCCGCTTCATGGCTTTCTTATTTTTCACAGCCATAAATACATTTTTCCACCGCCTGAGCACAAAAAACAACACGATAAAACCAATGGTTCCGGCAAAAACACGAATTTGGGTTGCAGCAAATGCATCGTATTCGCGCATACCGTATTTGCTTAATACCAGACCTGCAGCCTGACCCAATGCCCCTCCAAAAGCCATGATAATCCCTACTACATGATAAGAAAAGTTAAAACGGATTCGTGTTTTTCGATGAGAAGGTGCTACTATCCTGGAGGGATCAGGATTTCTGTTTTTCCGTTGCAAAATCACCAGAATAATTCCGAATAATGTAATGCCCATGCCGATAATGTTCTCACCTGTAAGCCGCTCATCCATGATGAGCCAGCCAATAATTCCGGTTATGGGCGGAACAAATGACATAATCAGGGAAGAAATCCTGGCCCCAACGCGCACATAAGCTTCAAAAAGAAAAAGATCCCCCAATGTAAATCCTATTAATCCTGATATGATTAGCCACTTCCATTGATGCATTCCGGCATCAAACGGGAGAAAATGACCTCTCGTCAGCCAGGTATAAAAACCCAAAAGGAATATAGCCATAAACAATCTTATCAAATTAACGGATAAGGATCCGACCTTTCTGCCTGCAGACTCAAATGCCAGGGCGGTGGCAGTCCAGCAAAACGCTGCCATCATACCGGCAAATTCCCCTAAATGAGATTCCGACATACAACGCGTTTTAGAGTAAAACATGGGTGAATTTTCATAACCTCTGTCTTTTCATTATTTTGGGATGCAAGATGTGCAAAAAAAGTAAAAAAACCAATTAAAACAGGCATTGGAGGCCTATAGGTATATGCCCTAGTCAAAAAAATTCCCAGAAAGATTGGATATAATCATCTTCTATTATATATTTACACAAATAAAATATTGAATGTATGGGCAAAGTTTACCATATTATTTGTGTCATTTTTTTATCCGCCATATTTTCAGAACCATCAAAAGCCCAGCTCCAGGGAATTACTTTTAAAGATAGTATATATGTGGCTACTTTTACACATTACTTCATTCCCTTGACCATCAGTAACAATGACACTTCCCGTTTGACCAATCTGCAGGGAATCTCTTCGATTGTCATATCGGAAGACGGCAGAACCCTGAATCCTGATTCCATAAGATATAATGACGGATCCATTGCCCTCAGACATACATTCAGCAAAGCCGGTACATATAATATTACCATGAAAATAACCGAAACATCCGGATTGATCCACCAAATTTCCAAAACCATATTTGTGGAAAGCGCCATTGAAGTCCCCAATGTATTCTCTCCTGATAATAATGGTATAAACGATGTTTTTGTCGTTAAATCAACAGGGAATCGTAAAATCAAACTGGAAATCTATACCCGCAATGGTGATCTGATCTACAAGAAAACAGGACCTGTGGTATATTGGGATGGTAAACTGGCATCCGGGAATTTTGCCAGCCAGGGGGTTTATTATTATATCGTATCTGCACAAAACCAGCCGGAAATAATTAAGAAAGGATTTTTTCACCTGTTCCGGTAATACTGATTCAAAGCAATAACATGAATGATTTTTTTTTGGTGGTATAGCACTTTTTTATGTCTTTTTTCATTTTTTTTTCATATCTTGAAACACCCTTTAACTTTTAAATTTTAAACTATGAGTAACGGAGCATTCAGCCTTAAAAAGTTGTATCAAGATTCCAAATTGGTACTTTTTCGACCTAAATCTTATTTTACCTCCATGGAAACAGAGGGCGGGATTGGCGAGCCTGTTCTGAAAGCGCTAGTCTATGGGGTTATAGCCGGTGTATTAATCCTGATTTGGAGTCTCCTGAATATCACCGGAATTACAGGAGGCATATTCAGCGGAGCTGTTGGGGTTGCAGGATTTTTCGGCACCCTCTTCGGAGCTGTCATTGGTGTGTTTCTGGGAGGATTGATTATTTTGGTCATATCTTCTATTTGTAGCGGGAATAGTGATTATGAACCAAACATGCGGGTCGCTGCTGCTATTATGGTGCTTTTACCTGTCAATGCATTATTGGGTTTTTTTGATGGTATAAGTTATGCCCTTGGTGCCATAGTTAGTTTGGCTGTCAACTTGTATGGACTGTACTTGCTTTATCTGGCCGTCACCCTCACCCTAAAAGGAAATACCCGGCCGGCAAAAGCAATATCTTACATCCTCGGTGCCATAGTGGTGCTATTTATGATCATTGGACTGGCGACCCGGAATACAGTTAAAAAACATACCGGACTGCACCAGGAAAAAGCACAGGAGATGATTGAAAAATACCAAAAGCAGGCGGAGGAGGCAGCTGAAGAAGCACAGGAAGCAGCTAAAAAGATGGAATAGAGATCACCCCTATATTCCAACACGCAATAGTCTCCGGATAGAATGATCCTCGTTTCCATGAATATCCATACCTGATTTGGGTATTGCTACCCTATTTATTAATTTCAACTGAAGCGCAGGTATCTAAAATGTCTGGAGGTTATGCTATATCCCCAGTTTGCGTTTAAGCACACACATTTGGCAATTTATTGATTTTCAGTCATTAAATCCATTCCGTAAGGGTTTCAGAGAAAAACGGTTTAAGTGTATCCTCTTGTAACGCTAAAAAAATACCATGTACACCGTTATCATCCTTATTTTATTTTTTTTTGGAATACGTTTCATATATGTTGGGGCAAAAAAGAAGCAACATATATTTGGGAGGCATCATCATCTTGCTTACCTTCCTGTTTTTCCAGTTCATATGCTTCTGGGGCGATAAACTCTGGTATGATTCGCTGGGATTTACGCAACGTTTTTGGATTGAAATAGCGGCCAAAGCGGGTATGATCGTTACCGGTGCTGCCCTCTCCGGATTATTGATACTGGCTTTTACCTCATCCATTGATAAAAAAAATCTCTTTTTCCGTTATCTTGCATTGGGTATTGGCATATTATATGGTGGTATCTGGGGCCATACACACTGGGAAGTGATTTTGAAATTCTTCAACAGCATGAGTACCGGTCTCACAGAACCCATTCTCAAACGGGATGCTTCTTTTTACATGTTTATCCTGCCTTTCTACAAAGAGATGATAACATTTTTTATCGTGGTATTCATTATTTCTATTGCCAGCTTATTGCTTTCGCTGTATTCGCAGGATAATATGAGTGGAAAACGCTCCTATGAAGAGATCAATATACTGGGTGTCAAAATAGGCCGGTCTGTGGTTATTGCAGGCTCCTTATTATTCGTGGACCTGGCTTTGCAAAAGTTTATCGCAAGGTACGACTTATTATTCTCTGATTGGGGTTCAGTTTCGGGTCCGTGTTGGACCGATGTAAAAGTTAGATTGCCTGCTTATCTAATTACAGCCCTATTAACTTTGCTTACAGGCCTTGCATTTATCTTACCAACCATTAGAAGAAGACTGATAAGTTACATCAAGCGATATCAGATACAACCCTATCCTGTATTATTCATAAAAAATGAATAAATATTCGTAAATAACAGAATAACAGTATTTTACTTATTGTGTTCAATCATTTATATTTTTATTCATTTTTTCCGGGTGCGCCAATTTTTGGGCATCTGCTGCGTTGCGAAAACCTCGAAGTAGGCGACGTAGTCGCCTACTTCGAGGTTGCTAAAACACAAAAAACTTATAATCAACAGGATGCAT
>CAYYLT010000149.1:0-8367 GCA_964472385.1 uncultured Bacteroidales bacterium
ACATATCCAGGGGCGTTGCCCAACCGGTAAATGTAAAGACTTGATCCTCTATTCGATAAATGACAGGTGCATCGGATGTACCCTTTGCGCCCAAAATTGCCCGACAGATGCCATAGCTTTTCAACCCCATAAAAAACATGAAATTGATATACAAAAATGCATTAAATGTGATTCCTGTCGTCAGGTATGTCCTGAAGATGCCATAACCATAATATAATGGTAAAAGTTAAGATCAATCATAAAGAATATGTTTTTCAGGAAGGTGCTTCTGTTTTGGAAGCAGCCCAAAAATGCGGGATAGAGGTGCCAGCCCTGTGTTATTATGAGGGTATAGAGCATTTTACTTCCTGTATGATTTGTCTGGTTAAGGATAATCAGTCAGGTCGTTTATTCCCTTCTTGTTCACATCAGATTTACGATGGTATGGATATTACCACCGACGATGAGGAGATACGGGAAGCCCGAAGAACAGGACTGGAACTTCTATTATCCGAACATGTTGGGGATTGTGAAGCACCCTGTACCATTGCATGCCCGGCCAATATGAATATACCCCTGATGAACCGGTTGCTGGAGACGGGTAATATGGATCAAGCCCTTGAGGAAGTTAGGAAAAATATTGCCTTACCAGGTGTTTTGGGCAGAATCTGTCCCGCACCATGTGAAGGAGCTTGTAAACGAAAACCTGTTGATGGGGCTGTTTCTATTTGTTTGCTAAAACGATACGCAGCTGATTATGGTAAGGTGCGCATTATAGAAAAACCGGTTCAAACAGATAAAAAGGCTGCCATCATCGGATCAGGCCCTGCAGGTTTGGCAGCAGCATATTACCTTCGAATGCAGGGTATGGATTGCCATGTCTATGATAAAAATGCCCTCCCCGGAGGCAGCCTCCGATATGCTATCCCGGATGATCAATTACCAAAAGAAGTATTGGATTCTGAGATTCAGTATATTGAAAAATCCGGGGTAAACCTGAACCAAAACAGTCCCATCACCAAAACCAGGTTTGAACAGCTTAATCATGAATATGATGCCATTATCCTGGCAAGTGGAAATTTTACCGAAGAATTGGCTCACTGGGGACTTGATAACAATGGAAAACAACTGCAGGTCAACAAACGAACTTTCCAAACCAATATGGAAAAGGTCTTTGCAGTAGGCAATGTGATACGATCTTCTAAATTGGCTATTAGATCATTGGCTCAAGGAAAGGATGTTGCTGTATCCGTTTATCAATATGTATTTGGTATGGAGGTGACCGGGAAAAGAAAAGTTTTTAATTCCAAATTCGGCAGACTGCTTAAGGATGAGTATCCTGAATACACGAAAGAGGCTACGCCATTTGAACGGTTTGAGCCTTCCAGGGGTATAGAACATGGTTTTACATTACGGGAAATGGTCAATGAGGCTTCCCGTTGTATGCATTGCGATTGCAGAAAAATGGATCATTGCAAACTGCGGGATTTTGCCGATGAATATGGTGTAAATCAAAAACGTTTCGATTATTCTAACCGGGATCCCGTTACCAAATTGATTCAAAAGGAATGGGTGGTATATGAACCGGGTAAATGCATCAAATGTGGAATTTGTGTCAGGTTAACCGCTCAATATCAGGAGGAATTCGGATTGACTTTTATTGGAAGAGGATTTGAAGTGATAATTGGTGTGCCCTTTGACCAAGATCTAAAAACCGGACTTGCCAAAACTGCAAAACTGGTAGCACAGGCCTGCCCGACAGGTGCTTTAGCGGCTACAACCACCTGAGACTATAAACATAAAAAATATTTCATATGATACGCATTCTATGGCTTCTCTTATTCCTTGCTAACTGCTTGACAGGATTATCACAGGAAATGCAAAACTGGAATCAGTATAGAGGAAATCAGCAATTAACAGGCGTATCTGACTCAAGGATCCCTTCAAATATCGAAATCAAGTGGACTTTTCATACCCGTTCCCAAATTAAATCCTCACCGGTCATTTCAGATCAACGCATCATTATTGGTTCTACCAATGGGAATTTGTATTGCCTTGATCTTAATGGTGCGTTATTATGGAAAAGGCAAACCGGTAATGCCATAGAAGCTCCTGCAATGATCCTTAAAGGAAAAGTCTATATTGGAAATCTGGAAGGTACCCTGTTTTGTTTGGATTTATCCGATGGGAGTGTCATTTGGACATATCAAACAGATAACCAGATCATGGGTGCACCCAACTGGTATCGGAATGGAAATCAAACATATATTTTGGTGGGAAGTTATGACTTTTACCTGCATTGTGTAAATGCTCAGAAGGGGACAGGTTTGTGGAAATACGAGTTGGATAATTATTTAAACAGCACCGTTTCGGTGGATGGACATAAAGGAGTTTTTGGAGGGTGCGACGGTTTTCTGCATATCGTAAACCTTCAAAATGGCCAGGCCCTGGAAAAAATAGAAATTGCTTCTTATATTGCCGGCTCATCAGCGCTGGAAAATGAGATTGCCTATGTGGGGGATTACGACGGAGGAGTTACTTGCGTGGATCTTCAACAACAAAAAAAATGCTGGAAATGGAATAATGATCAGGCTAATTTGCCTTTTATTGCATCCCCCGCAGTCTATCACGATAAGATGTTTCTGACTTCACGCGATAAATTTGTTTATTGTTTTGATAAAAAAAACGGAAGTTTAAGATGGAAAAGAAATACAGGATTTAGAATAGATGCCTCACCTTTGGTAACCAAAAGTGGGTTGCTTGTGGCTAATATGCGCGGCGATTTACAATTATTAAACTTATATGATGGTAAATTGTTATGGAATTATGAAATTGGAAGTCCTGTATTTTCAAATCCTGCGGTATATGATAATCGCATTTTCCTGGGGGCAGGTGATGGATTGGTTTATTGTATTGGAAAATGAAGACCTTAAATATTAGATCATCCGGATAAATGAGGAAGAAATCCGGTAACTGGTTTTTGCATTAAATGGATATCTATGAATATATTACAAATCATACCGGGATCAGGAGGCAGTTTTTATTGTGGTAACTGCCTGAGAGATAGTAAGTATTTTGATGCTTTGCGTAAACAGGGGCATCATGTAGTGAAAATCCCCATGTACCTTCCTTTATTTTCAGATGAAAGGGATATAGATACCATACCCGTTTTTTACGGCGCAGTTAGTATCTACCTCAAACAAATGTATCCGGTTTTCAGAAAAGCACCTCTCTGGTTTGATCATTTACTAAATTCAAAACCCTTGCTAAAGCTTGCTGCTAAACAGGCAGGTTCTACCCGTGCAAAAGGATTGGAGGATATGACCGTTTCCATGCTCCTCGGAGAGAATGGCAAACAAAGTGAAGAACTGGAAAGAATGGTTGACTGGATAGCAGACAACTACCAACCGGATGTAATCCATTTGTCGAATGCATTGCTGCTCGGAATTGCCCAACGTCTGAAACAAAGATTAAATGTGCCGGTTTTTTGTTCCCTTCAGGATGAAAATACCTGGGTAGACGTCATGCGCCCATCATACAGGGAAAAGGTTTGGAATCTGATGTCGGAAAAATCTGATTATGTGGATAAATTTGTCTCTGTAAGCAATTATTATGCAGAACTCACCAAGCAACGTATGCATTTGCCCAACGAAAAAGTTCATACCATCTATTTGGGTGTGGATCCCATTGATTATCAATATAAAAGCTCTGCTGAAAAAGAAAGGGTTATTGGCTTTATCTCCAGAATGAGTTACGAGAACGGATTGGATATTTTGGTTGAGGCATTCACCCTATTGAAAAAGAAACCTGGATTTGAAGATGTTAAATTGATGATTACCGGAGGTTCGACAGGTGATGACAAAAATATCCTTAGGCAGGTTAGAAGAACCCTAAAAAGCAATCATTTAAGTCGTGAAGTAATTTTTCATCAAGGTTTTGAAAATGATGAGCGATTAAGTTTTTTTGAAAAGGTATCGGTTATTTCAGTGCCGGTAAGGAATGGTGAGGCGTTTGGTATTTATCTGACAGAATCAATGGCAAGCGGTATACCGGTAATACAGCCATCGCTCGGCGCTTTTCCGGAAATAATTAATATATCAGGAGGTGGGTATCTTTATCAGCAAAATACACCGGAAGGTTTAAGTGAAGCATTGGAACAATATTTAAACAATACAAATAATTACGATGCTTTGAGTAAACAGGCGCGGCAGGGGGTTGAAAAAGCATTTAATATCCATAACCTGGCTGACAAACTTATAGCTTTATACCAAGAAACAATAAATCATCCTGCGTATGCTTCTGTCAGTAAATGATGTTCATAAGAATTACAGGAATGAAAAAGGAATGATATCCCGCAGTGTATTAAAAGGATTGGAACTGGAAGTTCATGCGGGCGAAAAGCTGGCCATTGTCGGACCCTCAGGATCCGGGAAGACAACCTTGCTGAATCTGATTGGAAGTATTGATTTGCCTGAGAAAGGGGATATTTGGTTTAAGGAGCAAGACATCATCCATTTAGATCACCATGAAAGAAGCAGATATAGAAACCAGGAGGTCGGATTTATATTTCAGCTTCATCATTTACTGCCCCAATGCACTGTTTTGGAAAATGTACTTATACCTACTTTGGCCATAAAAAACAAAAAAGAAGATTTCGTAAAACGGGCAGAAGAACTTTTAAAGCATTTAGATATGTGGGCATTGAGGGAAGAGAAGCCAGGAGCTCTATCAGGAGGTGAATGCCAGAGAGTTGCAGTAATTCGTGCATTGATCAACAATCCCTCCCTTTTATTGGCCGATGAGCCTACCGGTGCCCTTGATGAGAAAAATGCCAGCACATTAATGCAATTGCTCATTGATCTTAATGATCAGTTTAACACAACCCTCATACTAGTGACCCATGCTATGGATATAGCGAAGAAAATGCATACAATATACCATTTGAAAGCGGGTAGACTGTTCAGCGAATGACTGGTGCTTCAGGTGCGCATAAAGCAGTTATTGACGACAGCCATGGAATAAGTTTTTGACAGGCGGTTTTTTAGGAAATTAATATACGATTTGCTGCTTATGTCTTTGTTTACATTCATCGTTCAAAGTTTGAAGTATTATTTCAGGGGGCATCTTACGGTGGCTTTGGGCATTGCCATCACAACCGCTATCATTACGGGAGCACTCATTGTGGGTGATTCAGTGAAATACAGCCTTGAGCAAATTACTTACTATCGACTGGGATCAATCACTCATGTAGTCAATTCCGGGGAAAGATATTTAACCCAATCACTGAGCAACAAGATCTCTCAGAAAACAGGCCTTAAGGCTACTTCCGCTTTACGGCTTAAAGGTACCGGCATTGTCGGTGGGGGTGAGTACCGGATTGAAGATATTCAGGTATGGGGTATCGATAGCAGTTTTCGGAAAACCATTGATACTGCTTTCCCCTATGATTCTATACCAAAAGGTGAGGTAGTTATCAGCCAAAATTTGGCCAACGGATTGATGCTGGAGCCAGGGGAAAGTTTTTTACTGAGAATGAAGCGTGCTCATGTGATTCCTTTGAACACACCATTTATCTCAGCGGATAATCAAAACGTTGCCAGGAGGTTCAAAGTTTTTAAAATTGCAGATAAACATGATTTTGGGCGATTTAATCTAAAAGCCTCTCAAACAGCCCCATTTAATGTTTTCCTTCCCATTGGCGAGCTAAATAACCTAATAGAACTCCGGAATAAGGCAAACAGGATACTTATCGCGGGAAGTTTATCTGATCAGGCATCCCTGCTGAAAAAAAGCATACGCCAAAACTTTACCATCAAAGATGCAAGTCTTCATCTGCATTATCTGAAAAGCAATAAGGAATGGGAGGTTACCTCCGAGCGTGTCTTCATTGATAAACCTCTTGCTGAGGTTATGATGGATTGGGCTGACCCCGTTCAACCTGTTTTAACATACTTTGTGAATAAGATACAATACAATGACCGTTTTACACCTTATTCTTTTGTTTCTACCCTGGATGATCCTGATTTAACATACAACGAAATTGTATTAAATTCCTGGACAGCTAAAGATATTCAGGCAGATGTGGGGGATTCCGTAACCTTGTATTATTATCTGAGTGGTCCTTTACGTCAACTGGAAATTCAAAGTGCACATTTTAAAGTAACGAAGGTTGTTCCCATTCAGGGCAGGTATGCAGATAAAACACTCATGCCTGATTTTCCTGGTCTGTCGGATGTAAACAATTGTCGCGACTGGAACGCCGGTATTCCCATTGATCTGAATAAAATCAGAGACAAAGATGAAACCTACTGGGATCAATACAGGGGTACCCCCAAAGCATTCATCAATCTTGAACGCGCAGTTGACCTGTGGGAAAATCGTTATGGCTCTTATACGGCTTTTCGCTTTCAGCATCATTCCGCTTCATATCCTGAAATAGAAGGCCGGTTAAATCAGGCCGTCAATCCTTTTCATCTGGGAATAGTTTTACAGCCTGTAAAAAAAGAAGGCCTTAAAGCCGCCCGTCAGGGTGTGGATTTTAGCCAGTTGTTTATGGGACTGAGCTTCTTTATTTTGGTCTCGGGTATATTTTTAACTGCCCTGTTGTTTATTTTTAATCTGGAAAAGCGATACAGCCAAATCGGTACCCTCTCTGCCCTGGGTTATCCAAATGCAAGGATCGTCAAAATTATTCTTGCCGAAAATGCCCTGGTAGCTTTTTTGGGGACCCTTGTTGGTATTGGCCTGGCGCTTGTTTACAACAAATTGGTTTTTATTGGATTAAATCGGGTATGGCAGGAAATAGTCAGGACCAATGTTTTGGAAATGAATATTCAGCCGATCACGCTATTGACAGGCTTTGGGATCAGCATATTGGTTTCCTGGCTAACCATCGCTGTAGTGCTCCGCAGAAAATTGAAGCAGCGAACTTCCGGTATTCAAAAGCATGCTCATACACCCCCAAAATCATGGATACCTCAATTGCTGAGAAATCTCATCATCATTTTACCGGTCATTGTTGTGGGCATTGTAGGTATACAGATTGTAAGCGGTGTATTTCATGAGCCCGTGTGGTTTTTTATTGCCGGCGGATTAATGCTGATTTGTATTGTGCTGTTGAGCTTTTATTGGTTTCTAAGATACGAGCGCATGTATTCAAACTCGTTTACCCTTCATACCTTAGCCCTGAAAAATCTTGTGAGAAACCGCACGCGAAGTTTAACCGTTATACTGCTGCTTAGTCTGGGTAGTTTTGTTGTTATATCCACCGGAGCAAACCGGAAAAATTTATTTGGCGGGGCCGAAAATAAAGATAGCGGTACAGGAGGTTATTTGTTTTATGCTGAAAGCACTGTACCCGTATTGGAAGATTTGGAAAATGATTCGGTCAGAAGGTCGTTTGGTTTGGATACGAATTTTCATGTTGTTCAGTTTAAGGTATTTGAGGGTGAAGATGCCAGTTGTTTAAATCTTAACCGCGTCTCCAATCCCGGTATATTGGGTGTTGATCCCGGTGATCTATCGGGTAGATTTAGTTTTGTTTCCCAAACTGCTTATCTCGACAGGGATAATCCATGGCGTAGCTTAAACCGGCAGATACCCGGAGTTATTCCTGCTTTTGCCGATCAGACAGTGATAAAATGGGGGTTGGGTAAATCAATAGGAGATACATTGAGGTATCGCAACCAATCGGGGGATACCATTCATGTGAAATTGATCGGGGGACTGGCAGCTTCTGTCTTTCAGGGGAACATCATCATTTCAAACAGGTATTTTATACGCCATTTTCCTGAGATCAGCGGTTCGAAAGTGTTCCTGATAAATGGTGCTAAAGAAAATCAAGAAGCGATAAAAAAGCAACTCAAATTGGTTTTTCGGGATTACGGATGGCGGATGAATTTAGCTGTTAAACGCTTGGCTGAATTTATGTCGGTTACCAATACCTATTTATCCATATTTTTGGTAATGGGTGCATTGGGTTTATTGCTGGGAACGGTTGGTCTGGCTGTTGTATTGGCCCGCAGCATATTGCAGCGTAACCATGAGATCGCTTTGCTGCTGGCAACAGGATATTCATTCGGCCAGGTATTTAAACTCTTATTCAAAGAATATTTCCTGTTAATGATAATCGGTATAACCGGGGGAGGAATTTCTGCTATTATAGCAGTCATGCCAAGCTTTTTCGTCGAACAGCAAAACATATCGGTAACATTTGTTTTGTTACTCCTGGGCGTTGTAATGCTGAATGGCATAATCTGGATTGCTATCATCGCCTATTTTCGATTAAAAAACATCCGTGTTATGGAATCTTTAAAGAATTATTAGTTTTTGTCCCTAACCTGCATTATTCATAAAAAATGAATAAATATCTATAAATAAAAGTATATA
>CAYYLT010000150.1:0-8350 GCA_964472385.1 uncultured Bacteroidales bacterium
ACAGGCTAAAGAAAGATGATATTGATCTGATTTTTGATACCCATATCAAAGGCTATGAAAACGGTAAACTGAAAGTTGGAGATAAAACCATTGATTGTGAGAAGGTACTTAATGCCAGCTTTAGGGGTGGCATTATACCCCGGTCGAATATGGATATTAAAATCCGTGATGACGGATTTGTAAAAACAGATCAATTTTTGAAAACCAATTATGATCATATATATGCTGTAGGCGATGTAAATGGCAAGAGCTATCTGGCGCACGCGGGATCAGCCCAGGGGTTGTTTGTGATCAACAAGATCAAAGGTATTAAAGGGGAAATAGATTTGCATCAATATCCCCTGAATATTTATTCCAATCCAGAGATAGCTCAAATTGGGCTGACTGAGCAAGAACTTCAGGAACAAGGGATATCTTATAAAGTTAGTGAATTTCCGCTTTCCGCTAATGGAAAGGCTTTGATTGAAGGGTATAAGGAAGGCAATATCCGGATGCTTTCCGAAAAAAAATATGGAGAAGTGCTTGGTGTACAGATTATTGCTCCGCACGCAACTGATATGATTGCTGAAGCAGCAGCATTCATGCAAATCGAGAGTACCATCTATGATGTGGCCCGTTCGATCCATGCCCATCCCACCATATCTGAAATATTTATGGAAGCAGGATTTGATGCAGTGGATAAAGCTATACATAAATAGGGTTTGCTGATCGCAAGTATGTTTTGTGTTTTTCAGCAAACCGTAAATAAATCCGGGTTATCCTGTGCCCGTTAGATTTTGAATCCTTTTGAATGCCGGTTTGTTGTTATCTGTGACTGGCATTCAAAACGATCTGCATTACCAAACAACTGTGTTTTTTGTTATGCGATGGTTGAAATAAGGAAATACGATCTGCCCGATTTTAATATTTTCTATAATGCATCAGGACAGCCGGAATATTTTATCTGGGTGCCTGATGATTTTTTCATTGTACTGGGCAACAGCAACAAACCCTGGGAAAACCTTATTATAAAACATATCCTTGACGATGGAATTGCTGTATATAAAAGACCTTCAGGGGGAGAAACCGTTATTCTCACGCCAAACACGCTTGTTATATCCATTAAAGTGATCCTGGAGAAATTTTCCAATCCCACAGCTCATTTCCAGTATTTCAATGAAAAGATCATGGAGGCACTTCATCAATTAGACATTCGTGATCTATATCACCGGGGGATTTCTGATATCTCCCTGGGAGATAAAAAAATTCTGGGTTCTTCCATATACCGTAGCCGGAAAGTACTGTTTTACCATGCGGTACTCAATGTATCAGAGGATATCAATACCATTGAGCGGTATATCAAGCATCCTGCCAGGGAGCCTGATTACAGGAATGGAAGAACGCATCATGATTTTGTAACTTCTCTGTATGATGAAGGCTACCGGCTGCCCATAGAAAATATTTCCAATAGCCTGAAAAAAGCGTTTGCTACCCTGAACGAAAAAGAGATTATTCGTTTAAGCAATGAAAAGTGAAATGTTGCCAATGATAGATTATCATCAGGCTATTGGTCATCATGTCAAATGGATAGATAAAGGATTTCATACAAAGATCAGCCAATACCGCTTTTCAAAGCATATCTGTTTATCAGGCTTCAGCCTGCATGAATAAAGCAGTTTGGGATGATTACTACAGACTTCGCCCGGATTAACGCGCGCAACAATATAATATCATTGTTGTTGTAAAATCAAAAATGATGACAATACGCATCATTTTCTTTGATGTTTTTTTTTAGCTTTGTTATAAGAAGTTTTTGTTTTACCTGTATTATTTATGCGTCAAGTTTTTGGTAGATGCAAGGCGTCGAAAGCCGACCGGCCTGCTTCGTGTTTACTGAAAAACACAAAAAACACAAAAAAATAAATTATGGTAACAAAACAAGCAAAATACTATTATTCTTATATTTACAAAGGTGTATTCATTGTTTGTGAATAATGCAGGTTTAACCTTTATGAATCTTACAGGGTAAATTCTAAAATCAATTGTTATGCCTAAAGGAATTTTTGAGGTTCCCCATGCCAAGAATGAGCCAGCGCGAAGTTATGCTCCGGGAACAAGCGATCGTGCATTGCTGAAGCAAGCGCTGGATGAGCTTAAGTCCAAAGAACTGGATATTCCAATGATCATTGGAGGTAAAGCAGTACATACCGGGAACCGGGTTCCCATACATCCTCCCCATGAACTGAGCCATACATTGGGATATTATCATAAAGGCGATGCTACCCATGTAGAGCAAGCCATTGAAGCGGCCATGGAAGCTAAGGCCAGGTGGACGGCCATGCCGTGGCATGAAAGGGCAGCTATTTTTCTTAAAATAGCCGAATTGGTTACAGGCCCTTATCGCTATAAGCTTAATGCAGCAGCAATGCTGGCCACATCCAAGAGTTGCCACCAGGCTGAAATAGAAACTGTCTGTGAATTCGCTGACTTTATGCGTTATGGCGTTGACTTTATGCGTCATATTTATGACCAACAGGTTTATTCACCGCCAGGTGTTTGGAACCGTGTTGAATATCGCCCCCTGGAAGGTTTTGTCTTTGCCTTAACACCTTTCAATTTTCAGGCTATCACTGCCAATCTTCCTGCTTCTCCTGCTATGATGGGTAATACTGTTGTCTGGAAGCCTTCTAAACTGAATTTGTATGCTGCCGGCGTGATCATGGAGATCTTCCAGGAAGCCGGTGTTCCTGATGGAGTGATCAATATGCTTTTTGTAACCGGTCCCACTGCCGGTAAAGTTGTATTTGAGCACCCTGATTTTGCCGGATTTCATTTTACCGGTTCTACTGCTGTCTTTCAAAATGCCTGGCAGCAGATAGGCAATAACATTAAAACATATAGATCTTATCCGCGGATTGTCGGAGAAACAGGAGGCAAGGATTATATCTTTGCTTCTCCCAAAGCAGATGCCCGGGCTGTTGCAACTGCCATAACCCGGGGGGCTTTCGAGTATCAGGGACAAAAATGCTCTGCAGCTTCCAGGGTTTATCTACCCGGCAACCTTGCAGATGAAATACTGCAGCAGGTGAAAAAAGATGTGGACTCGATCAAAGTGGGTTCACCCGAAGATTTTACCAATTTTGTGAATGCCGTGATTGATGAAGCAGCTTTTGAAAAGCATGCTGCTGCCATTGATCAGGCAAAGAAGGATGAAGATGCAGAAATTTATGTAGGCGGTGATTATGATAAGTCTGTGGGTTATTATATCTACCCCACAGTGATCAAAACTACAAATCCCCATTATTATACCATGGAAGAGGAACTGTTCGGTCCCGTTGTGACGGTATATGTTTATGATGAGCAAAAAATGGAAGAAACACTGGATATCCTGGATGAAACATCTATATATGGGCTGACCGGCGCCATTTTTTCTCAGGATCGCTATGAGATTGATATGATGACCAAACGCCTTCAACAGACTGCCGGTAATTTCTATGTTAATGATAAACCAACAGGATCTATTGTTGGTCAGCAGCCGTTTGGAGGCGCCAGAGGTTCGGGAACCAACGATAAAGCCGGATCATTTGTTAACCAGTTGCGTTGGGTCTCTATGCGTAGCATCAAAGAAAATTTTAATCCTCCGAAAGATTATCGATACCCATTTCTGGATAAAGATGAATGAGCAGGTTCATTCCCGGACTTTAACAGTAAAATTTTGCGATTGCTCCTTTTTTAATTAACTTTGTGCAAAACAGGAGAATATATGGAACCTTCCCGGAAATTGGTCAACAAAGTGCTCCCTTTGTTCAAAAATAAATACCTGCTTACATTTTTGATCTTTTTGGTATGGCTCGTATTTTTTGATCAGAATAACTTGTTGGATCGAGCCAGGCAATTGCACCGGCATAAGGAATTAATGCAGGAGAAAGCGTTTTATACCAATAAAATTAAGGAAGATTCGGTAAAACTCTATCAGTTGAAAACGAATGAAGAGAATCTGGAAGAATTCGCCAGGGAAGAATACTATATGAAAAAAGAAAATGAAGACATTTATATTGTTGTCGAAGAATAGATCCCGGTATTTCGAGATTTATGTTGGTAACGCCCGTTATGCGCAGTTCTTCATTTATCAGCCTTGATGTTGTCGTAAGCAGGGTTAGGTTGGTAAATGTTGTTGGCTTCTGTCCAAAAAGCCATCCTTTGCTCTTGTTTTTGTCTTATTAAATCAAGATACTAATTCATAGGACACTAACCAGTTAATGGATCCATTTAATAAAAAACCTTCTCCTTTTGCATGATCTCATAAAACCTGTTTTCAAAATCGGAAGAACAGTTAACCATATGAAAACTGGGTTTTCCGGGGGTGCTGAGATCCACTTCAATTTCGGCATTGGGATTGGTTTCAAATGTTTCAAGGGATCTGACCAGATCATAAACGATATCCAACTCGATGAATTCAAGGTCTTCTTTGTCTCTTTCTATTTTCTTTCCGTTAAAATAAGGTAATACTTTCATGAGCAAAATTTTATTAAGCATGTTACTGAACAAATTAAACACGAAAATAGGGTAATCATTTCAAAATACAATGCATAAACCATACCATTCATGTTTATCTTTTGCCTATACGCATAATTTTCCAACAAGTTATCTTTTGCCTGCAAAAATATCATATAAATTATCAGTGTTTTATGGATATTGATTGGTTCTATAACTTTAAAACGGGAATTATAGCGGTTGCTTTTATGAAAGAAAGATCCTTTAGCCTCCATCATGCAGGTTAGATGCTATACTGCGATTGTTTTTCCATTTCCCTGTACTGTTCAAGTAAATGAAAATGAATGTTTTGCGTAGAGGTTAGGTCATTAGGTTGATCCCTCCACTTCAGCATTTTTTGGGCAGCCTGGTCAAGTATGATTTTTCTCATGTCTTTTTCATGGACTGTGTGCATAAACCGGATGATCTTCAATCCGCCAAACCAATGGAAGAAATGTTTTTGGAAAACTTCCGGCCGTTTGCAGTTGTTGTTGATCCTTTCTATCTCCTTTTGGAACGCAATATGATGAAGAAAATGCTTCAATGCGGGATTTTGTGCATTGATAAACTGTTCTGACTGATGTTTGGTACAATGGAATAATTGATGGATATGGGTAAAAAAGTCTTTGAGCATAAGAAAGGCCTCCGGATTGTAAACCATATAAGGGCGTTCATAATTATTCATTATTGTATTCACTTCAACGCCTGTACCGAACAAAACCCGGTGAGAAGGTCGTGGAGAAGGGTAAACCGTTGTTGAATTGATTTCCCTGACCTTTCCCAGTTGGAATATTTTGTTGAGAAAATAAAAATCTTCCCCGGCTTTACGCCTGATCATGCCACCCTGCTTAATGTAAGCCAGGGCTTTGACAAAGAATGCCGAACCAATGGTATGAAAAGCATAGGGGAAACCTGTCCATCTAAGTCCTTGATTATAATAACGCAAAAATAGTTCGTACATGGCAGCAGCCTTATAGGTTTTAGCCGAAAATGCATCTCCTTCTGTGGCATGTTCAAAGTATATCAGTCCGGCATTGATTGCCGGCTGTTTTGATACAGCCTTCTCAATTGCTTCGAAATAGTTTTCATCCACAAGGGTGTCCGCATCCAGGGATAAAAGGTATCCTTCGGACTGACTGATCTGATCAAAACGTTTAATGGCTTCGTCCATTCCGATTTTTCTGGCCAGCCCGGCACCGAAATCTTTTTCTGGTAGGCCCGTAACATGAATAGTATATAATTGGAAGGGGCTGTCCGCATTAGCAGACCGCCATTGATTGATATCCCTTATTGTTTGTTTATTTTGTTGCAGAATGTGGTCAGGGCATTCTTGCGAGGAGTTGATAACCACCACCAATTCAACGGGAAATCGGGGTGGTTTTGCCTTTTTAAGTGAAGAAAGGGTATCCGGGATTCGATCCTCGTTATATGCGGGTATCACAACAATGTATCTCAGTTCCGGCCGGGGCTTGTCGGGGATAAAATGTTTGAAAAGAGCGTTTTTCTTTAAATAGGTGGTGGCGAAGCCCATTAATCATTGAGGTTAATTTTGTTCAGCCGGAGATCCAGGTCATAATAGGTATTCCAAATACCCTGCTCATATTTTAGTCCGTCATAGGAAAAATCCGGGCCATAGAATTCATACTGCCCTTCATATTTGGGGTGGGAGGGGGCAAGGTGATCGTATACGATCATATCCTTTTGTTCATCATACTGAAGTGTCATGGTGGCAAATTCCGAATATTCAAAAACTACACGCTTAGATACACTTCGCTGGTTTTTAAATATATCTGCTCCAAAAACAGGTTGGTGATCCTTGTTGAAATGCAGCACATCGATGATTTTTCTGTTGGTTAGATAATTGTTTGGATCGTATCCCAGCAGGGTATAGCAAGTTTCGCCAAATCGACCTTTTTTGGGGATAATTGTATAGTATAATGCGCCAAACCATTTATCTTTATGAAGAACCTTTTTTTCAGGCGATTCAATCTGTTCGGAACAGTCTTTTAGTTCGAATGTCATCAGGGAATCCTTTGTACGATATTGAATAAAGCAATGATATACATGATAACCGCCCTCGTAGGGCACATTCCAGTTATAAATCTTTACTTTTTGATCAGCGGACCGTATGATGCCAACGTGAGAAACAGAATCAAACGGGTAATTAAATGCACTTTCATGCCTGAGGAGTGACCTGAATTTTTTCATGATGGTTTGATTGATTGCTTCTCTCCGGAAGTCATTTTCAGCATAAGCAAGCGAATCAAAACGGATATTAAGAAAGCGTTCGGCTTTATGCAGGTACTCCGCATTGTTTCCGGAGTGCTGACCCTGTCCGTAAATTGCTGTATGGGAATGCATGAACAATATGGCAAAGAGAGGGATGATCAATATGAACGTATGGCGCATCGATCTTGATGAATTTTATCACTAAACAAACAATCTATTACAATTTGTGTAAACGTAAAACAAATAAAAATCTTGTAAATGGAGGATGGCAATAAGGAACATTGATGATGGTTTATTGACTTACAGGTTATTTAGGGCATTCATGATTCTTATGATCGATTCATCGATCTCGCTTTCCGTGATGATCAGCGGTGGGGCAATACGAAAAGCTTGCGGGCGGAAGATAAATTGATCGGTAATGATTCCATGCTCAGCCAATTTTTGCATGGCAGAGCGAACTTTTAGTGAATCATCGAGCTCTACTGCAATAAATAAACCTGTTCCCCATATATTTTTAATTTTTGGATGATTGTGCAATTGAAAATATTTTTTACCTTTATCTTGAACACCTTCCTTGAGGTTTTCTTCGAGAATGACCTTAAGCGTGGCATATGCCGCCGCAGTTGAGAGGGGATGTCCACCGAAAGTAGTGATATGACCCAGGCCCGGTTTGGCTTTTAGTGCGTCCATAATATGTTTTTGTGTTACGAAAGCACCAACAGGCATACCTCCTCCCATACCCTTAGCGATGGTAAAGATATCAGGGTAAACGTTGAAATAGTCCATGCCAAAGAGCGTGCCTGTTCTTCCGAATCCTGTCTGTATTTCGTCAAAAATCAGCAAGGTTCCTGTATCATTGCATCTTTGTCGAAGTTTTTGCAAATAATTGTTGCGCGGCATGATAATTCCTGCTTCGGCTTGTATGGGTTCAACCATAACACAGGCTGTTCTGTCAGTGATAAACGTCAGGTGATCCGGGTTATTGAATTGAATATATCGGATATCGGGCAGTAATGGACGAAAGGGATTGCGGAATTTCTCATCTCCCATAAGCGATAATACGCCATGCGTGCTACCGTGATAGGCCTGGTTGCAGGCAATGATTTCTGTGCGTGCGGTATATTTTTTGGCCAGCTTCAATGCGCCTTCATTGGCTTCACTGCCTGAATTAACAAAATATATGTTATCAAATTGCGGTGCGAGCTGTTTAAAGAGCAGCCGGGCAAAATCTGTCTGGGGCTGTTGAACCAACTCGCCATAGACCAAAAGATGCAAATGCTTGTCAGCCTGGTTTTTTATAGCTTCTATCACCCTGGGATGCCGGTGTCCAACATTGCTTACACTAACGCCGGATACAAGGTCAATATAATTTTTCCCGTATATATCATACAGGTATATTCCTTCCGCCTTTTCGATTTCAAGGGCCAGGGGAAAGTCTGTGGTTTGTCCGATATTTCTTAAAAATATTTCTCTATTGGATACCATAAAAGGAGATAGGTTTTGCTATTCTCAATCTTTTCCGGATACGGATTAAAGTCTGCAATCATGCCTTCCTTTAAAGTACAGGGCCAATGCATTTATAACAATATGAACAGCAACGGTTTGCAAG
>CAYYLT010000151.1:0-8305 GCA_964472385.1 uncultured Bacteroidales bacterium
ATACACAACAAAAATAAATTGCTTATATTTAATTATTTATATTGACATTGTGTATATTAGTGATGAGAAAAAGCCTGGCTTTTAAGGGAACTGTATTATTCATGCGGTTTTCTAATACGGGGTTGCCTGGATCCTCCCCGGAAACCATCGCACATTCATGAACTTCGCTCCGCTCGTTTATGAAAAATCCAGGCTAAAACTCATAGAATTCCATAGGGTGAATTTTGCATTGCCAATTGTATTATAGCCTGGTTAAACAACTACATTAATGATCTTATGGGGGACAAAAACAATATTTTTGGGTTTACTATGCTTTAACCACTTTTGTGCTTTTTCATGATTAAGCACAATTTCTTCCACCTGTTTTTGATCTATATCAGCAGGCAGCTCAATCTTAAAACGCATCTTTCCGTTAAAAGATACAGGATATTCAATGGTTGATTCCTGCAAATAAACTTCTTGATATTGAGGCATTTCGACATCTATAATGCTGCCACTCTGGCCGGCTCTGTACCAGAGTTCCTCTGCCATATGAGGAGCAAAGGGTGCCAGCAACCGGAGCAAAGGCATCAATATGCCCTGTTTATGCAATCCATTTCCCGGTAATTCGTTCAAGCAGATCATCATAGCACTGATGGCCGTATTGAATGAAAACCCATTCACATCTTCCTTAACTTTTTTAATGGTTTTATGGAGAATCTTAAGTTCATCGTCAGTAGGTTTTTCATCAGTCAGATAAAAATTACCCTCATCATCATGGAACCTACGCCAAAATCTTTTTAGAAATTTATAAATCCCGTCAATACCATTGGTGTCCCAGGGCTTAGACATCTCAATGGGTCCCAGAAACATTTCATACATTCTAAGGGTATCAGCCCCGTATTTTTCAATAATGTCATCAGGATTTACAACATTGTATAATGATTTGGACATTTTTTCTATCGCTACTCCACAGACATATTTTCCATCTTCCATAATAAATTCAGCATCTCTATATTCCGGATTCCAATTCCGAAATGCTTCAATATCCAAAAGATCATTATCAACAATATTCACATCAACATGAAGGGGTGTTACATCATGCTGATCTTTAAGGTTATAGGAGACAAATTTATTGGTACCTTTGATCCGATAAACGAAATTCGAGCGTCCCAGAATCATTCCCTGGTTAATTAGCTTTTTAAAGGGTTCGGGTTTACAAACCCATCCTATATCGTAAAGGAATTTATTCCAGAATCTTGAATATATCAAATGCCCGGTAGCATGTTCCGTTCCCCCGACATAGAGATCAACATCCTGCCAGTAATCATTGACTTCTTTAGCAACCAATGTCTTATCATTATGGGGGTCCATAAATCGAAGATAATAAGCAGATGAACCTGCAAAACCCGGCATGGTACTTAATTCAAGCGGATAACCCGCTTCAGTCTTCCAATTTTTAGCTCTTGCCAAAGGAGGTTTTCCTTCAGGTGTGGGTTCATAAGCATCCACTTCGGGCAATTCGAGAGGCAACTGTTCTTTATCGAGTGGATAAGGCATTCCATCCTTATAATAAATGGGGAAGGGTTCACCCCAGTATCTCTGCCTGCTAAATATAGCATCCCGCAAACGATAATTCACTTTTCTCAGGCCCAAACCGCGATGTTCCAGCTCATCTATGATCTTAGGTATGGCATCTTTAGCCTTCAAACCGTTAATGAATCGCGAATTGATAACTTTTCCTTCCAGGGAGTCATAGGCTTCAACTTGGGTATTGCCGCCTTCTATAACCGGCACAATGGGAAGATCAAATTTTTTTGCAAACTGGTGATCGCGTTCATCATGTGCAGGAACAGCCATAATGGCACCTGTGCCATAACCAATAAGGACATAATCGCTAATCCAAATGGGCAATTTTTCGCCTGTAAATGGATGTATGGCATAATTACCGGTAAACACCCCGCTCACTGACTGGTTATCGGCAACACGTTCTCTTTCAGAACGGGCAGTGGCTTTCCGGATATATGCATTAACCCGATCTCTGTTATTATGTGTGGTCACTTCCTCTACCAGATCACTTTCCGGTGCCAGAACCATGAACGTAACACCAAACAGGGTATCGGGCCGGGTAGTAAAAACATGAATCCGGGTTTCAGAATCGGCCAGCGGAAAAACAATTTCTGCTCCTTCTGAACGCCCGATCCAGTTTCGCTGGATCTCTTTTAAGGATTCGCTCCATTCAACCTCCTCAAGGCCCTTCAGCAACCTTTCTGCATAAGCGGTAACGCGTAACGACCATTGCTTCATTTCCTTTTGAACAACAGGATATCCCCCTCTTACAGACACCCCATCTTTTACCTCATCATTGGCCAGCACAGTACCCAATTCTGGACACCAATTGACCATGGAATCAGCAAGATAAGCAATACGATAATGGAGTAATACCTGTTGTTGCTCCTTCTCCGTCATATTGTTCCATTCGTCTGCCGAGAATACGCTGGTATCCGTACAACAAGCATCAATATGCTTATTTCCCTCCCGGCTGAATATGGCTTCAAGTTGTTCAATGGGTTCAGCCATATCGGATTGATTGTTATACCAATGCGCAAACATCTCCAGGAACACCCATTGGGTCCATTTATAATAACCAGGATCACAGGTTCGGAGCTCCCGGTTCCAGTCATAGGAAAAACCTATTTTCGTAAGTTGCTCCTTATAGCGTTTGATATTTTGATCGGTTGTCTTAGCCGGATGCTGCCCGGTTTGAATGGCATATTGTTCTGCAGGCAGCCCAAATGCATCATACCCCATAGGATGCAAAACATTGTACCCTTCCATACGCTTATAGCGGGCAAATATATCTGAGGCAATATAGCCCAATGGATGCCCTACATGTAACCCTGCTCCCGAAGGATAGGGGAACATATCCAATACATAATACTTTGGCTTAGTGCCATCAACCTCAACCTGGTATACCTGGCGCTCCTCCCAGTACTGTTGCCATTTCTTTTCTATTTCATAAAAACTATATTCCATAGCTGGATCTATTTTATCGCTGCTTTTAGTGTGCGAAAATAGAAAAAACTCTCAAAGAGTGGAAATAACCTAAACAAATATTCATGACTTTAGCGGGTTAAATAGTATAACCTTTGTGATTTTTATGTGCTGAGATTTACTTTTTAACCTGTATTATTCATAAAAAATGAAAAAATGCTTATAAACATTTGAATATTATAGATTTATTTATCATGCTCCAATTTTTTTATTTTTATGCATTTGTAAAATATATCTTGATTTTGTTATATCTTTACTTAAGTTTGAGATTCGATCAGATTCATCTACTGTCCAATTAAAAGAGGATCACATTATGCAGGAAATCATCAGCATTAAAACCACACAGCAAAACGGGCTTTTTGACATTACCAAAGATGTTGAGTCAATTGTCCGGAAAAGCGATATTGAAAACGGTATTGCCTCAGTTTATGTGCAGGGCGCTACAGCAGCGATAATGATACAGGAGAGCTGGGATCAATCCGTACAAAATGACGTGGTCAATTTACTCAAAAATCTTATCCCCCATGGGGTATGGGAGCATGATGCACAGGACAACAATGGTGATGCACACCTGAAATCCGGTATGATTGGACCCGGTGAGACCATTCCCGTTATCAATGGAAAGCTTGGGCTCTCTACCTGGCAGAATATCTTTGTATGTGAATTCGATGGACCCCGAAACATAAGGAATATTGTGGTTACCATTACGAAAGCTTAAACCTGTTTCATAACATAGGCATATTAAGGCTAAGAAAAAGGGAAATCCCGTCAGATACCGCAAATATTTTGTACTTTTGTTTATGTATTCTGTATCATTCATGCAGGTTAAAACTATTGGGAGGTAAATATGACAAACAAAATTGACTTTTCTTTAACCAACCTTGATGACCTATTCCCTGAAAATTTCTCCCAGGAGCAGATTGCCCAGGCCAAAACCATTTTTTTGAAGGAACTGTCATTGGCAGCTCACCAATTTTACGGAGGCAAAATACAGTTTTTACCCAAAGCAGGCTTATATGGTTTCAACTGGTTTAACATATGGTATACGCCGGGTGTATCGAAAATCTCCACCACCATAAGAGATGACAATAATACCTCTTTTGATATTTCCAACAGAGGAAATATGGTTGCAGTTGTTTCTGATTCCACAAGGGTTTTGGGGGATGGTGATGTTACCCCTCCCGGCGGGCTTGGGGTTATGGAAGGGAAAGCGTATCTCATGAAGTACTTAGGGGGTATCGATGCTGTCCCACTTTGCATGAACAGTTACAATGAAGAAGGAGAACATGATCCCGACAAAATCATTGATTTTGTCAAAATGCTTGAACCCAGTTTTGGCGCAATTAATCTGGAGGATATTTCCCAACCCAGTTGTTATAAGGTATTAGACACACTCCGGGATGCATGTGATATACCCGTATGGCATGATGATGCTCAGGGAACAGGAGCGGTATCAGTGGCGGGCTTGATCAATGCCCTGAGGATTGTGGAAAAAGATATAGAGAACGTCAGAATTGTTCTCTATGGCGCAGGGGCTTCCAATGCTACTATTGCACGACTTATCTTGCAGGCCGGAGGTAATCCTGAAAACATGATCCTTTTCGATTCTAAAGGTTCCCTGCATAGCGACCGGGAAGACTTAAAGGCGGATAAAAGGTTCTACCGGAAATGGGCGTTATGTGAGCAAACCAACCCCGGTAAAATAAAAGACATTGAAAAAGCCATGAACCATGCTGATGTATTGATCTCCCTAAGTAAACCAGGCCCAGATGTTATTAAACCAGGGTGGATCCAGGCAATGGCATCCAAACCCATTGTATTTGCCTGTGCAAATCCGATACCGGAAATATATCCCTACGCTGCTAAAGAAGCAGGGGCATATATTATGGCCACAGGCCGGGGTGACTTTCCCAACCAGGTAAATAACTCTCTGGGTTTCCCGGGAATATTAAAAGGTGCCCTGCTTGTCCGTGCAAAGAGCATAACCGATAATATGGCCATAGCAGCTTCCTACTCCATGGCCAACTATGCAGAAAAAAAAGGGATCAATCCCGAATATATTATGCCCAAAATGAATGAAACAGATATGTTCGCCTTCGAAGCAGCAGATGTTGCCATGCAGGCTGTGAAAGACGGGGTAGCCCGTGTGAATAGCGACTGGGATACCATATACAACAAAACACTCGAGGATATTGGTCAAACACGCCACATCATTGATATGATGATGGATAAAAATTTCATCAAAAAACCCCAAAAAGCTATGCTGCAAGAAGCCTTGGATAAAGCCATAGAACAAGTGAAAAAATGATCAAATCCTTTTTACGCTTCTGAAGAGATGAACCCTTCCCGTTTTCTATTGTTGTTGCCGAATCATTTATTGATTAGCCTGGAATAAAAACCTTTACCATTTTGTAATTTCAGTTCTACAATATATATACCGGATGAAAGGGTAGGTACTGACAATTGCTCCGTATTTTTCCCTGCATGCAAATTCATCTTCCTTTCAATGACCCTGGAGCCCAAAGCATCATAAATCCGTAAGTTTGCTCTTTGAGCTTTAACGGAAGTAACCTGAATATAAAAAGCATGATCGGACGGATTGGGAAAAATCTTCAATCGATCAATATCACCGGAAGGGATGGAGTTAAAATATAGACTGGTAACCTCTATCGTCTCAGACAAGTTCGAACAACCATATTGATTAATTATTTTTACACGATAATTACCGGGTACTTCGACTATATAAGTTTCACCCCGGGCCCCCGGAATGGAATCGCCATTGCGTATCCATTGCACCGTGCCCTCTGCATCCGTCATCAGGGTATCCTCCCGGAGCTCAATCACCGGTTTTGGAGGCAAGGTATCAATGATGATCAAATGTTTCCGGATAGTTTGATAAACATTATTAACGGTCAGATGAATGGTCTTTTCCCCGGGCACTTTATATTTAACCACATGAGGCCCATAGCCGTTTTTATACCGTGGAGAAGCGCCATAACCAAAATCCCATGAATAGGAATTAAAAACATCAATGGTATCCATAAGAAATTTAATGGATCTGTTTTGACATACACGGGTTTGATTGACAAAAAAATCTGGATGAATGGCATTGGTATCTCTCAATACTTCCAAAGCATCCAAAACAATACCACCCCCGTTATGATCAATGCCTTCAAAAGCTATTCGATACCCTGAGGATAAAGCCGGCAGATACAGGCTATCCATTGTCCAGCCGGAAACAGGCTTTTTGTAGCGCTTAATCAACTGCCAATCAACGGTGTCTGCATAACGAACATAGATATTCAGCTCATCCACCTGGCCATTTCTTTCAGGGATGGCCAGATGATACTTGAGAAAACAATATTCAGCATTACCCATATTGAGCGGGGGTGTAATTATTTTTGAGGATCTACGGTTCATGTCCTGGAAGAGTAAATTATAACCCCCTACCGCTGCAGCGTCGGGTATACCGTCAGAACCACCACTATGCAGCTTCCAGAAATTGCTTTGGAGTATATTTTCTTCATACCATCCATTGGGTAAAGTATCAGATTGAGAAAAGTATTCCCTGAAGGGCAAGGATTGGGGTTGGGTCGGAACCAGGGAAACAACATCTGTAAATTTTTTATCTGCTACCGAATCTTTAATAGCCCTGATCTTGTATTGATATAGCAAACCCTCGGTAACCTCCGTATCCCGGTAAAAAGTATTGGGGGTAGTGTCTAAAACCGTATCATTTCTATAAATCTGATAATAATCTACATTTTCATAATCCAAAGAAGGGTTCCAGGAAAGATTAATTGCGGGCTTTTCGTACCATACTTCCAAATGAGAAGGGATGCTGTCATAAGGAAGATAACCATTAATGCTTGTATATCCTGAGGTATCCGGGTCAAGCCATGTTTTCAACTGGTAGGCTTGCAGGCCAAAATCATCCCATGAACGGCTTATCTTGGCGAAATAGTCATTGACAGGGTTATCACAAGTCGCCTCTCCCCCACTTAAAGAGCCTATAATATGTTTATTCTGATTAAACAATGAAGCCCCGGATGAACCGCTTTCTGTAGCCCCCAAATCCCACCTCTCCACTTTCCAATGAGAATCAAGATCATAAAAATCACCCGGGTAGGTGCTGGTTAACGGAGGATCAAAATCTTTAGATATCTTTTTCACATCACCACTTGGATGATGTATGGTTGTGGTTCGATGAATACTACCGGTATCAAGACTCCAACCCGCATAAAATGGCTTATATTCTGCAGGGATGGGTGCTTCCAGTTCAAGCAGCGTAAAATCCAACTGATCAATCTCAGGTGATGTTGCTCTTAAACTGGCACCGGAGACTGACATATCATCAGGTCCCTCTTTACCATTGCAAGTTGGACTTTCGTAATTAAAATAAAAAATGGTTCCTTCAGCTCCTTTTTGGGAATTGAGGCAATGTTGGGCTGTCAACAGATAAGGCCGGCCATTGGATCGCACATTATTGATCAGACTTCCTGAACATTGATATCCGCCCGATAATATCTTCACAACAGATTGTTTAACATCTTGCCAGTTTTCCCCTTCCTCACAATTGATATCAACATTGCATTCGCCCGAATCACCAAATCCATTATGACCTTTATGAAGCACATCGTGTATTCCCAAAAAATCATGTCCGACACGGTCAATCCATAGTTTTCCTTCAAACTCCCTTTTATTGGGTTCGTAATATTCAATGATTACCTGCTGGCCTTTAACCGGAGCAATATGCAAGATTCCCGAAGGTTTGTTATTGCGATGGGTAAAAGCCCCCTTTGCATGGTCATGGGTGACATTGTATACGAACAATTTTGCACCTTGCGGTATATGGTACTCATCAAACAATAAGGAAATGGAGTAGGCCCCTTTTGAATAAACAGCCATCCTGTATAATACCCCTTTGCCAAATTTTATTTTTTCCGCTCTTTCCTTCAGATTCAGATGCACATCAATCATTCGTGCATACCGCAGCTTCTTCAACCGGTTGCCCGAAAGGGCTTTTTGCCTGAGCTTATCGTAATCGTAACCGGCCATAGTGATGACCGGCGGTTCGGAAAATGTTGACTTAAACCTTAAACCATAAGGAACCTCTCCCGTTTGTATCTGACCCCATGCAACAGTTCCGGTCAAAACAAAAAGTAATGCACACACAAAAACACTCAAAACCCGGCGCATCAACAATGGCATCTCAATTTTCACAAGAATAAAAGTTTATTAAAGGTTTATAATTCAACATAATAAAAACTAA
>CAYYLT010000152.1:0-8276 GCA_964472385.1 uncultured Bacteroidales bacterium
AAAGCCGACGACGTAGCCGCCTACTTCGAGGCTTTCGCAACGTAGCATATGCCCATAAATTGGCGCACTCGGAAAAAATGCATCAAAATAAAAAATTTGGCGCATAATAAGTAAAGCACTAGTATTCTTTCGTTTATAAATGATTTTTCATTTTTTATGAACAATACAGGCTAATTATGGTCTGTCTGTAATTTCAAGTGTTTGTTTTATAAGATTCAAATTCGAGGCGTGTGAAAAATATTGCTTGATTAGAGGTTTGGGTCGTTTCAAATGTCATAGGCCAATATTATTTAGACTGATTCAATATAATTAAAATATTTTCCCCGAAGAGGGCAATTTATTAATTTTACGATTTCAAATCAGATTGGTAATCGCTTAAAAAGAGGGTTAGTTATGAAAAGAAGAGATTTTTTGAAAAAGAGCCTAAGTGCTGGTATATTTGCCGGTTCAGCGGCATCCTTGGGTACAGGTCAAATATTCGCCAATACAGCAAACAATAACGCGCTCCCATATGACCTGGTGGCCATTAAAGATGGCACACCTGATAAAATGTTTGACCGGGCAATGGAAGCCATGGGTGGAATGAAAAATTTTGTTAAACCCGGCCAGAAAGTAGTGGTTAAACCCAATATTGGTTGGGATGTAAGTCCGGAAAGGGCAGGTAACACCAATCCCAAACTGATCAAAAGGATCGTTGAACATTGTTTTGAAGCAGGTGCTTCCAAGGTATATGTATTTGATCATACTTGTGATGAATGGCGTAAAACCTATGATACCAGCGGTATTGAAAAATCCGCCAAAGATGCCGGTGCTACTGTTGCTCCCGGGAATACCGAAAGTTATTATCAAAAAGTAACCATTCCAAAGGGTAAAAAATTAAAAGAAGCCAAAGAACATGAATTAATCCTTGAATCGGATGTTTTTATCAATGTTCCCATTTTGAAAAACCATAATTCCGCACGACTGACAATTGCCATGAAGAACCTTATGGGTATTGTCTGGGACAGGGGATACTGGCACAGAAATGATTTGCATCAATGCATAGCAGATTATGTGTCTTACAGAAAACCCGACCTCAACATTGTGGACGCTTATCGCGTGATGCGAAGAAACGGCCCGAGAGGCGTATCAACCAATGATGTAGCGCTTATGAAATATCAGATCATCTCAGATGATATTGTTGCAGCCGATGCAGCTTCAGCTAAAATCTTCGGGAAGGAAATCGAAGAGGTAGCCCACATAAATATTGCAGGAGAGAGCGGTTATGGAGAAGAAGATCTTTCCAAACTCAATGTCGGTCGAATAAAAGTATAATCCTAAACCAGATAAATATCAAATTTATAGGTATTTGCATTTGATTAAAGCCATATCATTTTATGAAACGTCCATGAACTTCATTAATCATAAATTACGCACAGGCAAATGATTAAAAAAGTTCATCGGGAGTTTCTGAATGTGCCAAAATTTTTGGCATTTTTTTAACGACAAAAATTTTAAACAGATGAAATACAAAACGCTTAAGCGAATAAGGGTTGTCATCTCACTGGTATTTCTAACTGTTTTGGGATTGTTTTTTCTGGATTTTGCTGATGCATTCCCCCCTAAATTTATTAGGGGGGCGGTTTTTTTGCAGTTTATCCCTTCTGTGCTGAAATTTTTCAATGTTTTTTCATGGATCGCTGCAGGTTTTATCGTCATACTGATCTTAACACTGCTATTCGGCAGGGTTTATTGCTCAACTATTTGTCCTTTAGGTATTTTACAGGATGTCATAAGCTATGTAAAGCTTAAAATTTTCCGCAAGAAGAAAAGATATCGTTACCGTTATTTAAAGTCATATCGGTGGCTTCGTTATCCCATACTTATCATAGCCACAGGGTTTCTGCTGAGCGGCAGCATTATAATTTTCTCGTTGCTGGATCCTTACAGCGTTTTCGGGAGAATTATATCAGATCTGTTCAGTCCCCTATTAACCCAGGGAAACAATTTAATTGCCGGTATATTGAATCAATATGATATATACGCTTTATATCACATTGATCCATATCCGCCGCATGCGGGCATCATGTCCGTTTCAATCGGCTTCTTGCTCTTAGTAACCTGGCTGTCACTAACGAAAGGCAGATTATACTGCAATACCGTTTGCCCGGTAGGTACTTTTTTGGGATTGGTGTCCAAAGTTGCCCTTTACAAAATCAGGTTAAATCCTCATACCTGCACCAAATGCGGTTTATGTGAGAAAGCTTGCAAAGGCGGTTGCATTGAAACCCAATCTCAGCAGGTAGACTTTTCAAGATGTGTGGGATGTTTCAACTGCCTGCAAGTTTGCCCGTTTTCAAGTGCTGAATATAGCTTAAATCCTATATATTTTTCATCTAAAACCAAGGTGAACCAAGAATCGGAAGATGTTGTCACTGCAGATGCTTATGCCGCTCCCCGGGAAAAATCATCTAAAGTCAATGTTGACAACAGCAAACGAAACTTTTTAGCAGGGCTGGCTATGGCATTCCTGGGGTTAAGCCGGGTAAGCAGAGCACAGGAACTGGTTTCATACAATGCAACCACCCCTGTTAAAAGGGAAAATCCCATATCCCCTCCCGGAGCAGGCTCAACAAAAGATTTTAACAAATCTTGTACCGCTTGCCATCTATGCGTAAACGTATGTCCCACAGGCGTACTGCAGCCTTCAATATTGGAATATGGACTACAGGGACTTATGCAGCCACGTATGGATAATCATGCGGGATTTTGCAATTACGACTGCACCGTATGTACCGAGGTGTGCCCAACAGGTGCCCTCCTGCCCCTTCAGCTCAAAGACAAACAAATAACACAGCTTGGAAAATCCTACTTTGTAAAAGAAAACTGTATCGTGGAAACAGAAGGTACCGACTGCGGATCCTGTTCCGAACACTGCCCTACCAAAGCCGTTTATATGGTGGACTATAAAAACGGATTGAAAATTCCCGAAGTCAACAATGACATCTGCGTCGGCTGCGGGGCTTGTGAATACGCCTGTCCCACTCACCCCTATAAGGCTATATACGTGGATGGGAATCCGGTACATGTGCAGGTAAAAAAGCAACAACAAGAAAAAGTTAAGGTAGAAGAACAAGAAGAGGATTTTCCTTTCTAATCCAAATTATAAATCAATCATCTTGTCCCCATTTACTTTTGTATACAGGAGCTGCTGAAAAACAAAAAAAACTTAAAAGCAACAGGATATTCATATACATTGTTTCAGCAAACCCTAACTTTAAGGCATCAGGTATGCCGGTTTCTTCGGTAGATCATATAAAGCGTAGATAATAAAACAATAATCCCCGGTATATACAACCACCAGTGAAATACATCGGGAATATACTTTCTGGTAAGCTTTTGAATATCAATAAATAGCGCATTAACTGTTTCAGCATCTCCTGCAATATGGTTGAAAAGGTAGGTAACATAATCCCATATAAAAGATACGAAAATCACAAATGCCCCTGCAAGCAATCCCAGCCACTCCCTGAGTTCAAGATAAAAGGAATAATGGCTCCTCCGATTAAAGTGCCGTATGATCAAAGCCGTTAAGATCATCACTATGGATGCGATAATCGGAGCGATTACCGGACCTGTCCACAACAGGGGGATTAAAAACAGAATATCCCAGGTGAAAAATGATTCCGGCCAGTTTAAAAGCAGTTTCAGAAAAACATAGTAGAAAATATCCCATACAGCAAAGATAAAAAGGAAACTGGCAAATCGCTGCAAAAAATTTTTTGTTGCGATCAACGCCACACTTATGATCATAACTAAAGAAGCCAATTCCCTTAATAATTCCGTTGAGGCAATCCGGGGATCAACAAATTTAATGGGAAAGGAAAAACCATCTGAATAATAAATGGAACGTAAATAGACAACAATTGAACTCTCAAAAAAACCCATGGCAATGCCAAAAACAAGCAGCCATAGCAATTGAAGGTTATTATTCCGCTTTTCCTTCATATCCATAAAAATATTTTTTAAATTCAACGGAAAAAAATCACTATTATGATCGAAACAACCTGGATTATTCATGACAAGGTAAAATATATCAGTCTTGTTGATAGTTATAACCTGTAGTATTCACAAAAAAATGAACAAGACCTTGTAAACCGAAGAATATTAGCATTTTGCTGCTTTTATTCATAGACAAAAATCCAAATTTATTGCAGGCGTGTTATATCCAAAAAATTTTGAAGCAAAAATAGGGTTTGATAAGATCAGGCAGAAGATAAAGGGTTATTGTCTGAGTGACCTGGGGAAAGAAAAGACTGACCAGATTAAATTTTCCGGTTCTCCCCGGTTTATTGAAATGTTGATCTCTCAGGTTTCTGAATTCATGGATATGCTCCGGATGGAAGTAAACTTTCCGCTCGACCATTGTATCAATATGCGGAAACCGCTTGAGAAAATCAGAATAGAGGGAACCTATATGGAGCAGGAAGAAATCTATAATCTCAGTCTCACTCAGGGGACGCTTAAAAATATCCTTACCTTTTTTAAAAAACAAACTCATATAGACAACTATCCCACACTGTATCGATTAACCGGGAATATCAAAATCTATCCTTTTATCTCGGAACGTATTGATCAGATCCTTAACAACAAAGGTGAGATTAAGGATCATGCATCTCCCACATTAAAAAAACTCAGGGAAGAAATTACAGGAAAAAAATCGGCTGTGTCCTCAAGGATTGATAAGATATTTGATCAATTGAAGCAACAAGGTATATTAGCAGAAGATGCTTCACTGGCCATTCGTGGTGGAAGGGCGGTCATACCCATTGATAACAGTTTAAAGCGGAAGATCAATGGCCTGATCCAGGATGAATCGGCTTCCGGAAAAACAGTATATATCGAACCCGCAGAGATCGTAGAATTAAACAATCACATTAAAGAACTCAGATACGAGGAAAGACGGGAGATTATAAAAATACTGAGGATATTTGCCGAAGACATCAGGCCCTATCTGGATGATCTGTTGAGCAGCAATGATTTTTTGGGAACAATTGACTTTATCCGGGCTAAAGCCCTTTTCTCCAGAGACATAAAAGCGGTTAAACCTGCTATCATTAATTATCCGCATATACGGTGGATTCAGGCAGTTCACCCCCTGTTATACCTAAATTTCAGAAAAGAAAATCGCAAAGTAATACCCCTGGATATAGCCCTGGACAGGAAAAAACAAAGGATCTTGTTAATCAGCGGACCCAATGCCGGCGGGAAATCTGTCTGCCTTACCACTACCGGTTTAATCCAATATATGTTCCAATGCGGTTTGCCGGTCCCCCTTCAATCAGGTTCAGAAATGGGTATCTTTCAAAAGCTTTTCATTCATATCGGTGATGATCAATCTATTGAAAATGACCTCAGTACTTATAGTTCACACCTGTTAAATATGAAAAATTTCCTCAAATATGCTGATGCCAACTCCCTAATCCTTATCGATGAATTTGGAGCAGGTACTGAGCCTGTGTTGGGCGGTGCCATTGCCGAAGCCATCCTGGGCAGGTTGAACCACAATCGCACCATCGGTATGATTACCACACACTATTCCAACCTAAAACACTTTGCATCCTCCACCGAAGGTATCGAAAACGGAGCCATGCTTTTTGACACTGACAGGATGTCACCCCTATATCAGTTGACCATTGGAGAACCAGGAAGTTCTTTTGCTTTTGAAATCGCAAAAAAAATCGGGCTCCCCCAACACGTACTCCAAAATGCTGCCCGTAAAGTGGGCAGCAAACACATTAATTTCGACAAAAATCTGAAAAATATTATCAGGGATAAACGGTATTGGGAGAAAAAGCGCGAATCTATAAAACAGAAGGAAAAAAATCTGGATAAAACCCTGGAGGAATATGCTGAAATATTGCAAAAAGCCCGGAATATAGAAAAAGAAGTTAAAAAGAAGGCAGAAGCGGAAGCCAAAGAACTGCTGGATCATGTCAATAAAGAGATAGAAAATACCATCAGAAAAATTAAGGAGAGTAACGCCGAAAAGGAAAAAACCCAAAAAATCCGCAGATCATTTGAGCAATTTAAAAACCAACAATTCGAACATTTAAGAAATGGAACCATAGAAGACAAACTCCAGTGGATCTATAAAGAAAAACAGCGTTTGAATAATCCGTATCCGATAACCCCGTCATCCGAAAAGAAAAAGGAGCAGGAAGAAAACCAATTGCACAAAGGAAATAAAGTAAGATTAAAAGATAGAGAAGCAGTAGGCGAAGTAATGGATCTTAATGATCGAAGTGCGCTGGTTGGATTCGGAAATATGCTGACTACCATTAAGTATGACCAGTTGGAAAGAATCAGTGAAGATGAATACCGGAAAAAGACAAAAGAAAATACACCAATGACCGGAAGGCAATACTTTGACCTGGGCAAAAGGAAAATGGAATTCCATCCTGAAATAGACATAAGAGGAGAACGCGCAGAGGAAGCGCTTCAAAAAGTTAAGGATTTTATCGATGAAGCCATGGTTATTAACATGGACCGGGTACGTATCTTGCATGGTAAAGGAAATGGTATACTCCGCCAGATGATCAGAAATTACCTGGATACGGTCGATCTGGTTAAACAATACAAAGATGAACATCTCGAATTTGGGGGCTCAGGTATTACAGTAGTTGAATTTGATCGCTAAAATTTATTATATTTGAGAAAAAAATTTCGCCATTTTGTTATTGATATACAGCGACATAATTAGTCCGAGGCTTAGCTATATATGCAATTTTCTTTTTCAAGAGATTCTGGGAATTAAATATGAACTGACTTCCAGCCAAGAAACCGTTATCAACCATCAAGGGCCAGCAATCAACTATTCTCATAAGCATTTTAATAACCTGATTGTTATCAGGCCCATGGGTCTGCTGTTCGAAAAAAATATCAATAAACAGAAAATATTTGTCAGTCAATGGGATAATCTCAAAATTTTTTTCCAAACAGATGATGATACCTCTATCCCTTTCGACATTTTCGCTGCTTCATTTTATTTGTTATCCAGATATGAAGAACACCTTCCTTTCTCAACCGATGAACATGGCCGTTTTGAAGCCAGACAAAGCCTTGCTTACCAAAGCAACTTTTTACAGGAACCTATCATTGATCAATGGACATACAATCTGGCCCAGGTGATTAAAACACACTTTCCCGGTTTCAGCTATACGCCCCGATCGTTCCAGTACATTTCCACCATTGATATTGATAACGCTTATGCTTTCCTTTTTAAAGGTATAAGCCGCACCCTGGGAGCTACCCTCCGTTCTCTATTCAATCTGAATGTAGAGGACAATTTTAGAAGATACCGTACGCTGGTTGGTAAAAAGGATCCTTATGATACCTATGATATTTTCTTTGATACCCATCAAAAATATGGACTGAAACCCATATGGTTTTTCCTCGTTGGCAACAGCGGTAAGTTTGATAACAATGTATCCATTGACAAATCGGCATACCGAAACCTGATCCGAAAGATATCAGAACGCTTCGACGTGGGGGTGCATCCATCCTACAAAACCTTTAGAGATTATAATCTGCTCAAGGAAGAGATCAACGAGCTCAGAACAATCATCAACAAAGACGTTATCAAAAGCCGGCAACATTATTTGAAAATACATTTTAATGAAACATACAATAATCTGATCAAAGCCGGTATCCAGGAAGATTACACCATGGGTTACGGAAGCGATATCGGGTTCAGAGCAGGTACCTGCACCCCTTTTAAATATTACGACCTTGAAAAAGAACAAGAAACAACACTAAAAGTATATCCATTTCAGGTTATGGATATTACACTGAATCATCATAAAAAACATAATGTAAGGACTGCCATATCTGCAATAGAAGATATCATCGATAAAATAAAAGATGTAAATGGTACATTTGTTACCATATGGCATAATGAAGCCTTAAGCGATCATGGACACTGGAAGGGATGGGAAACCGTTTACAGGGAGATGCTGCGGCTTGTTTACGAAAAATAAGCCATACCTTTGCTTGATATCTGAAAGGATTTTAAATGTGGTATTTTGAGCGGTACGGACCTGTGTCGCTTTAAAATGCATATGACTGGTTTGAATAAACGATTGCAGCGAAACCAGAAAATATTAAAAGCAGACGCATGTTAGGCTGTAGCACATCATCTACTTCGTTGGCTTTAGCTCGCAGTAGCATATACAGCTTCGCCTTGCCGCCTCGTAGCTGATGTACTAAAGACTTTTTCAGCAAACCCTGCTTCGAGG
>CAYYLT010000153.1:0-8236 GCA_964472385.1 uncultured Bacteroidales bacterium
CCCATTCCAATCAGGTTGATATCCATATCCGAGGCTGTCTTCAGGTGATCACCTGCCAATACCCCCAACCCACCGGAATAGATACGGATGCTTTCATGCAAACCATATTCCAGAGAGAAATACGCTATATGATCCTGATCTGATCCGGAACCGGGATCCTTATCAATGGCATGGTAAAAATAATTTTCGCGCACTTCAGCCATATGGGTAAGAAATCCTTCGTCTTCCGACAATTCTTTCAACCTTTCTTGAGAAACGTGGGTCAGTAAGGCAATGGGGTTCCGCTCATGCTTATGCCAAAGCCCGGGATCTATCCGCCTGAATAGATTTTGAGCATCGGCATTCCAACTCCACCACAGGTTTGTTGACAGTTCTTCTAAAAATTGTATGTTTTCCGGTATGGTGGGTGCAATATTGAAGATCTTAAGCTTGTTCATGCTATTTCCTTTCTATATCTATGAGAATAACAAACAGTGAGGGTTTTAATCTGGATTATGAACTGCTGTGATCCGGTTAAACCATAAGCCAAATATAAAACGGACACTTGGTTTTATTACGAAATAAAATGAAAAATTGTTAACAATATTGTACGAAAGGGAAGTTAATCTGTAATATTTACAAGCAATGCATAATACAGGCAAATACTTTCTAACCTGTATGATGCAGAAAAAATGAATAAACCTTTGTTAATCGAAAAATACTATCATTTTGCTTGTTTGATGGTTCTTCTAAAAATGGTATGTTTTCCGGTATGGTCGGTGCAAAATTAAAGATCTTAAGCTTTTTTGCATTTTTTACGAGGGCGTTAATTTTCAGGTATCTGCTGCGTTGCGAAAGCCTCGAAGTAGGCGACTACGTCGTCGGCTTTCGACGCCTTGCATCTATCCAAAACTTGACGCATGAATATGACAGGCTAAAAGACAGTTAACTATACTGTTTTATTCATATAGACTATACATAAAGCAAACTATTGAGGCTGCCCTTGCCATTGGGTACCCATTCCCCGCATTCGTAATCAACGCTCCAGTAGCCGTTGACAACAAATTTGTATTCGTAGGTTCCCGGGTGGAGCATCATGGTGGTAGTGAATATTCCTTTTTTCTCCTTGTCTGTCATCCTTCTGGCATACGGATCCCATCCATTGAAATCACCTGCCAGATACACTTCACTGCCGGGGTCTGCTTTGCAATAAAAGGTGATCCTTTTCTTGCCCCGATTGGTGGCAGATTTCCGATTGGTTGATGTTGTTTTCATGTCACAATTGTTTTGATTTTACTGAATGCTCGTTTTTTATGAAGTGCAAATTTACCAATTTCCCAAGATAACCTGCAATATGTCATTAATTTAAAATTAATTTTTCATCATAAAAATCTTTATGAACAGGAAAGGGGCACCTTGCATCTACCCAAAACTTGATGCATGAATAATTCAGGTTATATCATGCCCAGCAGCATTGCCACACGATAAAACTCGGTTATCCCCCAGGCCTGGGCGTAACAACCTCGCTGTTCATGGGGGAAGTTTCCATCCATGATTTCCGGAATATGGGCCATACAACCTGCATTCAATTGGATCATAGAGGTAGATAGCAGATTTTTCGCCTGCTCCCGGGCGGCCTTCCCGTAGGAAATTAATAAAGCTTCACAGTAGGAAGGAAAAGGCCAGGTCCAGGCAGTGCCGTTATGGAATGCCGGTTTTCTGGTATGGTCTTCTTCTCCCAAATATCTGCCCATATAGGGATGACCGGGTTTATTCAATAATTGACCATGTTGATATACAGGCAATTGATAGGCTGTAAGGCGATCTGCCAGCGTACGGATAGCACCGGGTACAATCAGTTCTTCACAGGCCGAAACGATCCCCCTGCATATCGGCTCATCCGAGATAGCTGCGAGGGTGACAGCCAATAATTGATTGGGCCGCAAATGATCGTCGGGTGTTGCCGAAGCTGCAGGGCAAAAATGGTTAGAATGCAAACAATCAGAGAGATATGTTTCATTTTGAAAAATAGTTGAATAATCTTGTTTTTCAATTAAAAACAATGCTTTGATCGAAGCTTTAACTTTATCTGCCAGATCACCCCATTGACCGTCGTGGGGCATGTAATCTGAAAGAAAATGCAGGGCATGATACCACAATGCCTGTATCTCGATGGGATATCCTGCTCTGGGTGTACCGGCAGGGTAATTGGTGTCCATCCAGGTAAAATGTGTGGGGCTGTAAACCAGCTTACTCTGTTCATCCATACGAATACCGTTGGGTGTGCCTTGCATGTAATTAGCGGCTATGGAAATGAGTACCTCTGAAAGGCTGCGTCCGCCGCAATCCGCTTCAAGGAAACTGCCGTCGTTGGTAAGCGATATCAAATCTTTAACAGCAACGAACATCCATAAAGGTGCATCGGACGTATCCCGGTTGGATGTATCCTTTCCCCTGATCAGGTTAGGCAAAGTACCCTTATTTTCAAATGCGGCAAACTCCCTGATGATATTTTTCGCCATTGTAATAAAACCAGCAGATAGGATACCCCTCAGACATATGAGCGTATCCCTTCCCCAATCAAGGAACCAGGGATAACCGGCAATAACGGTATGCTGGTTATTTCTATCAACGATAAATTGCCGGATCGACTGCCTTAACTTTTCTTTCAGATGATGGGGTTTATCTGCATCAGCGTTCATCCCGGATAGAAAGCCTCCGGATACCTGCCTGGCAACAGCAGATTCTTTCTTTTCAATCCGCGCGCTTAATTGTACTGATTCATCGTGTTTTAGGGATAGTTGAAAGTAGCCCGGACTAAAAAGGTCCCCTTCTGAATCCATGCCCCGCTCTTCTTCTATGGGGTGAGGTATGCTGTAATACCACTCATCCTCACGGACAAACTTTCCCGACTGGCAATGGATCTGCAAGCTATGGCCTTTGTCATGAAAAACAAACCCCGATGTATTTTCTTCGGTATTGGCAGGCCATTCGTGTTCGGCACCCATAAATGCTTTGGTAAGTTCATGGTGATTCCGGCTTTCTATATCGGGGCGCAGTATGATTTTAACTGCATCTTCAGCAGGAGGTGAGGGTAACGTAGGTTCATCCTTCCTTTTGACGCTAATATTTAAAAGATTGTCTTTATTATCAAACAGATAGGTAATGGTTAGCGGAATAAACATTCCGCTTCCGGCCGGGATCTCAAAATAATATACCGTTATGTTGTTATTATGATGGAATGATTTCTGATATTCAGGGGTAATGGCTCTGGAAAACCCTTTGTATACCGACCATCCTCTTAGGCGGGTAAACATAATATGCCGGTCATCGGGAACGGTTGGATTCAGGTTAGCGGATATCAGTGCATCATACTTGCTTTTTATTATGCCGAAGGCAGTTGAAGAGACGGATATTCCTGCGCGACTATTGACGGACAGGGCATTGGAGATGGGATTGTTATGTATATTGGGGTGATGGATTGCATTTTTGAGAAAGAGAAGCTTATCCTTCACAGCCAGCATCAGATTTCCGGTTTTTTTCGTAACATGGCCATCCTTATAATATTCTATATCCAGTTGAAGGGTAGTTTCTGTTTTTTTCAATTTTACCGGAGCTATAATGGAAACAAATTTTTCCTCCTTCAGAAAGAACCCTTCCCCATGCCCTAGTATACGACTTCCGGAGCGGATGCTGTATCTGAAGAAACCGGGGGCGATGATCAAAACAGGGGTATTATCGGGAATAACCACTTCCCGGTTAACATCTCTGGGATATATCCAACGTATGACAGGTGGTCGTTGGTGAAAATTACAGAAGAAGAAATCATAAGGGGCTGTTTTGAATTCCCTGGTTTTTTCCTGTATAAATGCTTCGGTGACCTTCGAACTGTCTTTAGGGAATAATTGTAAAATCTGACTTCCCAATATGCGTTCGGCTTTGGTTTCTTTGACGATTCTGTTAATTCGCTGATCGGTTATCTTGTAAAAATAAGCGGTCTTATTACATAAAGCAGATATCTGGTAAGGTTGCAAAGAAATTTGGAATGCATGCTCCGTTTCATACACATTGACATCTTCACCGGAGAGCAGATCCTGATTTTTATCAATAAATTCCCGGAAGTTGTTTTTATCGAGATAGATTTCATTTTCTTCTGCAGAGAGGTTGGCAATAACCGCCAGTTTATCATCCATTTGATGTGAATGTCTCAAATAAGCAATGCTGTTGAGATGGCTGTTATGCATTTTAGTAAGGGTGAAATCACCTGTAAAAGTAGGATGGGATTTGAGTATATTGTTAAGGCGTTTGATATAGGTTATCTGATTGTGTGAATCCCCCCAATTTAGTGACGTAAGCCGGTGTACATCGATCTTTTCGGTAGCAAACCATTCTACGCCGCAAGTGATGGCGTATGTGCCGGTATCTGAAAAGAGCGCTGTCAACCCGTTTCGCAGCCTGGAAAATGCTTTGGAAACGGATGCCAGCCTGTTATTATCATGGGTTTCGGAAAAATTCACCAGAGGGCCTTTGGTCATTGAGATGCGTTTAAATTCTTCCAGGTACCATTCCATCTGGTTTTGGTTGTAATTCTGGAACATCTCGGAATAAGCCCAGTTCAGGTTGGAGTGCGTAAGCAGCTCTTCGGTTGTTGATACCTTACCACCCAAACCTTCCAGCAAAAAAATGGTGGAGGGGTACTCATTCCGAACCTTAGCGGTAATGTATTGCCATGCATCAGCAGGCAGCATATATCCTGCATCACACCGGAAACCATCTACACCTCTGCGGCACCAGAAAAGAAATACTTCAGCCATGTATTTCCAGAGCGCTTTGTGGGAATAGTCCAGCTCGGAAAGATCGCTCCAGGTTACACCCCATGCACCAGGTGATACAAATTTGCCTTCATCGTTTTTGACAAAAAATTCGGGATGGTGTATCTGAAGCTGGGAAGCCCATCCCGTATGATTTACCGGAATGTCCATGAATATGCGGGCATGTTTGGCATGCACTGCATCTACAAGCTCACCAAATTGTTCCAGTGGGGTAGTTTCCTTGTCAAATTCTGCCAAGGCCGGATCAACGTTCATGAAATCAAGCACTGCATAAGGACTTCCGAAAAGTCCCATGCGTGCATAAGTGGTAGGCACAGGGTGAACGGGTAGCAGCATGATGATATCGAAACCCAAATCATCTACAATAAAATCAACCTGCTCTATCAGATTCCGGAATTTACCGGAATTGGGAATGATGGAAAACTTATGGTCTTTATAGGACTCCAGGGTCTCTAAATCCCTCTTGATGGCCGAGATCAATGATTCTCCCGCAAATAACCGCACAAAAGCACAATAAATTGAATTGCTGATTACAGAATCGGCCGGCTCAACCTTGATCAGCAAATTATCCCCTTCCGGCCATAAGGGTTCCCGTTCGGATTCCGGAATAAAATATGCTTTGGCTTCAAAGAACCCTATGCTATCAAGTGGCAATGCTAATCGATAACGATATTCCGATTCCTTTGTCATCGGAATATCTCCCCATTCCTGAAATTTTCCGGGTGTTTCCTTTTCCGTCCGGGCTATTTGCTCCTCCCTCTTGATCTCTGGATTGAAAAGGTTCGTACGCAAGTATGCAATGCCCTTTAGGCTTTCCCTGACAATTAGGTATACGTTCATGAAATCCCCTTCACGGAAGATGAGATATTTGCCTGGCTCGGGCGTTTGTTCTAAAAAGTAACCCATCTATGACTTGCTTTATTTTGATTCTTGCCTGTATCAGTCACAAAAAATGAAACAAGCATGATAAAAATAATTATTAACCCACACGACAAAATGAATATTTTTATTATGCGGTTCCATCTGGCCATTAAAAAATAATCTTGTGGATATACTCTTGTAAACCAATAAATATTAGCCCTTTGCTTGTTTTATTCAAATAGTTTAATTTTATGCATCTTTGTGAATGATACAGGCTTAAACATGACATCTTGTAAAATACATACGATAGCTTGTTGAGGCTTGAAATTTATAACGAAAATTCATGCTGTGGTGATACATATGAAAAATTTGCAAAATAAAGAATTGTTAAAATGTATTATTCATGCGTCAAGTTTTGGGTAGATCCAAGGCGCCGAAAGCCGACAACGTAGTTGCCTACTTCGAGGCTTTCGCAGCGTAGCAGATGCCCAAAAATTGGCGCACTCGGAAAAAATGTATAAAAATAAAAATTTTTTGAGCATAATAATTAAAGCACTAATTTTCTCTTGTTGATAAATATTTTTTCATTTTTTATGCATAATACTGGTTAAATGCATTACATGGTTAATACATTCGTCAGTTCGTATTCTCAAAACATAAACATCAAGGACTACCAAACCGCAATCAGGCGCTGTAGAAAAGCATATAATAATGGTGATTGAGAAAACTTCCCCGGAGACCAAAAAAATACCGGGCATTGGCATTGCCATTACCGGGCTTATAGACAATACGGAAGCCATTGTTCAGTATTCCTCCAACCTTCGGTTAAGCGATTTTCCGTTAAAGGATATCGTTGAGGAAAAGGTCAATATCCCGGTATATTTGATTAATGGAGCCAATGCCGGTGTATTGGGAGTCAATTGGTATTTACGGAATAATGAGCTCCTCCCTCCGAATATGGCAGTTACTCTGTTGTAACGGGTGCCAATGCAGTTATTATCCATAAGGTACGGGGATAAGCAACAATAAGAAAATTTAGATCATATGCAATACGACACAGCCAACATCACCGAGCAGTATTATATTGAGCGGGATATTTTTTACCCGGACAATGAACTTTACAGGAAGATCCCCGTCGTTACGGTGGATAATTATGTTGAGCTGGGCCAGATCACTGCTATCAGATTTCTGGAATGGGTTTGCAGAAATCCCGGGGGTGTTATTGCACTGCCCACGGGCAAAACTCCTGAATTCTTTATCAAATGGATGGAGTATTATCTGAAGCATTGGGATAGAGAGATAAATAATGGCCTTCTGGCTGCTATAGGTTTCGATCCGAAATGGAAACCCGATATGGGTTCGCTTACTTTTTTCCAGTTGGATGAATTTTTCCCTATAAATCCGGAACATGAGCGATCTTTTAATTATTTCGTGTACAACTTTTATATCAAACAGTTTGGTTTGGATCCGGTGAAGGCGCATTTAATCAATACCTACCATTTTAATGAAGCCCAAAAAGCTATCTTAGGGGGATATGAAAATCCGGATCAGATTTTTCCCGATGGAAACATCGATTTGAGCTTTCGTTTTAAAAGACCTTCTAATGAGCGGGAAATGTTGCAGCAAAAGGCCATTAAGGTTTTCGATGAGTTGTGTGATGCGTATGAGGAAAAAATCAGGGAGAAAGGCGGCATTGGATTTTTTCTTGGCGGCATTGGACCTGATGGCCATATTGCTTTCAATGTAGGGGGCTCATCTTTTTATTCCACCACCCGTTTGACGGATATCAATTATGAAACGCAGGCCGCTGCCGCTAATGATTTGGGAGGTATAGAAACGGTAAGGAAAAAGGCGGTCATCACAATGGGGTTGAAAACCATCACTTATAATCCCGATACCGTGGCTTTAATTATTGCCGCCGGAGAAGCCAAGGGGCAGGTGGTGAAGGATGCTGTAGAAGCGGAGCCTCAACAGGCTTATCCCGGTACAAGTTTGCAACGTTTACAAAATGCGAGGTTTTATCTGACCAAAAGTGCTACGGTAAAACTTGAAAAATCTGAGCAAACAATTTCTACCCTTATTGAAGAAGGAGAACTCTCTGATTCTTATTATGATAAGTTGGTTCAGGATGGGGCTTTAAAGAATAATTTATCTTTAATGGAGATTGCCAGGGCTAAGCGGAGTTCTATGCCTGCGTACAAAGATTGGAAAGTTGCGGAAAATTTAACCGGCACATCACTCGGGAAACTAGCTGAGTCGGTCCATTCCCGGATAGCAGGGAAAATACAAAGGGGCCTATCCATTCCCATGGAACAGCGTTTTATGCATACTGCTCCCCATCATGATGATATTGAATTGGCTTATTTTCCGCTGATGCATCATTTGGTTCGCTCCAGGTATAATAAAAACCATTTTGTTTATTGTACCAGTGGATTTACGGCGGTTACCAATCATTATCTGAGCCAGCGTCTGGAGGAGCTTATAGAATTTATCGATGAGCATAAATGCAAGCAGTTGGCCAAGCCCCACCGGCTTTTTGATTTTCATTATGCTCAGGATGATAT
>CAYYLT010000154.1:0-8193 GCA_964472385.1 uncultured Bacteroidales bacterium
GATTGAGTTGCTGGTTTCAGCCAATGCTTGAATGCATGAATTAGTTGATTGAGTTAATTGAATTTTTGATTTCTGGTTTCTATTAATGACCACCTTTAGGAACACGAGTGGCAATCGAATGACCACCGAGTGACAAAATATTCACATCCAACATGCCACCCATCTTCTATGCTTTTCATTTTTTTCTGTCCTGCTGTCATCTCCCCCTGCACAATTACCGTATTTCTGCACCAAGTTTTTCCTGAAACGTTTTGATCAGTTTATCCATGATCTTATCGATCTGTTTATCTTTCAAGGTTTGTTGCTCATCCTGAAGGATGAAGCTAACGGCGTATGATTTTTTGTGGGCTCCCAATTTTTCACCCTGGTAAACATCAAACAGGGATACTTTTTTTAAATACTTTTTTTCTTTTTCATAAGCCAGGTTTTCAATTTGTTTGAAAGGCACCTCTTCATCCAGCAGTAATGCCAGATCTCTTCTTACCTGGGGATATCTGGGAACTTCCCTGTATACGATCTCTTTGTTTTGGGCGATTTCCAGGAGTTTGCTCCAGCAGATATCTCCAAAGTATACGGGAGATTCGATGCCCAGTTTTTTCAGCATACGGGGATGAACCATACCGGCTGTAGCTAAGGGGTGTTTTTTGAGATTGAACCTTAAACCCTGGGTAAAAATATCATTTTCTATTTCTTCCAAACTAAAATGGCGCAATTGAAAACCCATTTTTTCGAGAATGCTTTCCAGGTATCCCTTCAGATGGAATAAGTCAACAGGTTTTTGCTGTGTGTTCCATCTTTCCGGGGTGAATTGGCCTGAGAGGAAAAGAGAGAGGTGTGTTGATTCATGATAGAGATCATTCCTTTGCGCCTCGTTTGATCCGTTATAAACATAGCAAGTACCCATTTCGAAAAGCTTAAGATCCGGATTTTGATGATTTATGTTGTGGGCAATGGTTTCCAATCCTCCGAAAAGCAGGGTTTGCCTTAGGGAGTTGAGGTCGCTGCTCAGTGGATTCTGCAGGTATACAAGTTTTTTGTTCGGAAATGAATTCAAATCATTGTAATACGCCGATTTGGTTAAGGAATTGGACATGATCTCAGTAAATCCTTGTCCGGTAAGCATTGTAGAAATTATATGGTTTGTTTTCTCACTTTCATCTTCATCAGAGTATGTTAACGTGGCGTTAAGTTTCTGCGGGGTTTCTATTTTGTTGTAGCCATAAATACGCAGAATTTCTTCAATCACATCTACTTCCCTGGTAACATCCACCCGGAAGGTAGGAATGAGAAGATTCATTGCATCGGTAGTTTCTTGTTCGATGGTAATATCGAGGGCAGATAATATATTACGCAGTTCTTTTACTGGGATCTCTTGTCCTGTCATCCTGTACAGTTGATTAAAGTTAAGGCCTACCCGGCAGTTTTCGACGGGCCTGGGATATACATCGACAATATCAGAAGATATCTGACCTCCTGCTATTTCTTTAACCAGATTGACAGCTCTTTTGATGGCATATACCGTAATATTGGGGTCAGCGCCTCTTTCGAAACGATAAGAGGCATCGGTATTAAAGCCATGCTTTTTGGCTGTGTTTCTTATGTGTCGAGGATCAAAATAAGCACTTTCAATGAAAAGATTTCGTGTGTTCTCAGTAACACCCGAATTACTACCTCCAAGAACACCGGCAACACACAAGGGTTTTTCCATATCGCTGATGGTCAGGTCGTCTTTTGATAGTTCTATTACCTGTTCATCCAGGGTGGAGAAAGGTGTACCTTCGTTGACCTTTTTGATGAGGATCTTATGGCCTTCAATTTTGTCGGCATCGAAAAAGTGCAGTGGATGTCCGGTCTCCAGAAGAACATAATTAGAAATATCCACCAGGTTATTGATGGGTTTTAAGCCAACTGCTTTCAACCTGTTTTGAAGCCATTGGGGCGATGGTGCCACTTTTACCTGCGTCATAGTGACTCCCGTATACCGCTGGCAAGCCTCATGATTAAGAATCTGTATGTCAATGTTCAGATTGTTGTTATCTTTGTAGAAATGATCAACGGGGGGGATATGGAGTTTAATATTCTTTGTTTGGCTGAGAAAAGCTACCAGATCTCTTGCTACTCCTATGTGTGAAGCACCGTCAATACGGTTGGGAGTCAAATCAATTTCCAAAATGGTATCCGTTTCCACCTGAAAGTAATCTTTTGCCTTTTGGCCTATGGGTGCATCATCATCCAGTACCATAATTCCTTCATGGTCATCACCCATACCAATCTCATCTTCAGCACAGATCATGCCTTCTGAGATTTCTCCCCTAATTTTGGTCTTTTGAAGCTTAATTTCTTTCCCATTCATATATAAAGTGGTGCCTGGTGTAGCTACTACCACTTTCTGTCCTTCAGATACATTCGGCGCACCACAAACTATAGGTAATTCCCGTTCACCTCCTATATCTACTGTTGTAAGACTTAAATTATTCGCATTGGGGTGGTTTATACAGGAAGTGACATGTCCTATGACAAGACCTTCCAATCCGCCTTCGATCGACTGGTATGAGGTTTTGCCTTCAACCTCCAGGCCGGTATTCGTTAAGACCTTGGCTACCTCATCAGGAGACATCGTTGTGTCAGCATAGTCCTTAAGCCAGTTATAGGATATTTTCATTGCGCTAAGCTCTTTTCAAGGGTAATAAAAAAATATTTCGGAATGGTTAAGCCGGGGCAAAAATAAAAAATATTTAAACAAGATAAAGAACAAACAACACTTTGCTGAATTCTTCCCATATCTTGATGAACAATTCAGAAACAAATGACATAAATAATGTTAGACATTTCCTATATTTGCATAACACGAATTAAAATATACAAAATTTGGAAGCACAGAAACCCTTAATATTGGTTACAAATGATGACGGGGTAGAAGCCAAGGGCCTCAAGTCATTGATAGAAATGGTCAAACCGTTTGGTGAGGTGATCGCAGTAGCACCATTTTACGTTCATTCAGGGAAATCGCACTCCATAACGGTTGAGATACCCATACGATATAGATTGATCCGGGATTCAGATGGTGCTAAGATATATGGTTGTACAGGCACACCCGTTGATTCGGTTAAACTGGCCTTTGGTGTTATTTTAAACCGAAAGCCGGATTTGATTGTTTCAGGCATTAACCATGGTTCCAATGCTTCTATTAGTGTAGTCTATTCCGGGACAATGGGAGCTGTTATTGAAGGATGCTTGAACGGAATCCCGTCTGTCGGATTTTCTCTTCTTGATTTTAAACCGGATGCTGATTTTTCTGCTTCCATAACCTGCGGGAGGAAAATTGTCCGTCGTATCTTAACGAACAGTTTGCCAAAAGGTACGTGTCTGAATGTAAATATTCCGGCCATAGCGGAAACAAAAATCAAGGGTATAAAAATATGCCGTCAGGCCCAGGGTGTTTGGCGGGAAGAATTTGATAAGCGAAAAGACCCCCGTTCAGGTGAATATTATTGGTTGACCGGTTATTTTGAAAATCATGAGAATGGTGCTACCGATACCGATGAATGGGCTCTGGCCAATGGATACATCTCATTAGTCCCCGTTAAGATAGATCTTACCGACTACAAATCGATGGATCATCTGAAGAACATTAATCATGACTAAACCTGCTGGACGCTGGAATTCATTAAAATTGGGACTAATTTTGGGGATCGGCTGGCCGGTTATGGTGATGTTCGTATTTTATTTCCTCAAGTTTGCCAATTATCCTTTAGAGATTTTTTTTGACCAGTTGGTAGAATTGAAGTTGTTTTCCAAATTTGTAAGCATTTGCGTATATCCCAACCTGTTGCTTTTTTTTATTTTCATATGGAAAAATTTGCTTTATACAGCAAGGGGTATACTGATGGCTACAATCATACTGGGTTTTCTGGTAATCATTTTGAAGTTTGCATGATATGAAGTATTATCTTATAGCAGGTGAAGCTTCAGGTGATCTGCATGGTTCAAATCTTTTAAAAGGTTTGAAAAAAGTTGATCCAAAGCCGCATTTCCGGTTTTGGGGTGGGGAAAAAATGCAGGAAGAGGGGGGTGAAATGGTCTATCATTACCGGGATCACAGCATCATGGGTTTTTTCGAAGTAGCACTTAAATTGAGAACCGTATTGAAAAATTTGCGGGTTTGTAAAGCAGATCTGTTGCAATTTCGACCGGATGTGCTGATATTGATCGATTATCCCAGTTTTAATTTAAGGATGGCTAAATTTGCCAAACAGCATGACATTCCGGTATATTACTATATCTCTCCTAAAATATGGGCCTGGAAAGAATCCCGTATTAAACAGCTAAAAGCTTTTGTAGACCGGATGTTCATCATTTTTCCATTTGAAAAAATATTTTATCTAAAACATCATTATAATGTTGAATATCAAGGTAATCCTTTAATTGATGCCATAGATGAGAAACGTGAAAACAGAATACCCTGGGACACATTTATCCATAAGTATAAGCTTGAAAACCAACCTTTGGTAGCTCTTCTTCCCGGAAGCAGAAAACAGGAAATTGACCGGAATCTGTCAGTCATGTTGAGGGCTGTCAAGCATTTTGATGGTTACCAGTTTGTAATCGCCGGCGCTCCGTCAATAGAACCTGATTATTACAGGAAATATCTTTATAATGGCAAGATCAGCATAGTTTATAACCAAACGTATGATTTGCTTAGTCATTCCAAAGCAGCGTTGATCACTTCAGGAACAGCAACCCTGGAAGCTGCCCTGTTTAATGTTCCTCAGGTCGTCTGCTATAAGGCCCATCCCATTTCTTACCAAATAGCCAAATGTTTTGTGAAAGTCCCTTACATCTCCCTGGTAAACCTGAATCTGCAAAGAAAGGTGGTCAGAGAGCTGATACAACATGAGATGACTGTTGATAACCTGAAACAAGAGCTTGTTAATCTGTTGAATAATGAAATATACATTGAGGAGATGAAAAATGCCTATAAGGAATTGAGGTTATTGTTGGGAGAAAGGGGTGCGTCATATCGGGTTGCTGAGGCGATGTATAAAGGATTAAAAGAATTTTAAGTTGTTCAATTCACACCGTGTTTTACTATTAAACTGTATTATTCATGCGTTCCGTTTTGGGCATCTGCTGCGTTGCGAAAACCTCGAAGTAGGCGACTACGTCGTCGGCTTTCGACGCCTTGCATCTACCCAAAACCTGACGCATGAATAATGCAGGCTAAAGCACTAATATTCTTTGATTTCTAAAAATTTATTCATTTTTTGTGAATATTACAAGCTAAAAATTTCTATTATGCATAAGAGAAAACCATTTAAACATCGATATCACATTCCGGTAGGTTTTATTGTACTAACTGTGATGATTAGCTTGTTTTGTCAATGCAAACAGGAACAAGAGATGGGTTGGCATGCATCCGGCAAAGGAGGAGCTGTTGCAGCGGGAGGTGAGGAAGCTGCAGCCGCCGGTATATCAATGCTTAAACAGGGAGGCAACGCAGCCGATGCTGCAGCTGCAACCCTTTTAGCTCTTAGCATCAGTGATTACGGGAAATATGCCATTGGTGCGGAAATACCTTTGATTTTTTTTAATAATGAGAATAAAAAAGTTAAAGTTTTATCGGGGCTTGGATCTGCACCCCTTGATACCAGCGCTATCAACTGGTATTACGAACATGGTATACCCCACGGGGAAATGAAATCAGCCCCGGTTCCAGGGGCTTTCGGACTCTGTGTTACTGCAGTGAAACGCTTTGGAAACATGAGTTTTGACGCGGTAGTAAGACCTTCGCTGGAAATCATTGAATCGGGAATAGAAAAACATGGCAAGCTGTCAGAAGCCGAAAAGGATTCTCTAATGAACAAAGCTGAAGGACTGCAGGCTGTAAGAGCACGCTTCTACCTTGAAGGTACTGCTGATGCTTTGGCAAATACATTTCGTAGACTGATCAAAACTGAAAAGGAAACTGCCGGTAAAAGGGAAGACAAACTGCAGGCCGTATTTGATCGATACTATAAAGGGGATATTGCCGAGACTCTCGTAGATTATTACATAGAAAATGGTGGTTTTTTACGCCAGCGTGATCTTGCATCTTATAAAGTTCATGTTGAAGAACCGGTTCAGGTTGAATACAGAGGATATAAGGTTTATAAATGCAATACCTGGACCCAGGGCCCTTACCTTTGTCAGACCCTTAGATTGCTTGAAGGCTTTGATCTTAAGAAAATGGGACATTTGAGTTCCGATTACATTCATGTGCTGACCGAAGCTTTAAAACTGGGCTTGGCAGATCGCGATACTTACTATGGTGATCCCCGTTTTGTGGATGTTCCAATGGATGCATTGCTTTCCGATCAGTATACCCAACTCCGCCGACCGTTGATCGATATGCATAAAGCATCCATGGATATAAGGCCTGGTGACCCTTTCAATATGAAGGCATTGAAAGAAGGGGGTGTCTACCGGCCTGATAACGCGGGAACAACTACTTGCGTGGTGGCTGACAGATGGGGTAATATGGTTGCAGCAACGCCCAGCGGGAACAGGCCTTATTCGGTTTGTCAGGAACTGGGAATTGCTCATGGTAACAGACTTAGGAGTTTGAATACCACCCCGGGTCATCCCAATCGTATTCAACCGGGGAAAAGGCCAAGGATTACCCTTACCCCGACAATTGTGACCAGGGACAATAAGCCTGTATTGGCAATCAGTGTGGCCGGAGGAGATAAGCAGGATCAAACAACCCTGAATTGTTTACTTAATTTCATAGAATTTGGGATGTTGCCTAAAGATGCAGTGACGCAGCCAAGGTTTCGGACAAAACACCATCAACATTCGTTTAAACCCACTCCTGACCGGAAGGAAGCTATAGTTGCAAAAGGTAGCCTGGTGCTGAATGAGAATATTCCTGATTCAGTCCGGGATGCTCTTGAAAATCGAGGACATATGATTTCAACAATTTCAGGTAATATTGCTGATCCGGTGATGATTTACAGAGATGTTGAATCTGAGATAATATACGCTGCCGGCGATCCAAGGGCTTATCGACATGCCGATGCATTGAAGTGATTTTGCTTTATACATAGAGTCTTTCTATTATGTCCGCTGGCTGCGTTACGCTCGTTTTTCATGCCAGTCATGTACATCAAATAAAATCCTGGCATTCAAACGCGCAAACCTTGCCGGCGAAAATTATAGACGAGATGCTTTAACGCGTATCTGGCTTTTAAGAACAAACACTTGAGTTTATAGACAGACACTAAATAATGGAGAATCCGTTTCATGTTATAATGGTTGAAAAGTCCAATGAGGCGTTGATGGAAATTATCCTCAGAATGCATGATGATTATCAGCCTGAAGCCGTAGATGCTGCCAGAAACGAATTGATAAGACGCAATCTAACCCATGATCAGATTGAACAGCTGACCGATTGGATCCATCAAAAGGAAGCTGCTGAGCAAGAAAAACGGAAAAATAAGCTTTCCTGGATTGAATCCGTAAAGCGCTATTTTTACATTCCCAATGACTTGCCCTTGAATTTAAAATGGGGGGCATGGTTGATTTACATAAGCCTGCTAATGGATATTATACGGGTAATCCTCCTTCGTCATCAGGATATTGCCCATACCGCTATTGACGGAAAAACTATATTACCTGGCATATTGTTTGTTTTAATAGCTTACATGATCCATACGGGTAAAGATTGGGCAAGATTAATTTTTCTATCTTTTTTGTTCACCCGTCTGGTATTGTATCCTTTCTATTTGATAAGCAGCTTTCAAACCGGATTACCATTTGGTATCCTTCTAAGTTTAGCTTTGACTGCGCGAATTTTAGCATTGTTTCTGTTGTTTAGCCGGTCTACAACAGACTGGTATCAGACAAGCGGAATTCAACCCAAAGATTTCCGGATTCGCGAAATGCGTAAATCTGTAATATCACTGGTAATTACATTGGTTTTCGGGGCTTACATGTTTAAACCCGTATGGCTTTATTTTAATAAATTAACCGAGCAGTCGATTGTCCTGACGCTTTTACTTGTTATGGGGGATGCTGTGCTGCTGGTATGGATGTTTTTTTTCTGGTATGGATACATGCGCCGTAATTTTATCTGAGAAATATAGCTTTTTCAATCAAATGTTTAGCCTGTATTATTCATGCGTCAAGTTTTGGGTAGATGCAAGGCGTCGAAAG
>CAYYLT010000155.1:0-8113 GCA_964472385.1 uncultured Bacteroidales bacterium
TTATGAATAATACAGGATAAATAAAGCATGCCCGCAGCAACCTATTGGGTAATTTTTTCATATTTTTTACTATGAGAAGGATCAATCTCAGCCAGAATCTTATATACCCTTTCAGACTCATCAACCGGCGATTCAGAAAACAGATTTACAAACTCATTGGATTTGGACTCTATAACCAGTTTCATGTAAAACATATAGGGATCCGGCTTCTCACGGTGAACCTCGAGCAGAAGCACGAGACTTTCGGAAATATCGGCTCTTGCCCGGGATACATTGTCATGCATCTCATCAAGTCCGAGCCTGTGATACTGGTAAAAAAACTTTCTTACCTTTTCGTATTCATTGTTCAAAATGTTTTCCACCAGCCAATAACGGTTTCTCCTGCTCTCATAAGCTTTCCAACCCTGACTTTGCGAATTCTGGGCATTACTGACTATCTGCTGAGCTTTTTGAAAATAAGGTGTCCCTCCTTCCACTTCAAATGAATCATAATCCAGACCAATAATCATGTAAGCATAATAAGCCAAAAGGGAAGTCAGGTTAGATTTGAAATCATTGATATCAAATTCTAATGGTTCATTTTCCTGATACCTGAATTGAATATCATCATCTTTATACAAGAGAATGGGTGTGTTATATGAAGAACTGTACACAGGCCTCCTGGAACTCACCGTCATGGAACCTTTAAACTGAGACCCGGTATGCTCCTGCAGGTTGATCAGAATATTGCATTCTATCCGTTCCTGGCTGGCGAACTGATCGTCAGACCATGTGGTGTTATTCATAAAATTATATATCTCTTCCTGCAAGGTTTTAAAAATCTGCCTGTTGGTCCCCTGGATCTGACTTGATATGATCTGTACATTGCACCGCAGTTCCTGACTGAAAACAGAATCTGATAACATACTAAATAACAATAGAAAATAAAATATGCTTCTTTTCATTGGGGTTGAGTTTCCAGAATTTTACGAACAATATCACGGGCTACCATCTTCTTGGATTTCAGTTCAAACTCTTCTATATACTGCTGTTTATCAATAATTTTTATTTTATTGGTGTCAACCTCAAATCCTGCCCCCTCCTCAGCTAATGAATTTAATACGATAAAATCAAGGTTTTTATTATGCAACTTAGCCATGGCATTTGACAGTTCGTTCTGGGTTTCCAGAGCAAACCCGATCAGGAGCTGGTTGCGTTTTTTGATATTGCCCAATTCCTGCGCAATATCTTTTGCAGCCTGAAGCTTCAGGGTTGTACGTCCCTGATCTTTTTTTATTTTTTGGCCGGAAACTTGTGCAGGTTTAAAATCGCTAACGGCAGCGGACAATATAGCGCCATCAGCACCGGGAAAAAATTCCAGGACCTGATGATACATTTCTTCAGAAGTCCTAACCCGCAAAAGGTTAATCAATGGATGCCCGGTATTCAGATGCGTGGGGCCGGTTATCAAATCCACCTTAGCACCATACGAAGCAAGGGTCTCGGCAATGGCAAATCCCATCTTACCGGAACTATAATTACCAATAAACCGGACGGGGTCAATATTTTCATAAGTAGGACCGGCTGTAACCACATACCGTTTACCCTTCAAAACTTCTTTAAAGGAAAAATAATCCACCACTTTTCCCACAATGCTCTGCGGTTCTTCCAACCTTCCCTGACCGGTAAGGCCACTGGCCAGTTCTCCATGAGTAGCTTCAATCACAATATTGCCATAGGAACGGATGATATCGATATTTTTCAGGTTGGCAGGATGCTGGTACATATCCATATCCATTGCCGGTGCAACCATAACGTCGCATTTAGCCGACATATAGGTGGTAAGCAGAAGATTATCAGCTATACCGTGTGCCAGTTTGCCGATGGTATTGGCGGTGGCAGGGGCTATGAGGTAAAGGTCAGCCCAGGTACCCAGGTCAACATGACTGTTCCAGGCTCCATTTTCAGGGTTAAAAAAATCAACCATGATGGGGTTTTTGGAGAGGGTGGCCAGGGTTAATGGTGTTATGAACTCCCTGGCGTAATGAGACATAACCACCTTTACATCAGCTCCTTCCTTAACCAGCAACCTAACAATCATAGCAGCCTTATAAGCTGCTATGCTACCGGTGATACCCAATAATATGTGTTTGTCTTTCAGTGATGACATGACACATCCTATGCTTACTCATCGGCCGGGGAATTTTGCGTATGCTCATGCCCGGTCTTGGGATTACGGAAATAGATCTTACCTTCGATAAACTCCTGCAAGGCTATGAGCGTTGGTTTAGGCAAGCGCTCATAGAACTTGGAAATCTCTATCTGTTCTTTATTCTCAAAAATTTCTTCCAGATTATCGGTATACGAGGCAAATTCTTCAAGCTTTTTGTTGAGCTCATCTTTCATCTCTGCGCTAATCTGATTTGATCTTTTTGAAATAATGACAGATGCCTGATAAATATTACCGACCCCTTCTTCCATCTTTTTGATATCCTGGGTAAGGGTATTGCTAGGTGATTTAGTCTTTTTATAATCCATAAATCTGTTTTTTTTAATTCATTAGATTCCGTTGTGTTTTTTCGAATATTTGGTTGACCTCTCTACTAAATTCACTTTCCGGATATTCACTGGTAAAAGTATAGTAGGCATCCAGGGCTTCCTGAAATCTTTCCTCTTCCTTGCTCTTGACACTATTGGCTGCTAGCAGGAATTTGGATTTTAAAACAAAAAATTTAATCTCTTTCCTGTGACTGGTGTTGGGAAATCGCTTAAGACAATTCTCCAACGCCACGGTAGCTGCCATGTAATCCTCCATATCGTAATACAGCTTGGCTGCCCTGTATGCTTTAATGGCAAGTTTATCCTTCAATTCATTAATCAGTCTATGGCATTCCCTAACCTTTGAATGACGGGGATGACGTGTGATGAATAAATTCAATTTACTGATCGCCTTTTTGGTATAATCCTGATCCAGTGCAGGCCTGGGCGAAAGTTCATAATTGCAGTAGGCGCTTTTAAATTCAGCTTCCTCAGCCCAATGGTGATTTCCAAAGGTCTCATAAAACTGGCTATAATGATGATCTGCCAATATAAAATTCTCCTGTTCAAAATAACTATTGGCCAAATAATACAAAATCGTATCAGCTCGGTCTGTAGCTTTTAAGACCGGATTCAGCTGTTCAAGTAAACCCTGGGCTTTGACGTATTCTTCCTGCTCATAATAGGCCAGCGCTTTCTCATATTTAAGCTTATAATTTGAACTTTTAAGCAATTTATCATACTTGCAGGATGCTGATAATAAAACAAGTATAAAGAAAAATATAGATTTTGTTGCAAACTTTTTCATAATCATGGTGCAAAAATAATGTTTTCCGATGAGTTTATGAAATTATGACTGATCAAACGGAGCGATAGGATAAATTATTTTGTGCAATTTGAAATTCAACAAAAAAACCATACTTTTGTCAACTTAAGCAATTCGTTGCAGAGAGTCAAATCCGTAAAATCAGAAGGTGTGGATTTATTCGACAAGATCAAAAAAGATAAAGGACCGCTGGGTCAATATATGCAGCAGGCACACGGCTATTTCACTTTTCCCAAGTTGGAAGGAGAGATTGCCCCGAGCATGACATTCAGAGGGAAAAAAGTATTGACGTGGAGCTTAAACAACTACCTTGGTTTAGCCAACAATGATGAGGTACGCGAAACAGATGCACGTGCCGCCAAAGAATATGGCATGGCTTATCCGATGGGAGCCCGCATGATGTCAGGTCAAACCAGTCAACATGAAAAACTCGAGCAAGAACTTGCCGGTTTTGTAGGCAAACCGGATGCTTTTCTGCTTAATTACGGATACCAGGGTATGATTTCCATCATCGATGCGCTGGTTAACAGAAATGACGTTATCGTATATGATTCCGAAAGTCATGCATGCATTCTTGATGGATTGCGCATGCATATGGGTAAGCGTTATGTTTTCCCGCATAATGATATGGGTAATCTGGAAAAGCAGCTTGAGCGCGCCTCCAAACTGGCCTCCAAAAACCAGGGCGGGATCCTGGTTATCACAGAAGGTGTATTTGGCATGGCTGGCGACCTGGGTAAAATTGATCAGATTATCGAACTTAAAAATCATTTTGAATTTCGTTTATTGGTGGATGATGCCCACGGATTTGGAACGATGGGCTCGACCGGGGCAGGTACCGGTGAACATTTTGGCGTTCAAGATCAAATAGATGTTTACTTTGCCACGTTTGCGAAATCTATGGCCGGTATCGGCTCTTTTGTGGCTTCAGATGAAGATATTGTTAATTACCTCAGGTATAACATGCGTTCCCAAACATTCGCCAAATCATTGCCGATGCCCATGGTCATCGGAGCTATGAAACGCCTTGAATTATTAAAAAATAAACCGGAACTGAAAAGAAACCTGTGGATGATTGTTGATGCCCTTCAAAAAGGATTGAAAGAGGCAGGATTTAACCTGGGCAATACCGAATCCCCCGTATCACCAGTATATCTATCCGGAAGCATTCCTGAAGGCACCAATATAATTGCCGATTTAAGGGAAAATTTTAACATCTTCTGCTCTCTTGTAGCTTATCCGGTGATTCCAAAGGGGGAGCTTCTTATCAGACTTATACCAACTGCTGTGCACACCCTGGAAGATGTTGAGTATACCATAAATGCTTTTAAAAAGGTTCATGATAAATTGCAGAAAGGGTACTATCAATCCGAGAATATCAAAAAAGTCAGTTAATTTTTTCCGGATTGATCATTGGTGTCTGTTGATATATTCATTTCCTCATTCATGATGGCATCATATATTACCCTTTGTATCCGGGTGCGCACATCCGATTGGATCAATTTCAAATTATCCTGATCAGGATGGATCCGGTTCGAGAGAAATACATAAACCACTTGTTCTTCCGGATCAGCCCAGGCAATAGTTCCTGTAAAACCGCTATGCCCAAAACTCTTCATTGAAACCCCTTTGGCCGTTGGGCCCTCCTTCTCTTTTTTACTCACAGGCTTATCAAAGCCCAGCGCCCTTCTGTTACCGTTTTTCTCTTTAAATGGACTTCGCGTGAACAAACGAATGGTAGAATCGCTGAAATAGCATTGCCCGCCATAAGAACCCCCGTTCAAATAAAGTTGCATAATCTTTGCCAGGTCATTGGCATTGGAGAAAATCCCTGCGTGTCCCCCAACACCTCCCAGCATAGCTGTTCCCGGATCATGCACATAACCCTGGAGCAACTGCCTTCTGAAAACCATGTCGTTTTCGGTCGGAACAATCTGCTCGGGATGGTACCGCATCAAAGGCCGGTACCCTGTCAAATAAGCCCCCAAAGGATCATAAAAATACTGTTTGATATACTTATCAAGCTGAACACCTGTAATCTGCTCTATAATACGCTGAATATAATAATACCCCAAATCACTGTATACATAATCTTTCTGATCCAGCAGTTCAGATTCATCTATCCAGCGATAAATGCTATCTTTATACGCATTATGAATGTAAAGGTTTTCAGCTACCTGTATGGAAAAATCAGATGAAGGGAACCGGGAATATATGTTCTGTTTATACCGGAAATTCTTTATCATATAGGAATGTTTGCCCAGTTTATAAGGGTAATCTTGAGAAAACTTGTTATTCAGCAATCCCTGACCACGACAGAGCGATTCCAGTGTATTTAAATAAAAAGGTATCCAGGACTTTAATCTGGCTTGATGGGTAAGTATATCCATTAACACCAGATCTCCCTTATTGGTGGTATCAAGATGGGGCAAATAATGATCCAGGGTAGCATTCAAGTCGATCGTGTCGTTTTCAAACAATTTCATTAAAGCAGGCAGGGTTGAGCCTATCTTTGTAATGGACGCCACATCGTACACATCATTCCATTCGACAGCCTGCCGCTTCAGGTAGGTATGATACCCAAATGCCTTATGATAAACAACCCGGTTCTTTCTTGCCACGAGTATCTGACAACCCGGTGTAGCTTGTGAATCAATGGCAGCATAAACGATAGAATCTATCCGGGTGAGTTTTTCTCCATCAACTCCTGCTGCTTCAGGAAGGGCATATCGTAAACGGCCGCAGGCTTTCGTTTCCATCCCTGTACCACCGGGTAATGAATCGTTAATGGAAACAGGCAACCGCCCATTCATGGGAAATGCTCCAAAAAGCGCCTGGCCGGTTATAGCCTGCGTTACCGAATCATCATCGTAGGCATTAAGAATAACTTCGAATTTATCCAGATCATCAATATATTTCAATGCATAGGTATTTCCGAAATGTATGAGAATGATAGGAGTTTTAGCGGCTATCCGGTTCAATAACATCAGGTGCTCTGAATGATAGCCATATCTTCTGACCGGTATGGCGTTGGTATGATGCATGGAGATCACAACAGCATCACATTGACCCAGGGTATCTATTAGTTTACCGGTTGGGTCGCCGGTTTGATAAGAATAATGTTTAGCGTGCCCATAGAGGTCGATGGTATGTTGCAGCGGCGTAGTATCAACAGCGCCTATTGCGAGGGTGGCCAACTGTAGGGTATCCAGGCCTTTAAACGGCACAATTGCTGATTGGTTTTTAAGCAGGGTTAGCGCATTTTCTATGAGTTTTCCTTTTAAAACCTTATATTGAGGCTTGTTCAGATCTTCTATCAGATTGTTCCTGTCAACCAACTCCAACAGCTTGTTTTGATGTCCAAAGCCACTTATGGTGTCCAGGCCTGCCCAATATTTGAATGAGAGAATCCTTCTGCAGCTTTCTTCAATAGAACTCCTGCTGATGCTGCCTCTTCTAACCTGTTTTTTGATTTCGGCAACGGCAGCAGAGACATCCTGTGGATAAAGCAGCACATCATTGCCTGCCTTAATAGCCTGACTTTCAATTATACCTGGGGGAAAAGATTTCGTAACTCCCCCCATATTCAAAGCATCGGTGAAAATTAATCCGTCAAACCCCAATTTTTCCCTTAATAGACGGGTGACGACATTTCCGGATAAGGTGGCGGGTCTGCCGGCATCCTGAGTAAAAGCAGGAATATCCAGATGGGCCATCATAACACCTCCCACTCCATGTTGGATCATCCGTTTAAATGGGTACAGCTCAATACTATCCAGCCGGGTACTATCAAAAGGAATAACCGGTAAAGTTTTGTGCGAATCTGTATGGGTATCACCATGTCCGGGAAAATGCTTGGCGACAGCCAGTACGCAGTTATCCTGCATACCATTCATATAAGCAATGCCTTTATTAGCAACATTAAACCGGTTTTCCCCGAAAGAGCGGCTTCCAATAACCGGATTGCGGGGATTAATATTCACATCAACAACCGGTGCAAAATTAATGTGCACACCAAGCCGGCTCAATTGTTTGGCTATATCTCCACCCATTCGGTAGATCAGTGAATCATCCCGGATAGCCCCTAAGGTCATTTGTCTGGGATAACTAATAACACTGTCAAGCCGCATACCCAGACCCCACTCCGCATCCATGCCAATCATTAACGGAATCTTCGAATAATTCTGGTAAATATTGGTCAGTTTAGCCTGCTTGTTAGGATCTCCCTGAAAAAATATCAACCCGCCAATGTGATACTTTTTGATTAACCGCATGATATGCTGTGTATGCTCAGGCGATTGGTTGGAATAAGCAGCTACCATGAACAACTGCCCGATCTGTTCACGAAGGGTCATATCATTCATGACGCTATCCACCCATGAAGAATTCAGGGATAATAATGAGCCAGGATTGCCTTTATCAAAATCCTCGCGCTCATCAGCATTCAGCAAGGGCGTGAAAACACAGATCAGGGATAAGACAATGAAAAAAAACCTGAAGATTTGATATGACTTGAGTTGCATAAGGCTAAACCGTTATAGTGAACAAATATACGCAATTTGCAGGACTTTATAATGAAAAACCCGCATAAACCCGGGAAAGAAGTTAAAATATCCTGGCTGTCCGGTAATGTTTTGCATGATGCCATATTTTTTATAATTTCGCATGAATAATCCAGGTTAGTAAAGTTATACTAATTTCACATTTTGTTCTATCCTGCATTATTCATGCGTCAAGTTTTGGGTAGATGCAAGGCGTCGAAAGCTGACG
>CAYYLT010000156.1:0-8081 GCA_964472385.1 uncultured Bacteroidales bacterium
TGTTTTCTTTAATAAAACCTTCAAAACTAAGCAGGTTTTCCATTGACAGGGATCTCAATCTGTTTTTTTTGTAAATCAGATCTTTTATTTGTTCGGTTAGATTTTCATTCATCATCGATTTTTTTAAGAATTTTACATGGAGTGCTTTAGTTGTAGCCCAAATATTTTATAGCATCATAAAAAAACAATAGTGAAAAGGCAAACAATATGATACCAAGCACTTTCATGATTATAATATAGGCTTTCTGATTGATCCGTTTTTTGGATCGAGATACGATCAATGCGAGGGCAACTTTTGACCCAATTAATAGCATGTAAAAGGAAATAAAAAACAGAATAACCGTTAGCAGGCTAATATCAAATGCTTTAAACACATATGGCGTACCTATTGTTGCCCAGAATACATAAGGATGCGGGTTTAACATATTGGCAAAAATGCCTTTTTTTACGGATGCAGCATTGGGATTGGCGTTATTAACAGCCAATCCTTTTGTCATGAAAGATGTATAACCGAGGTATGCTAAAAATATACCTCCGATGAAGGCAATGACAGCCAGTATAGTATTGAATTGATCGAGTTTATAGAAAACAAGGAGCGTCAGCACAATAATGGGTAGATCTGTAATCAAGGGGGAAATCGCAATTTTGATGCCTTCAGTCTTGTTATGTTTTAATGTTTGGGTCAATACAAGGGTTAATAGTGGCCCTGGTGATATGCCGGCAGTTAAACCCAATAAGGATCCAAGGATCAAAAATTCCGGTATTTGCAGTGAAAACATTGAATTGGATTGTAATATGAGTTCGATCTGATGCCAATAAGTTTATCCGTATTTAACCTGTATTATTTATGCGTCAAGTTTTGGGTAGATGCAAGCCGTTAAAAGCAAACGATAAAGTCGCCTACTTCAAGGCTTTAGCAATGCAGCAGATGCCCAAAAAAATGGCGCACCCGGAAAAAATGAATATAAATAAAAGTTTTTGAACATAATAAGTAATATACTCATATCCTTTGTTTATAAATGTTTTCTCATGTTCTATGAAAGATACAGGTTAAGCATTTACTGCATAAAGATCTATAAATTTTTCTATGACAAAATACGAAAAATATCTAAATTTGCGGTAATTGGTTATATTTTTTATTCATGAAACCGATTTATATAATTAAAGATGCCCATTATTTAAAGATGCCCATTATTTTTCCCCTAATATACTGTGCTATCATGCTGCCCAGGACTTTATCATACACTAAAACATTGAAAAGAATTATTTGTTATGCATTACATAAGAAATAATACGGTTTTAACCGGGACCAAACATACTGCCATGCGATTCATTTATAAATTGTTTCATATAACGCTGGTTATTGCTGCTATTGGCGGCGTAACTACAGCCATGGGCCAGGGATTAAAAATTAAAAACCAAAGCCATAAAGCTCCTGATTATATAAGTATAGCCAAACTCGATAAGGAAGGGTCGCAAGATTTTAAGACCCTTCGTAAGGCATTCCGAAGCCAAAATCCTGGTTACGACCTGGAATATTTTCAGCAAACCAAAAGGATAGATCCCATGCCTGTTGAGCGCATATTGTTTTTGCAACAGGGCAGTGGAACTGCAACCATTTCTACGGGAGAATCTTCCAGGGTTTCCGTCGGAGACATTGTTTTGCTCCATAAACGGGAGGTGTGGACCACAGATAGTTTGATTGACATGCTGGCCTTTGAGGTACCAGAAAAACCTGATCAGTCGGTTCCACGGTTTATCCGACCGGATTGGGATCCCAATATTACCGATGCACCGGGAGGATGTGCATCGGATACTGGGGCCTATCGAAGGATATTGTTGACCTGGGAGAGCGATGTTGGACCCTATCAGTATCATGCATTGAATGCCCATCGCGTGCGAATCACCAACTCTTTTACCCATTACCATCCCCAGGAGAGTGGTTTTGAAGAATTCTACCTGGTTCAAAGGGCCAGGCCAGGAGCCAAACTGATCACCAGCAATCAGTTGGATCTAATCAGAAATTATGATAAGCTCTCGCGGAAGCATCTTTCCGGATTGTTGCAGGAAACCCCGCTGAAAGAGGGTGATCTGGTATATATTCCAAGGGGTATTGTGCATCGTGGATATGGAGGTGCTCTGGTTCAGGTTATCACGGTCCCGGGTTTTGTGCCGGGGAAAGAGTATGGTGTGGATCACTTCATCCACAAGATCAATCAAAAATTCAAACTTACAGGTACTGATACCCTGCCTTATTACCATAAAGCTATAGAACAGGAGCGTTATGATGATGACAAACAGCAGGCTGCCACATACTGATCAAAACAAGTAAAAGTATTTTACGAACAGCCCCTTTATTTTACTGTTTTTCAGTATTTTATTACCGGCGATTCATGCGTATAAAGCTTAAATAGAGGTTTGTCTTTCAATGAAACATCATTTCATGGTTCGAATGTTGTGCTATCCCACCATGGAACCTGCATGCTTTATTCATTACCTTGTTGTGGGGGTCACTGCATGCAGGTTTCATTTGTCACCATTTTTTAGCTGCTCATAAAATTATAACAACATCTTATCCAATTTCAGAGTATAGCAAGTTAAATGTATCGTTGCTTTCTATACATAAAGAATGAAGATATTGTTTCTATGAAAACAAGCCATACAATAACCAGCGATTACACGCTTTGGCAGGATTTAAAGCACGGAGATAAAAAGGCGCTGGAGAAAATTTATAAATCAAACTATACGATGCTTTTCAATTATGGTTGGAGGATTGTGCCGGATGAGGATTTGATACGGGAAAGCATACAGGAGCTTTTTTTATATATGGTCTCCCATTTGAAGACCCTGGGAGCAACAGACAATATCCGAAGCTATCTGATGGCTTCTTTGCGCAGAAGATTATACAACCATATAAAAAAATCCATAAAAATGGCGGTCAACGAACCCGGTGCATCTTTTCAAAACGACCTCAAACGGTCTAATGATCTAGAAAAAATAGGGAATGAAATGTCAGAAGAGCGAAAAGCTGCCCTTGACAGGAATATCAAGCAACTATCAAAAAGAGAACAGGAAGCGATTTACCTCAGGTTTTATAAAGAAATGAGTTACCGGGAGATTGCAGGAATCATGAATATTCACAATGAATCCGTAAGAAAGCTGCTTTACCGGGCCATAAAAAGCCTAAGGGTCATGAGCCATGTGCGCGTATAATGCTGGCTAACTTCCCTATATGCATCCACTCCCCAAAGAAACCTGGTCACGAGTTCATCCAATTCAAAGAGATTAGCGAAGGATATTCATTTTGTTACACAAAGTCTTTGTCCGGAATAAACAATGTTTCTTGAAAATTTGTAGACCTATCAATGAAATGAGGTTTGGTTGAATTCGAATGCAAAAAAATATCCGTCATGGACAGGAGAGATTTTCTTAAAGGCATTGCGGCGGCAACTGGTTTACCGGCTTTTGAAGGATTAAGGGGTATGGGTGTGAATGCTAAGGGTAGGTTTCGGTAATGCTGGCAAAAGGATGGGGAATATGGTTCCTTTGGTAAGAGAAAAAATTTTTCTCGTCAGCAAAACAGAGGCACCCGATTATGATGGCACCCGGCGTTTGCTGGAGCGCAGTTTGAAACGCCTCAACACCGATTCCATTGACTTGATCCATATGCATAATTTTTTTGATCAGAGAAGGTGTAAGGATTTGAACGATGTTTTTTCCGAAAAAGGCCTTACGGAGGCACAGTCTGAAAAATGGGGGCCCATACATGGCAAACCAGTCATCTGAATCTTAATGGCTATTGCGCTCATGGAAAACGATCATCTCTTACGCAACCAACTGGTAAGGCTTATAAGGCAGGGCAATGCCTTTACAGCCTTACCCCAGCTTCTTGATACCGTACCCTATGAGATCACCGGGCAGCGGGTTGAGGGCTTTTCGCATGCAATTTGGGAGATCGTAGAGCATATCCGCATAGCGCTGCATGATCTGGTCGAGTATTCCAAAGATTCCTATTACCAGTCGCCGCCGTGGCCTGATGGTTTTTGGCCCGAGCAGAGGGAAGCCCGATCCATTGAAGCATGGAACAATTCAGAGCAGCATATTAATGCACTTTGGGAAGAAATGATTGATATGTTGAACAACCCGGCAAACGATCTGTTCGAACCATTTGCTGCTAATTCCGGACACAATTTGCTCCGGCAGGCCGCCATTGTTGCCGAGCACAATGCTTATCACGGCGGACAAATCGCCATGATAAGCAAAGGCATTGGCAGATTGCAAAAGCAGTCAGGTTAAGCCTGACCTAACCTGCATTATTCATAAAAAATGAATACATGTTTATAAATAAAAGTATATCCGCTACACATTATCCGGAACGACATAGGGTTTTCTGTATTTTTTTCTGGTCAGCATGGCATTGGCTTCCGGATCATTGATGAATTTTTCCCGCGCGTCGTCAATTTGCATCCCGCGGCCCAGGCGGTGCGATATATTGGCCATATGAGATAGTGCTGCAGCATAATGCCCGTCACTGATGTTGGCATTCAGATCCTCATCTTTGCCGGAGCGTATGGCATCCAGGAAGTTGGCGAAATGCTCCGCACCTTCGGTTCCTTTCAGCGTAATTTCTTCCTGTACGCCTTCAGGAGTAGAGACAACAAAAGGATTTTTCTCATTTTTCCGGTATGCTTTCCAGGTGCTGAAAAGACCGAGTACCAGGTAACCATCTGTACCATAAAAAATATTGCCTTGTCTCAAGCCCATGTCTGCTTCGGCGTTAGAATAGAGACCACGCACATCTAATTCAATCATACTGTTGTCCTTGTATTTAAACATAGAGGACTGGGTATTCGGCGTTTCCTGCTCACAACTGGAAAAAGCGAAATTATTCCCGATAGAATAAGCCTGTGCAGGGTGTTCTTCTTTTTTGTTCATTCCCCAGCGGGCTATATCCAGCATGTGCGGCCCTGTGTTGCCGGTTTCCCCGTTGCCTGTATCCCAGAACCAATGCCAGTTGTAATGCACTTTCTTTTCATTGTAGGGACGGTAGGATACCGGTCCCAGCCACATATCGTAATGCAGCGATGCCGGTGGTTCGTTGTTTTGGGCTGTTCCAAAGGGACTGCGGGATTTGATGACAAGCGCACGGGCTTTGTAAATATCGCCAATGCCACCATCCTGTAAAAATTTCATGGCTTTTATGGTGTTCGCATTCGTTCGACCCTGGGTACCTACCTGAACCCTTACATTATATTTTTTGGCAGCCTGGATCATTTTCCTGCCCTCATCAATGCACCAGGAGACGGGTTTTTCAATATAAACATGTTTGCCCGCCTGGCAGGCCCATATGGTTCCCAAAGCATGCCAGAAGTTGGGTGTGGCAAAAGCTACCACATCAATGTCCTTGTCGTCAAGAACTTTTCGCATATCTACTTCTGTCGATGCTTTGACACCCGTCCGGTTTTGAATGGCCTGCACCCTTTCGGCAAAAAATTGTTCGTCCACATCGCAGATGGATTTTATTCGCACATTCCTGCTGTCTTTCAAGGTACAAAACGCACTGATATGTTTGCCTCCTCTTGAGCGCACTCCGACAACCGAAACGGTGAGGCGATCGTTCGCCCCCAGGATGGACGCGTAAGATTTAGGACTGAATCCCATCGCGCCGATGGTTATTCCGGCAGTCCCTATCGCACTTTTTTTGATAAAATCTCGTCTTTTCATTTTTCCCATAATATCTGAAGTTTAAGGTTAGAAGATGTTTTTGTTCCCAAATCATGCCTCTGCATCATGGATTTATTTTTTCTCGTAAACCACCAAATTTTTGTACCGCATGGAGGTTTGGTACATTTGCCTGATGCCGATGCGTCCGTAGTTTAATACCGGTCCATTATTGACGGTCGGATCATCTTCGATGTCAAAGACCTTTTTTCCATCGATGGAGCCGATTAGGCGATGTCCCATTTTGATAAAGCGCAGCCTGTACCATTTGCCGTTTTCCAACCTGGGAAAGGTAGAGAAGTGCATACGCCAGTACCATGGATTTTTGGCAACATAATTGGTTGCCATATCATGCCGCATTAATTCGACACGCCTCATGAATTCCCAGTGATAATCCCTGATGTCATTAAGGATGAATCCCATATTCCCCGTTTTGGTCACCCCGTATTCCTTAATGAAATCCTCCCGCTGATAGCCGCTTGCACAAGCTACCAAAAGCGCCAGTCCCTCATCGGAGAGCACCTGGAAATCAAATTCGATCCATTGGTCTCCTTCAAATGTGCGGGGGCTCCATAAATACATTCTGGTCTCCTGGGCGATAATGTCGGGTGTTTTGATCAGCAGGCCTTCATCTGAGGTGGATAATTCAAATTGATCCCGGTATTTTTCTCCGGCCTGAAAGATCCAGCTATCCAGATCTTCCGGGTTTGTAAAACTGCAGGAATACACTTTTTCCCAGGAATTATCCCTTTTCATGTTAAAATCCGGTTGCGGTTGAACCAGGAAGTTATTTTTGATATCCTGATCTGCCTTGTCATTTCCCTGGGGTTTGTTCGCTGCATAAATATTGCGCAATTGATCTTCTTCCAGGATATCACTGGCAACTTTCAAATCTTTCATCACCATCATGGTGTTTCCCACATAAAGCCTGTCGGGCACAGGATCAAAATTTTCAGCATGATGATTATATCCTGCCAGTATACCGTTTACATAGAGTTTCAGGTTGTTTTCCTTTTTGTTCCATGTCAGGCCCACGTGATACCAATATCCTTTGCGCATGGGTACCGCTTCTCCATAAACAAAAGGGGCCAGGCCGTAATCCAGCACATCCCATACAGCCCCTGATTTGAATTTGCCCATCAATTGGGGATATCCGGCTGTCCAGTAAATGCCATAGGAGATGGCTGCAGATTTGTTGTGCATGGGAACATCTGAAACAAGAGAAAAATCACGAATGGCTATGGTGGGAGGATCACCAATCTTCGGGTTCATATAAAACCGCATGTCTTCCAAAGGGGAAAACCAGAAGGAGAGGGTACCGGTTTCCCCTTTATGGATTTCCGGTTCGATAGTGGCTTTTGTCTGAATACTAAGGGGATGATAGCCACAAAGACCGTTTACCTCTATAAAGCGGTGTGGTCCCTCAATATTTATGCGGGTATCATCACATAGCGGAACATAAAAGGCATTGGCTTTCGATTGAGCAAAGGCCCCATGGTGTATGGGAAAAAGAAACAACAGCATAAAGGTAAATGCCATACTTACGGAAGCAGTTTTTTGAGTTGGTTTTTTAAATAAGGGATTCATAGTTTATGCATTTTAGGATATATAGTGAAAATCAGGTATTAGCCGCTGAATAACAGAGGCCGAAGGTGATCTGATGATTCTCTCTCAAAAATAAGAAAAATATGCCATACATTTTCCTGTTAATCATATTTCTTTTTTCTTTGACAGCAATGACAAATCTTATCAGCATGGAGCAACTTCATATAAATCATTTGCTATCCGGGGGATTGATCACGAATTATCACTGCACTTCCCGGTGCAGTCATTGTCTGTATGCATGTTCACCAGGGAGGGCTAACGATTATATTGACCGGTCTGTGGCAGAAGAAGTACTTCAAAAAATGCAATCTTTAGGATGTTACCATATCCATATGGGTGGTGGGGAACCCATGCTTGATGTTCCCCGTTTGTTAGAGGTAGTTGATGCAGCGAGGCATTGGGGGATGGGCATTCAATACGTGGAAACCAATGCATCCTGGTATCAAAATCAACGGCAGGCCATGGATGTGCTTGATTCATTGCGGTCATATGGTATCAGGCAGTTGCTGATTTCTATGAGTCCTTTCCATAACGAACGGATTCCATTTTATCAAGTCAAAGGCTTGATGCAGGCATGTAAGCTATCCGGTATACAACCTTTGCCCTGGGTTATGGATTTTTATGATGATATAGAAGCTTTTGATGATCAAACAAAACATTCTCTGGATGAATATGTGAGAAGGTACGGGGATCAATACATACAGGAAATACCCTCGCGTTACTGGATTCATCTGGGGGGTAGGGCTGTTTATACC
>CAYYLT010000157.1:0-7969 GCA_964472385.1 uncultured Bacteroidales bacterium
GCTTTCGACGCCTTGCATCTACCCAAAACTTGACGCATGAATAATGCAGGGTAAAAAATTTTAATTGTGCTGATAAGAAAACCATTGATTTTGGAAATATTTTAATGCCAATGTGGTAAAAGCAGTTGAAGAAAGCTAATTACAGCGGATATTAGTCACCATTTCCATTGGGGAAGTTGCGCAATAAGGTGACATCGCCCATATCCTCAAAGCTCTTGCCGTTATAAAACTTCCCTTCTACTTTCCAGATGTACACATCCTGTTTCATCATCTCACCTTTGTAGTAACCGTCCCAACCAACGCGAAAATCATGGGATATAAACAGGCGTTCACCCCATTTGTTGTATATCTCCAACTGGTATTCCTTTATACCTTCACCCACAGGGTGGAATATATCATTGTCAGTAGCTTCGGGATCCCAGTATCCTTTGCTTGGCCCGCTTTCGCTCGGAGTAAAGGCATTGGGAAATTTGATATACCCTTTACCTTGCACTTCAACAATTTCCGGCAGGGAATCTACGTCCAGGCAACCTTTATCCGACCAGGCAGACAAGGTAACGGTATAAACGCCCAGGTTGGAATACTGATGGGATGGCGCCTCCATATTGGAAGTTTTGCTGCCGTCACCAAAATCCCATTCATATCGGGTGGCATGATTGGTGAAGTTATAACAGTTTATCTTCTGGTCGGGAAGCATTACCAGCGTGGGATCCACATCAAAATTGACCACCGGTCGTTTATACACCACAACCGTATCGTAGGTAATAGCCTCACCTCCTTCGGCGCCGGCTTGCATCTTCACATAATAAGTACCTGCCGAATCGTATTGGTGGCTTATTATACGTCCTTTACCCGTACTTCCGTCACCAAAATCCCAGTCGTATTGATATTTCTCATCAAAGGGCGATTTATCGCCGGCAAAACGTACCTCCAGCGGCTCACAGCCTTTAGAATTTACCATCTTAAAGCCCGGGTGAATGAGGGGAGGCAGGATCCGTATGTCTCTGCTGATAGTATCCCAGCAGGAAGAAGTTTTGCTATTGAGCTCCAGGCTAATGGTATACTCTTCGCCCATGGTGTTCCAGTGATCGTAGTCATGGAAAGTGCGCTCCGCATTGTTGCTTTGCTTGCCGTCGCCAAAGTCCCATGTATATCTCCAGGGGCCTTCATTGGACCAATCCTGGAAGAATACCCTGGATTCAGGCCACCGCTGAAGTTCATAACCCTCCAGGATGTTAAATTCAGCAATGGGTTGTGCGTTCACCCTGACCGAATCAACGATGGTATCTACACACTCAAAGGCAGAGCTGGAGATTAAGGTGATATGATAAGTAGTATCTGCATCGGAAGTATTGGTAAACTGATATATTGGTTCCTTTTGACTGGAAGTACCGCCATCTCCGAATTGCCAACTATAAAAATCCGCATTACGGGAAGTATTGATAAATCCCGTAACCAATGGTGCACAGGCTTCAGGTTGATCAATACCAAATCGCGCTTCCACTTCGGGATAGACATTCAATACCAGGTTGGTACTATCGCGGCATCCCCGGCCGGTTTCCACATACAATTCAAGCGCATAAGGTTTGACATTATTGGTGGTATTCGGGTAAGAATGGCTGACAGTATGGTCGGAAGCATTGAAGTTACCATCGCCAAAGCGCCATTGCAGCGAATCATGACCAATGGAACGGTCCGTCATGGTGGCCACCAGTGGCGGACAAGAAGTGGTTGTATCGATCTCAAACTTCGCTTTAGGCTGGTGGTAGACTTTGATGGTCTTACTGGTGTCGTGGCGGCACTCATAGGGTGATATCACTTCCAGTCCGATCGTGTAAGTAATATCTGTGGCCCTGTCATAATTAAAGAACGTATGTTTGGGATCTGGCAGAGCCGAGGTGGCTCCATCTCCGAAGCTCCAACTGTAGCCGGTTCCTGCGGGCACATTGGCTTCATTGGAAAATTCAATTGACAGCGGATTGCAGCCAGCTATGCGGTCCATGTCAAAATCAGCATCCACGTCATGATAAACGGTGATGGTATCGCGGTAGGTCGACTGGCAGCCGTGGGGATTTTCTGCCAGTAGCTCTACCTCGAATTCCTTCACAACAGGATCGGCATTCGTAAAGGTATGCATAAAAAGCGATTTGTTGGTTGGTGCTCCGGAAACCGGATTTCCGTCTATCGACCATTGATAAGTATTTGCAGGATTACCCACAGCAGTATTTTCAAAGGCCACATTAAAAGGCGGACAACCCTGATCCTCCTTGACCTTATAATCAGCCTGTAGTTTGGAATGAACGTAAATATCCTGATAGGCTGTATCCGTGCAGCCATAGCGGGTCTCTGGAATATATTTTACCGTATATACCTTATCATGAACAGAAGGATTCTCAAATTCATGAATGGGATGCTGCAGGTTACTGGTAGCCCCATCTCCGAATTGCCAGCTATAGCTGGTAGAAGTGGAATTACGGCTTTCAAAATTCACCATAAGGGGATTGCAACCACGGATGGTGTCCTGCGTAAAGTGGGCATTCAAAGAGGAATACACCGTTATCTGCTGCTTTACGGTATCGTAACAATTTCCGTTCGAAACGATCAGGGTCAATAGCTGAATTTGTGGTGAACCCGATGTGTTGGTATAGGTATGGATAAAACCGGCATCCTTAGTGTCAGAGTCGGCAGCTGAAAGATTCAGGTTGTCGTCATTCCAGAACCAGTAATAATCTGTAATCCCTCCTTTAGAGTCATTGGTGATGCTGATATCAAGCGGCGAACACCCTTTGTTTCTATTGATCTCAAAATCAGCTTCTATAAAAGGCTCAACCTGGACAGTATCGGTTATGGTATCCGTACAGTTGTATGGGCTGTAGACCCGGAGTTCTGTTAAAAAGTCTTTCACCGTATCGTCGGGGTTGACAAAATTGTGGAAGGGTTCGTACTTTTTCGAATGCAGTCCATCACCGAAATCCCACCTGTAAGTAAGATCAGAATGATCTGAAGTACTGGTATAGGCCGAACGGTTATCGAAGGGCAGCTCGAACATGTTGCAGTCGATGGTGTCCAACGGCTGGTAATCAGCAGTTACTTCCGGGTAAACAGTAATGATTTTACGCATTGTATCCGTACAGCCGATGGCACCACCCCCGGTATCGGTACCTGCAATAAGGGTAATTTCGTGGTTAAGAATAATACCTGTCTGATTGACATACTGATGGTATAAGTTACCCCTGTTATGGGTTTCAAGGTCCGGAGCACCGGGACCGGTATAAAACCAGTTCCAGTAATAAATACCCCCGCTGGAATGGTTGGTTACCCGCACGTTGAACGGGGAGCAGCTATCAGCTCGTTCCACGGTGAAGCTGGGTTCAACATAAGGATATACCTGCACGGTATCCTCAAATTCATCCGTACAGCCGTGGGGGCTTTTAACTTGCAGGTTCACATAATAATCCGCAGTAGTGCTTTGTATATTTTCAAAAACATTCATGGGTTCAAATTTGGCAGAGGTACCCCCATCACCGAAATCCCAGCTGTAGATCAGACCGGTGGTATCATCTGCAGTACCGGTATGCCTTGACAGGTTATCAAAGAGCACAGGATGCGGATTACAGTCAATGGCATCTTTCGGATCAAATTCGGCTGTCACTTCCGTATAAATAATGATCTGTTTTTGCAGTGTATCAGAACAACCAGAAGCATTGCTCGCAATCAAAGTCAAGTGAACGATGCTGTCCGTACCGCTGGTGTTGCGGTAAATCTTCGTGAAACCTGATGGGAAACCTGAAGTATCAGGAGTTGACAAATCATCATCATCCCAAAACCAATCATAACTTCCCCCCCTTGAATGATTTTCTATCCGCACATGGAATGGAGAACAGCTATCAACCCGTGCAACAGTAAAATCGGCTTCTACATAACGATATACTTCCACAGGATGAGTAATGCTATCTTTACAGCCATTGGGACTGATCACTTTCAGTTTGGTAGGGTAAGTTATGGTAGCATCGGTTGTATTTTCATATCGATGAGGAGGTTCAAACTGGTTGGAAGTACCCCCATCCCCAAAATCCCAGTTATAACTTAAACCCAGGGTATCCCCGTTGGTATAGGAAGATAAGTTTTGCGGGATGAGATCATAAGGATCGCAATCAATGCCATTGTCTGGTTGAAATGCTGCGGTCACTTCCGGATATATCCTAATCTGCCTTTGCGTTGTATCGGAACAGCCGCTGGCATTTCTGGCAATTAATGTCAGCATAACCAGGCTATCCTTCCCGGTTGTATTGACATAACGATGCATAAAGCTACCCTGGTTGGTAGTGGTAGAATCAATAGAAGGAAAGGATGAAAAATTATCCACATCCCAGTACCAATCATATATGCCCCCGCTTGAGTGATTTTCAATGCGTACATTGAAAGGAGAGCAGCTATCTGCTCTTTCCACCGTAAAATCTGCTTCTACATACCGGTTAACAGTTAGCGTGTCCACCAAGGTATCCGAACAGGTATAGGGCCCTGTGACAATCAGTTCTACAGGGAAAAAGGCTGTGGTATCCCCTTGATTGAAAAAAGTATGCGGATGTTCATGCTTATTAGAAGAGCTACCGTCGCCAAAATCCCAGCTATATGAAAGATTGGAGGTGTCGCTTGTACCGATATAGGCCGAATGGTTATCAAAATTCACCGAATCGGGGTTGCAACCGGTCATATCCAAAATATCAAAATCGGCATTTACTGAGGGATAAACCTTTATAACCCTGGTCAGCGTATCTGTGCAGTTATCTTCGTTCTCCACCACCAGGTGAAGGATATGGGTATTGACTGTTGCGGTGATATTGGTATAGGTATGCATCAGGGTATCCTTAGAATCTGTGCGGATAGAGGTTCCGTCGCCGAAATCCCATTCATAGGAATTAATGCCTCCCTTGGATGTATTGGTGATGGTAACGGTATGGGGCGCACAGCCGCTGCCCTCATCCACTTTAAAATCAGCCTTGATATAAGGTGAAACCGTTATCACCGATGAAGCTGTATCCCAGCATCCCTGGGGATTGGTAACAGTGAGCAGGGCTGTATAGCTGGTGTCATAGGGATTGATGTTTTCAAATAGATGCATGGGTTGATAGCTTTCAGAGTTTCCACCGTCCCCAAAATCCCAATCATAAGTTAGACCCAGGGTATCAGCAATACCTGCGAACGAAGAATAATTCCTAAACTTAACTTCCATAGGATTACAGGAAGCAGAATCTGGAGGCAAAAAATCCGCAATTACCTCAGGGTAGACAAAAACACTATCGCGAAGCGTATCAGTACAATTGCCATTGTTGACTATAAGTTCAATTTCTACGGTATCAGTATAAATGCTTGCTGTATCGTGAACATATATAAGCGGCGGTGCTATGGTTTTATCATAAGTGGTATCTGAGAAGGAAAATCCGCTGGTTCCATTGAAATTCCAAAAAGCTGTGTCCACCCCACCTTTAGAATTGTGGTTGATATCAATGGCAAATGGAGAACAACCTTTGGTGGTATGGATTGTAAATTTAGCTTCCAAGAAGGAATGCACGAGAATATCCTTCCTGGCAGTATCCCGGCAAAAATACGGTGAAGTAGTAACCAGCTGAGCTGTATAGGAAGTATCCGCAGAAGTAGGATTGATGTATTCATGATCGGGTGAGGGTTGAGAGGAAGAAGCACCATCTCCGAAAGTCCAATCATATTTGTCGAGATGGCCTGTTGAAGTATCGGAGAAGGATACAGAAAAAGGATTACAGCCTACGGTTCCACTCTGGGCAAAGCCGGCATTAATCTCAGGGAAAACTCTGACTTCTCGTTCTTTAAAATCTATACAACTTGTTGTATCGTTCTCTGCCCTAAGCTTGAGGGTATAGATACTGTCGGTTGATCCTATATTACTATAGGCGTGATAATGAATTGAATCTGTTGTATTTGAATCATAAGACCTGTCATCCCTGTAATCCCAACTAAATTCATTCGCTCCTTCACTGTTGTTAACAATTCGAATTTCATGCGGTGCACAACCCACTGCATTGTCAATACTAAAATCAGCAGTAACATTTGGATAGATCTCAAACAATACATGCATCACTGTATCTCCATAGCAGGGCCGGGAGATAGTTACAGCATAATCATAGGTTGAATCGGGATAACTGGGGGGGAAAAGCCCCCTTGGATGGGAAGTATCAGGATTATTCAGGTACTTTGCGGGGCTCCAGCTATAACTGATACCACCGGAAGCTTTAAGTTCTATTGTATCTCCATAACAGCGGCTAAGCAGGGCTCCACCTGAAGCTACAATTTCTGCTTCCCCTCTGTTATCAATATAATCGGAGAAATAACCATAAATACATCCACCTCCTGAGACCACGCCATTGATTGTACCCAGATGAAAGACCCCTTTCTTATTAAATATCCGAATATTTGCACCTGTGGGAATACCACCTAAAGTGATAGGATCATCAGGAAAAAATTTGGATGCATCTTTTAAAACATAAAAATCAGTGGATCCTACCTGTTCAAAATCTGAAACATCCAGGAAAGGTAAGGCCGGCCCGTTGTTTTGAGAGATGAAAAAGCTGTCAATGGCTTCCTGCGTGGTCATAAGATTCAAATAAAACGGTTCACTTTTTGAACGCACAAAACTCACGGAGAGCGAACCAGTGCATCCATCAATTGTTGGAACCACCGCACCACCCAACTCCGTGCCAAAACCTGCAATATGATAAACATATATAGGTTTATCCGAATCAAGATGAACATAATGATCGTTATCAAGCTGGATTAAATCAATTTCTGCTTGTCCGCCTGCATTAGGAATATTGACCGGATAAGAAGCTTTACCCTTAATATCTACATCAATGGTGGTATTGGGTTGGGTGGCTAATATATACACCTTCTCATTGCCATTATTATCATTCACTTTCCCTTTCATCACAATATATTCCTCACCAATGGTATTCTGCCCTTCAAAGTTCACTACAGGCACAAGTTGATCACCAATATAATCCCAACCGCCTTTCTCTACTGAATCATCGCCGGTGGTCACAGCAATAGGTTTGTTATTAAGTACACTAATGTGCGTCCCTACAAGTCGGTCGCCGGGATCCTGCCCCGGAAATCCATCAATATCATGCTGAGGGACAAACATAAAGGTCTCACCCCTGTCCAGATTAATTAGATGGGTTCCCACACCAAAACCTTCAGCAGGTCTGAGGAAATTTACCTCGATCTGGGTATTGTTTTCGGTGGCTACCACGCAAATCTGACTAAATGCTGTATCATAGGCAGTTTGATTAGGCCAGTATTCCTGAAAGGGCACCCAGAATTCCGTACCCAACGCATTATTGCCCTTTAGACTAAAAATATCCGGGTTGTTTTGTGGCCGGTGCATTTCATAATACGCTGTGATATCCCTGTCTGCCTGAATCAGCAAAGCAGAGTTTTCTTTGACATTGTAATGGCTGTTGCTGAACCTTCGGATATCAGTTTCGTCGAAATGGACATTCTCTGTAGCCCCTACGGTCGGATCAATAGTAAGATTGATCGGAGCAAAATTGGGATCATGTGGTTGCGATATAGTTACATTGGTAGGTTTAACCTTATCTGTTGCGGTTAATGTTAAGTCAGCCTGCAGGTCAGCAACATGCTCATCAGAAACATAAGGCACTGCAAACCAGAAAAGCGTATCAGTCTGACCAAAAGATATTTCACTTATGAAAAGTGCAACGATGAAAGCGAGTAGTAATCTGTAATATTTCACAAGTATAGAATTTAATGAATAGCTTGTCATTCAATAGGATTTAAATCTTAAAATAAATATGATGTGCTCAATCATTGTGGAACCTGCATGCTTTATACATTGCCTTGTTGTGTAGGTTGCTGCATGCAGGTTTCACAAGATTATTTTTTATTTATTTAATTGGCCTTGTGTAACTTACCATGA
>CAYYLT010000158.1:0-7967 GCA_964472385.1 uncultured Bacteroidales bacterium
CACTCGGAAAAAATATATGAAAATAGAATTTTTTGAACATAATACGTAAAGTACTGATATTTCTGTTTTTATAAATTTTTATCCATTTTTTATGAATAATACAGGTGCAAGGATACAAAAAAAGTTTCTATTTATTAAACAGGTTGGACAATATTCATCGTTGGACAATATTCATGAAAAACAGAACAGGTAATAAGAATGCTTCAATACGTGAATGCGTCAATGTGAGAATGTTTGACAGGAGTTTGAATGTTTGGTGGGTTTGAATAAATTCTACATATCTTCATGTTTGGCATAAAATATTTTTTATATTTGTCGTGTGCGTACACGGAAAGCCTTGTAACAAAGATCATAGCGAAAAATATAATAAATTTCACATGTTCAGCATGGAAATTGCCATAAAATTTTAATCCTGTAATCTCCCGTTCATTATATGGACAAAGGACAAGCGAGAATTAAAGATATAGCAGCAATGGCAGGGGTATCACATGGTACCGTTGACCGGGTGATCCATGACCGGGGTGAAGTATCTGAGACCACCAAAAAACGCATTCAAAATATCATCGAAGAACTCAACTATGAACCGGATCTGTCCGCAAGGATTCTTGCATCCAGGAGAACTTACCGGCTGGCTGTATGTACTCCTGATCCTCAACAGGACAGTTCTTTCTGGCAAAGCCCCATAGTGGGTATCGATAAAGCCAGCCATGAAATCAAACATCTGAGTGTCACCCACCGCAAATTTCTGTTCAACCAACTCGACAGAAAATCATTCAAAACATGTATCAACAAAATCATAGAATATCAACCGGACGGAGTAATTCTGGCACCACTCTTTTCCGGCGAAGCGGATCGCTTGATGAAATACTGCGATAAGAACCGAATACCTTATGTATTTATTAACTCTAAGCTGGAAGGCAAAAACAACCTTACCTATATAGGCCAGGACGATCATCAAAGTGGAAAAGTGGCAGGAAAACTGATGCAAAATTGTTTGTCTCCCAAAGATGAATTGCTCATCACACATCTGGCCAAATCTACAGGCACCTACCCGCATCTAATGAACCGGCAAAAAGGATTTGAAAGCTGTTTCACAAATAAAAACAAAGTACACCTGCTCCACATTAAAAGCAACCAAACCACTGATATTCACCAGCACTTATCAGCATATCTCGAAAAATATCCCCGTATCAAAGGGATTTTTGTTACCAACTCAAAAGCTTTCAAGATTGCCCGTTATCTTGAACAAACCAGACTCCGGCTTTACCTGATCGGATATGATCTGACAGAAGAAAACCTGAGCTACCTGGAAAAAGACACCATTACTTACCTGATCAGTCAAAAACCATTTGATCAGGGTTATATGAGCATTAAAAGTTTGTTGAATACCCTGGTATTAAACCAAACCATTGAAAAAGAATACATATTACCCATAGAGATCTTTATCAAAGAGAATATGAACCATTTAAACAATGCTAATCCATTATGATACAAAACAATTTCAATGATTTAAAAGACAAGGTATGCGTCATAACAGGAGGCGCAGGTATTATTGGCAGTGCCATATCCCACGGACTGGCATCCACAGGAGCCAAAACAGCTATTCTCGATATGGATTTTGAGCAAGCGCAAAAACTTTCCGAAGAACTTCGAAAAGCATATCAAGTTGCCGCTGCACCTTATAAGGCAGATGTATTGGAGAAGGATGCCCTCAAAGATATTAAAACACAAATTCATGACGATTTAGGCACCATCGACATACTTATCAACTGCGCAGGGGGTAATTCACCCAAGGGTACCACAGCGAAAGAAATTATGTCCAAAGAGGATATTTCGGACTTGAAAGGCTCTTTCTTTCAGATGGATATGGAAGGATTCGATTTTGTTTACGCACTTAATTTCAAAGGATCCCTCCTGCCCATCATGGTTTTTGGGGAAGACATGTTGCAGAAAGGCCATGGAAGTATTCTGAATATTTCCTCCATGGCTGCGATAACAACGATAACCAAAGTCCCGGCTTATTCTGCTGCCAAAGCAGCCATCACCAACTTTACCAAATGGCTGTCTGTACATCTGGCAAAAACCGGCTTACGTGTTAATGCTATGGCACCGGGCTTTTTCCTGACCAATCAAAACCGCTTCCTTCTAAAAGACGAAAACGAAGCATTGACCGAACGGGGCGAAAAGATTATCAACAACACCCCTTTTGGAAGATTCGGTGAAGTGGAGGAGCTGGTTGGTACAACCCTCTATCTGGTTTCCGATATCTCAAGCTTTGTTACCGGTATCGTTATACCCGTTGACGGAGGGTTTAGTGCATGGGGCGGGGTATGATTTAGCCTGCATTATTCCTAAAAAATGAATAAATATTTATAATTTACTTATTATGATCCTAAAATTTATTGTATACATTTTTTCCGAGTGCGTATACGCTTTGCGTAACAAAAAACTGCACACCGGGTTACAACCTGAGATATAAGGTCATTAAGAGAAACAGGAATGATGCTTTTAACCATATATAATGTTCAAATCAAAGGAGTTTCATCACCATGCTGATTACTGAAAATTTTTTACTGGAAAACAAAGCGGCAGAAATACTTTTCCATGATTACGCCGAAAATATGCCCATTATTGACTTTCATACCCATCTTCCGCCTGACGAGATTGCAAATGACAAGCAATTCAATAATCTGGCGGAGATCTGGCTTGGCGGCGATCACTACAAGTGGCGGGCTATGCGGACAAACGGCGTTCCCGAAAAATATTGCACAGGGGATGTAGATGATTTTGAAAAATTCATGAAATGGGCTGAAACGGTTCCTCATACCATGCGGAATCCTTTGTACCACTGGACCCATATGGAGCTGCAACAGTCTTTTGGTATCGAACAGCTACTTAATCCTGATACAGCAGAATGGATTTATAATGAATGCAATGCCAAACTCCAACAAAAGGAATACACAACCCTGCAGTTGTTGAGAAAATGGAATGTCGAAACAGTTTGCACTACCGACGATCCGATAGATGATTTGGCGTATCATAAAATAATCAGGGACAATAAGCTGCCGGTTAAGGTTTTGCCTACCTGGCGGCCCGATAAGGTATTGAGTATTCAAAATGCTGATGCTTTTAATCAGTATATTGAGAAGCTTGAACAAGCAACCGGTGATAACATCAACAGTTATGATCAATTGTTAACAGCCCTTCGGAAAAGGCATGATTTTTTTGATGCCGTTGGATGCAAAAGCTCAGATCATGGCATCAATACATTTTATGATATTGAATACACAGAAAAAGAGATTGCTTCCATCTTTAATCATGCCAGAGCCGGCAAACAAGTAACAACGGAACAAGCGCAAAAGTACATAATGGCCCTGCTGTATGAGCTGGCAATCATGAACCATGAAAAAGGTTGGGTACAGCAGTTTCATTATGGCGCAATGCGGAATAACAATACCCGGATGTATAAGAAATTGGGGAAAGATGCAGGATTTGACTCGATCGGTGATCAACCTGTTGCCACAGCCATGTCGCGTTTTTTTGATGCCCTGGACCAAAAAGCCAAACTGACCAAAACGATCCTTTACAATCTCAATCCCAATGATAATGCAATCATCGCCAGCATGATCGGGAATTTTCAGGACGGATCGGTACCTGGGAAAATGCAAATAGGCCCTGCCTGGTGGTTTAACGACAACATCCGGGGCATGGAAGAACAAATGGAAGTGCTCTCCAACATGGGATTGTTAAGCTGGTTTGTTGGTATGCTTACCGATTCCAGAAGTTTCCTTTCCTACTCCCGGCATGATTATTTCCGCCGGATATTATGCAATATGCTTGGAAAAGATATGGAGAAAGGTCTTTTACCGGAAGATTATGATTTTATTGGTCAGATGGTAAAAAACATCGCCTATCATAATGCGAAAGTATATTTCCACTTTTAATGATTATTTTTGTCAACCCCTTGCGCATTGAATTAAATACCTATACACCATGCAAAACAAAGTGATCACCTTCGGAGAGATTATGTTGCGGCTGGCAACGCCCCTTCATCAGCGTTTCAATCAGGTCAACCAGTTCAATGCCTCTTTTGGCGGTGGTGAATCCAATGTAGCTGTTTCATTGGCTAATTTTGGCATTCCGGTCAGCTTTGTCACCCGCTTGCCCGGAAATGACATAGGCCATGCCTGTATTCAGGAACTACGAAAACACAATGTGAATACCGACCATGTCCTGCGCGGAGGAGAAAGGATGGGAGTCTATTTTTTGGAGACGGGTGCCGTAAGCCGTGGCAGCAAAGTGATATACGACCGCTCTTACTCTGCTGTATCCCAGGTAACAAAAAACATGTTCAACTGGAAAGAGATCTTCCGGAATGCCACCTGGTTTCACTGGACAGGAATCACTCCGGCGATATCCCAGGGAGCAGCTGATGTATGTCAGGAGGCTGTTGAAACAGCTCATGAACTTGGCTTAACGGTTTCTTGTGATCTAAACTACAGAAAAAAGCTGTGGAAATACGGTAAAGATGCGCAACAGGTAATGCCTGAACTGGTTCAATATTGCGATGTTGTGCTGGGAAATGAAGAAGATGCCGAAAAATCAATCGGAATCAAACCGGAAGGTGTAGACGTTACCAAAGGGAAAGTTGATGCAGAAGCATACCGATCGGTATCGCAACAAATTATGGATAGATTTCCCCAAGCTCAAAAAGTCATCACCACACTGCGGGGTTCAATCAGTGCCAATCACAATACCTGGTCCGGGACACTCTATGACGGAAAAAATCTCTATGTGGGCAATCAATTTGACATCACCCATATCGTTGACCGGGTAGGCGGAGGAGATGCTTTTATGGCAGGTTTGATCTATGGATTGCTTTCGGATATGAATGATGAAGCAGCGCTGAATTTCGGAATTGCTTCTTCGTGCCTAAAACACACCATCCACGGCGATTTTAATGAAGCTACGGTGGAAGAAGTGGAAAAAATAATGGGGGGTGATGTCTCCGGAAGGGTTTCAAGATAGGGTTTATTCCTATAAATAAAGAAAACCTGGGGGCATGGTTTAAAGCAAACGTATGTGCTATCGGAATGGGATCTAAGCTGATAACCTAAGAGTTGGTAAAAAATAGTGCCTGCGTTGAAATTCAAGATAAAGCCTCCGAAGCCCTGGCCATTGCAAAAAAATGCAAATAAACCTTCATAATTGCTTTTTTTATTGATTGTTAACCTTAATCCCTAACCCAACTATGCTCGTGAATTTTCGAAACACCATCATGATCCGGCTATTATTAATTGCTTTTATCTGCCTTTTTTTCACCTCGGGCTGTAAGGAAGAGACAGACACCAATACCCTTCGGCTTGCCCATGGACTGGATATCACCCATCCGGTTCACAAGGGAATGGAATATATGGCCAAAAGGGTAAAGCAAATATCGGATGATCAACTGCGGATCAAGATCTATCCCAGTGAGCAGCTTGGCTCAGAGCGGGAATGTCTGGAGATGCTTCAGATAGGCAGTCTGGCCATGACCAAAGTATCCTCTGCGGTATTGGAAAGTTTTGTGCCCGAATACAAGGTGCTGGGGTTGCCATATCTTTTCCGGAGCACTGCGCATGCCTATAAAGCATTGGATGGTCCCATTGGTAATACCATCCTAAATTCCGGAAGACAATACTGGTTAAAGGGTGTGGTGTTTTATGATTCCGGAAGCCGCAGCTTCTATACCATTGACAAGCCCATTCGCAAACCCTCTGATCTGCAAGGCATGAAGATACGGGTTCAGGAAAGCATCATGTCCGTTAAAATGATCCAGGCCATGGGTGGCTCCCCTACCCCTATCTCATGGGGCGAGCTTTATACTGCCCTTCAAAACGGCATTGTAGATGGTGCAGAAAACAACCTGCCCTCCTTTCATTTGTCATACCACTTTGAAATTTGTAACTATTACAGCATGGACCAGCATACGGTGCTCCCCGACGTGCTCTTGATCAGCACCCATACCTGGGATATGCTTACAGAGCAGGAACAGCAATGGCTTATGCAGGCCGCCAGGGAATCGGTAAAAAAACAACGGCAGTATTGGACCCAGGCACAGCAAAAGGCCCTGGAAACAATCAAAGAAGCAGGCGTCGAGGTGATCCGTCCCGATAAAAAGCCCTTCCGGGAAAGCGTTGAAAGCGTTTATTCCTTCTTTCAAGAGAAGAACCCGGAAATATACAAACTGGCAGAAAAAATACAAAATACAGAAGTTTCCGAAAAACAAAGCAAATAATTTTCAATCAAAATAATGCTGTGATATGAAAACCAGAATAATCATCGATCACATTTTAGAGGTATTGGTCATTGTCATCATGTCTGTACTGGTATTGGATGTTGTTTGGAATGTGATATCCAGGTATGTGCTGAATGCACCGAGTTCCTTTTCAGTAGAGCTGGCCAAGTATCTGCTCATCTGGGTAGGTTTGATAGGCGGCGCTTATGCTACCGGAAAAAAGGAACACATAGCCATTGGTTTGCTGCCTCAAAAATTGCAGAAAAGAAATCCGGCCAGCAGAAGAAAACTGGATATCCTCATCAACCTGCTGGTAAGCTTATTCGCCTTACTCATCCTGGTTATCGGTGGTACCAAACTGGTATACATCACTTTTCAAATGACCCAGGTTTCACCGACCATGCAAATACCCCTGGGGTACGTTTATTTGTCGCTACCGATAAGCGGTTTGCTGATCATGTTTTATTCCATTCATGAAATATTCCATGGTCTGCCGGATGATTTAAAAGACAAAACCATGACCTCATAATAAACCCAAACCAAGAAACAATATGGAGTTGATAGGAATCATTATTTTAGTTGTTAGCTTTGTCACTTTTCTGGCAATTGGCGTTCCGATTGCATACAGCATCGGGCTTTCAGCCTCGATTACTTTACTGGTCAACATTTTCCCACTACCGGCATTTACTACAATGGCCCAGCGGGTATCAACCGGTTTAGACAGTTTTGCCCTTCTGGCCATACCCTTTTTTGTGCTGGCCGGGCAATTGATGAACCGGGGGGGTATAGCGGTAAAACTCATCGATTTTGCCAAAGTGCTGGTCGGAAGATTTCCCGGCGGCCTGGCTTTTGTGAACATCCTGGCCAACATGTTGTTTGGCGCAATATCCGGATCAGCAGCGGCCTCTGCCTCGGCCATTGGCAGTTTTATGACACCCAAAATGGAAGAAGAGGGATATGATAAATCCTATAGCACAGCGGTTAATATCACCTCTGCCACCACGGGACTCAGCATTCCCCCTAGCAATGTATTGATTGTATATTCACTGGCTGCGGGGGGACTTTCCATCGGGGCCCTCTTTATCGCCGGCTATGTACCGGGTATACTTACCGGACTGGGATTGGCAGCCGTTGCTGCAGCCATTGCCTACCGCCGCAATTATCCCCTGGCCGAAAAGGTGGGTTTTCGTTACAGCGTGATCAAATTTTTGGATGCCATACCCAGCCTGGGAATGATCATCATAGTGATCGGTGGTATCATCGCCGGAATATTCACTGCAACAGAAGCAGCCGCCATTGCTGTGGTCTACGCCTTGATCCTCTCCTTTATATACAGGCAGATATCCGTCAAAGACCTGCCAGATATCCTGCTTCGCTCAGTGATCACCTCAACCATCGTCTTGCTGCTTGTAGCCTGCTCCATAGGTCTTTCGTGGGTCATGTCCTATCAAAACATTCCACAGGGCGTATCGGAAGCATTGCTGGCCCTTAGTGAAAATAAACTGGTTATCCTGATCATCATCAACCTGCTGTTGCTTATAGTGGGAGTATTCATGGACCTGACCCCGGCAGTCCTGATCTTTACGCCCATATTCCTGCCCATTGTAACCAATATGGGTGTTGATCCCATCCATTTCGGGATCATCATGGTGCTGAACCTGAGTATCGGATTGTGCACCCCACCGGTGGG
>CAYYLT010000159.1:0-7960 GCA_964472385.1 uncultured Bacteroidales bacterium
ATCGCGGTGTCTTGCTGTCCAGTTTCCGCTTGTCCTTCCTCTTGAGCAACTCCTATTGCTGTAGTTCCCAAGATAAATAATCCGATTACTGCGATAGTTGTGAATAATCTTTTCATGGTTTGTCTTCTGTTTTGATTAATGAATTGATCGTTAAAATTAAAAAAAATTTTTTATTTGCAAAATCGGCGGAGAAAGAGGGATTCGAACCCTCGTGACGCTTGTGACGTCAACACGCTTTCCAGGCGTGCGCCTTAGACCACTCGGCCATTTCTCCAAAAAACCGGCCTCAAAATGTGCGTTGCAAATTACAAAAAAATATAATGCACAATAAATTTATCGGGTAATTTCTCCTCTGATAGACTGATCCAAAAAACAACTAACCTCTTGTCTATCAATATTCAAACCCAATAGAAACATCAATTTTGTCAACCCTGCTTCTGTGGTTAAATCATAACCGTTGATCACGCCCAGTTCTAAAAGCTTCTGGCCGGTTTCATATTTTGTCATATCTACCGTACCCACAAGACATTGGGTTATATTCAACAACAGTTTATCCTGTTTTACAGCATCTTTAAGTAAATTAATGAACCATGATTTTGTCAGGGCATTACCTGATCCATAAGTTTCAAGTATAAGGGCTTTGATTTCTTTATTGTGCACCAGCGAACTGACCACATTCTCATTGATCCCCGGATGAATTTTCAGTATTGCGATATTTGTTTCAAGCTTCTTATGGATTTTCAAGGCTGAATACCCTGAGGGGTAACGTAATGCTCCGATATCATATTTTATTTGGGTACCTATATCTGCCAGATGGGGATAATTTGGAGATGAAAAGGCATTGAAATGTTCCGAACTGATTTTGGTAGTGCGGTTACCCCTAAAAAGCCTGTTCTCAAAATAAAGTGCAACTTCAGGAACCATGGCCTTTCCATTTTTCCGCTCCGCGGCAATTTCAATGGCTGTTATCAAATTTTCCTTCCCGTCGGTTCGCAGGATTCCGATAGGCAATTGTGAGCCGGTAATTATGACCGGTTTTTGCAAATTTTCAAGCATAAAACTCAAAGCAGAAGCGGTATAAGCCATAGTATCGGTTCCATGCAATACAACAAATCCATCGTAACGATCATAATGCGCTTCAATGATCTCAACCAGTTTCATCCAAAACTCCGGGGTAATGTCAGAAGAATCCAGGATAGGTGAAAAAGTTATACTGTCTATATGATACCCAAAACTTCTAATCTCCGGGACTTTTGCTTCAATATGCTTAAAATCAAATGTATGCAAGCTCCTGGTCAGGGGATCCATAACCATTCCTATGGTACCCCCTGTATAAATGATAAGAATGGATGTATCCCCTTTATTTTCCATCAGCCCATAAACTGTATGATTTAATGCAAATTCACCAGCGTCGGGCTATAATATCCATTGCCTGTGTTACGCTTGTTTTTTCCTGCCAGCCATAGCCCTCTCCTAAAAGATTGGCATGAAAACCAGATACAACAAGGCACCGGTCATTATAGTCAGGCGCCAAATACATGATAAGCATTGCGCGTGGTTATCTCAGCTACTTCACCCAGCGTGATACTTTTAATATCGGCAATTTTTTCAGCTATATACCGTAAATATGCGCTTTCATTCCGCTTTCCCCTTTTGGGTTCTGGTGCAAGATAAGGTGCATCGGTTTCCAGCACAACATGTTTAAGGTCAATCTGCCTGATCACCTGATCCAATGAAGCATTTTTAAATGTCAAAATCCCGTTGATACCAATGGTGAATCCCAGGTCGATAATATGTTGGGCATCGTCAATGGTTCCGGAGAAACTGTGAAAAATGCCAAAAAGATTCGCATCATGCTGTTTATCCAATATACGAAAGATTTCATCAAAAGCATCCCGGGAATGGATAACCACAGGCATGTTGCGATCTTGCGCCCATTTTAGCTGTATTGCAAAGGCTTCCTGCTGCTCTTTATGGTAAGTTGTATCCCAATACAGATCTATCCCGATCTCACCTATCGCAGAAAATGGGCGTTGATCAAGCCAATTTTCGATGATCTTCAACTGTTTTGAATAATCTTTAAAAACAGACCCGGGATGTAAGCCCATCATGGGATAAAAACAGCCGGGGTAGGATGCTTCCAGTTGGAGCATCCGGGGAATGGTATCTACGTCAATATTGGGCAAATAAATGCTTTCCACCTGAGCTTCGCGGGCCTTGCTGACAATCTGATCCACTTCCCCTTCAAAGGCCTCCAGGTATATATGTGCGTGTGTGTCAACTAATTCCATTATTATCAGGATAAAAATGCTGCAAACTTGAAAAAAAATCGCAACAAAAGATCAAGATCAACAACGATTATATCAAATGGGCGGTTTTATGCATTTTATACAACGCCCTGGGCTAGCATGGCTTCTGCAACCTTTACAAATCCACCAATATTAGCACCTTTCAAATAGTTAATGTATTGACCTTCCTTTCCGTATATTTCACAGGTATGGTGAATATTGGTCATGATCTTCTTTAATCTTTGATCCACATCTTCCCGAAACCAGGGTAACCTCATGGAATTTTGCGTCATTTCCAGCCCGGATACAGCAACACCCCCTGCGTTAGCAGCTTTTCCCGGACCAAACAAAACTTGTTTATTCAGAAAAACTTCTATGGCTTCAGAAGTACAAGGCATATTAGCACCTTCAGATACGCAAATACAGCCATTATCCACTAGCGTTTTGGCTTCTTCTTCATTGATCTCGTTTTGCGTGGCGCAAGGCAAAGCCAGTTCACAATCAATTCCCCAGGGTCTTTGGCCTTCATGATATTCTACGCCGTATTTCTCTGCATACTCTTTAATTCTACCCCTTTTAATATTTTTCAGTTCCATGACATACTGTAGCTTTTCCTCATCGATACCACTTGGATCATGGATGAATCCGGAAGAATCGGAAAGTGTGATTACCCTGCCGCCCAACTGTGTTACTTTCTCGGCGGCATATTGGGCAACATTTCCCCCACCCGAAATAGCCACTTTCTTATCTTTGATCCCCTCACCCATTGTTTTCAGCATTTCCTGGGCAAAATAGGTAGCTCCGTATCCTGTTGCTTCAGGCCGGATTAAACTTCCTCCATATTGGATTCCTTTACCCGTCAGGACGCCGCTAAACTCATTTTTCAAGCGCTTATACTGGCCGAAAAGAAAACCGATCTCCCTGCCTCCTACACCGATATCGCCGGCTGGTATATCAGTATTCGGACCAATATGCCGGTAGAGTTCAGTCATAAAACTTTGACAGAACCTCATCACTTCATTATCCGATTTGCCTTTGGGATTGAAATCAGATCCACCTTTTCCTCCACCCATAGGTAAGGTTGTAAGACTATTTTTAAATACTTGTTCAAAGCCCAGGAATTTTAATATACTTAGATTTACAGTGGGATGAAACCTCAGTCCTCCTTTATACGGCCCTATCGCACTATTCATCTCAATCCGGTATCCCCTGTTGAACTGAATCTCACCTTTATCATCCAGCCATGGTACACGAAATAACACAACCCGCTCAGGTTCGGCTATACGCTCCAGGATCTTGGCATGCTTGTATTTAGGATTCTCCTCGATAAAAGGAATGAGCGTTTCGGCAACTTCCCGGACTGCCTGGTGAAATTCATTTTCTCCAGGGTTCCTGGAAACAAACTGCGCCATAAATTTTTCTAAGTTTGCATTCATATACGATGTTTTTCAAGTTGATGGTAAGTATATTTCTCTCAAGCATATATTCAAATTAAAGGGTAAACAAACATAATAAAAAACATGAAGCATAAACTGCAGTATGCACAAAAAATGAATAAACTTTTGTAGATTTAAGAATATTTGCGCCTTGAAGCTATCCAAAATTTAACGCTTGAATAATACAGGATAAAAACATTTTTGATGGATTTTACAGACAGGAAAGAATGAACCGATGATTTCCATAAGACCAATATGATAGTATGCTCAGCCTCACTGATAAAACGACTCATCAGGCACATCAAATACCTGTAAGGTGAATGCATCCATCAAAAAAGATATTGGGTTTACTGGATCTCAGAGATCAGGGTTTGATAAAGATTTCCCGGAAGACTTCTGATAATTCCCTTGAATTCAAGCCCTAAAAGCATAGGAGAAATTTGGCTGATGGGCAAATCCATATGTTGAGCAATTTCATTAATGGATAATGCATCTTTTTCTTTTATCAATTCAATGATTTTGCATTCATTTGCCCCCAATTCATTAAATAATTCCCGTTGAACCATCTTTTGTTTACAACGGGTCAACTCCCAGCCCATAACATATTCAAGATCTTTAGCACTTTCAATTAGGGATGCTTTATTAAGTTTAATGAGTTGGTTACATCCTCTGGAACGCGTATCCGCAATTCTTCCGGGGAAGGCAAAAACATCACGGTTATAAGAGTTGGCCATGTCTGCAGTAATCAAGGCTCCACCTTTTTCACCCGACTCCACAACAATGGTAGCATCAGATAAGCCAGCAATAATTCTGTTGCGGCTTACAAAATTGCTCCGGATAAATTTCGTATGACTGGGGAATTCTGTTATTAAGGCCCCCTGTTTAATGGCTTTTTCTGCGACAGGCCTGTGAAGAGAAGGATAAATTATATCCAATCCATGACCCAAAACGCAAACGGTTTTTAATCCATTGGCCAGCGCTGTTTTATGTGCACAAACATCGATCCCATAAGCCAAACCGCTTACAATAACCAAATCTTCGCTCGTGGAAGCTAAATCGACAATGAGCTTTTCACAGGTTTCGACACCTCGCGGAGTAGCCTTTCGTGTGCCAACAATGCTTAATGCTTTCTTGTCATTGAATTGAATATCTCCTTTTACATAGAGAATGATGGGGGCATCCTCACAATTTTTTAACCTGGCGGGATAATTGCTATCCAAATAAAATAAAACCTGAATGTTGTATTTTTCTATAAAGGCTATCTCACGCGACGCTGCTTCAAAAATATGCTTGCTACGTATGTTGTTAACCAAATTATTTCCAATATTCGGAATTTTTAACAACTTGCTTTTAGGTTGTTCAAATAAAGCTTTCGGACTGCCCGTATAGGAAATCAACCTTTTTGCCAGTAAAGGGCCTACTTTAGGAATTAAACTCAGGGCAATCTGATAGAACACTTCATCGTTATAGTTGCTCATGATAAGGTGTGTTTTAAAAAATAAAACTTTATTCCAGAATACCCGTAAATGCCACCAATCATAAATAATAAAAGATTTTTAAAATCCATATTAACAAAAAAACGGACTTAGCTTAACGATTTGTTAAAAAAGATTGGAAAGTTATTAAAAAATTTTGTTATTTTGTAAAATTTGTATCTACAATTTACGTTTGGCATAAAAGATTAATATTTTGGGAATTAACAAAAATAAGAGACCGAGATGAGACAATTAAAGATTACCAAATCAATTACCAACAGGGATAGTTCATCATTAGAAAAGTATTTGCAGGAGGTCGGAAAAGAGGAGCTTTTAACGCCGGATGAGGAAGTTGAATTGGCACAGCGGATAAAAAAAGGTGATAAGACTGCGCTTGAAAAACTTACAAGGGCTAATTTGCGTTTTGTCATATCTGTAGCCAAACAATATCAGTTCCAAGGTCTTAGCCTGCCGGACCTGATCAATGAAGGCAATCTTGGGCTGATCAAAGCAGCGGAAAGATTTGATGAAACAAAAGGTTTCAAGTTCATATCTTATGCGGTTTGGTGGATCAGACAATCCATACTTCAGGCAATTGCGGAGCAATCCAGAGTAGTAAGGCTACCCTTGAATAAAGTAGGTTCTATCAATAAACTGCACAAAGCCTATTCTAAACTGGAACAGGAAAACGACAGAACCCCAACCTATGAAGAACTTGCTGAAATGGTTGATCTGCCTAAGGAAAAAGTTGAAAAAACCCTTCAACTCTCCGGCAAACCTTTATCAATGGATGCTCCTTTCGATGACGATGAAGACGGAAGTTTGCTCGATGTAATGGAAAATTGCGATGCGCCGGATGCAGACGGAACCCTGATGAATGAATCCCTTTGCAGGGAAATTGAAAGAACACTCAGCGTACTTCCCGAAAAGGAAAAAGCTGTCATCAAGTATTTCTTCGGTCTGGGCGTTCAAGAAATGTCCCTTGAAGAGATCGGTCAGAAGCTTAACCTGACCAGGGAAAGGGTTCGACAGATTAAAGAAAAAGGCATCAGAAGATTGCGGCATTCGTCCAAAAATAAACTGCTTAAAAAATATCTTGGCTGAAAGCATAATGCATTGGCTTGCTCAAATGTTTTCTCAAAAGCTGCCCCCCAAAGGCAGCTTTTTTTTCTTCATCATTAGCATAAAGAATCATTCAAGTTTACTATTTCAGTATAATACAAATCATAGAATCGATACTCGTGCCTCACTCACCATGGAACCTTCATGTTTATCCATACCCTTGCTGCGAAAATATAGTGCATGAAGGTTTCATTCGTGTAAAGGTTAATTATGGGTTTGTGCTTCAATTAAGGTCTGCTGAAAAACACAAAAATTTTTTAAAATCAACAGGATAAACATATATTTTGTTTCCAATATGCAAGGTTTTTGACAAAAATCCGTTAAAAACCTTGCATTTTTTAGGGGAATATTTTTGTTAAAAAATCCCCCAAGCACGCAAGCGCCGGAATGCCTATTGCAGAAGAATAATATGGCGGACTAGGGCAAAATGTGATCCGGGATCTCATCAATATCCCTAATCTTCATATTTCTGAGATAAAGCTCACCTCCCTCAGACTGGATTTGAATTTTACCTGAAGTTAAGGGCTGAACAGCACCGTTCTCATATTTACCGGAATGGTAATTAACCAATACGGTTTCTCCATTGACCACATGCACAGCCATACGGTCATAGCAATACAGATCAATCTCATTCCATTGCCCTGTTGGCTTCTCTGCATTCTTGATTTTCCGGGCAATCTTGCTGACCCCGTCTTTTCCAAACGAACTCTTCTCTGCTCCTGGTTTAAATTGATACCGACCTTCTTCTTGCTTTACTACAGGAATTTCACAGTATGTTTCTCCCATTCTGTATGAATCACCCATATTGCTCGTCATCATTTGCATCTCATGCGAATTCATCCAGGTATCCAGGGCTGCACCAAAATCGCCGTAGCTATGATACAACAATCCGCTGTTGCGATTGCGGTATACCTGATCTCCCCATTTGAGTTCCATATGAAAATGATAGTTTTCAAAGGTTTTCTGGGTAGCAAGGGCACCGTTTACTTCCCCTGTGATATGAATCACATTCCGCCCCTCTAAAGTGGTAACAGAAAACACTTTTTCAGTTGTGGCCTTTTGGGCAAGTTCTTCATGTCCTTCAATGGGTGTGCCAAGATAAGTATCCCAGTTGTCAAGATTTTTACCATTGAAAACCGGTTGCCATTCCGATTGTTGCTGACACGAGACTAACGCAAATAAAAACAAAAAAGATAAAAGAATTACAGGAGATTTCATAACTTTCTAATTTTAATGAATAAAACAGTAGATTAAAATGTTTAATAAATTGTTCACGATGATGCGTTAAATATAGCATATATCGAATAAACTTGCCAATTTTTAGCAAAAATATGGGTTTAACCTGTATTATTCATGCATCAGGTTTTGGGTAGATGCAACCCAGCAGATGCCTGAAACTTGACGCAACCGGAAAAAACAATATATTTTAACAAAACAAGCAAAATGCTGTTATTCTAAGATTTATGAAGGTTTGTTCAATTTTTGTGCATAATACAGTCCTTTTAAAAGCCAGGCTTTTTCTCATCACTCATATACACAATGTCAAAATAAATAATTAAATAGGGTCTGCTGAAAAACACAAACATTACTTAAAATCAATAGAATAAACATATATTTTGTTTCCAAAATGCAAGGTATT
>CAYYLT010000160.1:0-7936 GCA_964472385.1 uncultured Bacteroidales bacterium
AAAATTAAAATTTTTGAGCATCATAAGTAAAGCATTTATATTCTTTTGTTTATAATTGTTTTTCCATTTTTTATGAATAATACAGGTTAGATCAATGTCATGCTAAGTCGGTCTTTTTTTATATGTTGAAACCATGATTGCAGTTAAATCTTATTACAGCCTCCGGTATGGAGTAGCTTCTGTTGAGGAACTGGTCAGTCAGGCTGGGGCTTATGGTATGGAATATCTATGCCTGAGCGATATCAACAATACTACAGGAATTGTTGAACACATGAAACATTGCTACGAAAACGACATTAAACCTATCGCCGGTATAGAATTTAGAAACAAGGATAACTGGCTTTATACCGGCATTGCCAAAAATCATAACGGATTTCATCAGCTAAATCAATTTTTAAGCCATTATCGCCTGAATAATATAAAGTTGCCTTATCGTCCGCCGGCCATGGAGGATGTTATTTTTGTTTTTCCGTATGGCGTAATAGATCCTTCCGAACTTATGAGCTATGAATACATAGGTGTTCGTATGGCAGACCTGAATAAGATCGTGGGCAAAGAATATCCTGCTTATAAAAATAAGCTTATGATGTTTCATTCTGTAGTTTTTTCACGTAATGATCAATATGATATGCACCGTCACCTAAGGGCTATTGATCATAACAGTTTGCTTAGTCAGGTTCGTGAGGAATGGCTGGCTTCAGCCTCTGAATTTTTTTATCACCCCATTGATTTAGAAAACCGTTACCAGGATTATCCTGAACTATTGGAAAATGCAGCAATGGTAAAAGCCATACCCGGATTGGATTTCGGAAATGATATCAAGAATAAAAAGACTTTTACAGGAAGCCGGGAAAAAGATCGTATGCTTCTCAGAAAGCTGGCTTTTGAAGGGATGGAGCAAAGATACGGACTTGAAGCTCATATTGCCGGTGAGCGGGTAAGCAAAGAACTGGAAATAATTGAAAAATTAGGGTTTGGTGCCTATTTTCTAATCACACGAGATATTATCCGTTATTCCATGCAAAGGGGATTTTATCATGTCGGCAGGGGAAGCGGAGCCAACAGTGTAGTTGCTTATTGTCTGTATATTACCGATGTGGATCCTATTGAGCTGAATTTGTATTTTGAACGTTTTATCAATCCGAAAAGAAGCAGCCCTCCTGATTTTGATATAGATTATTCCTGGAAAGAGCGCGATGAGGTGCTAAATTATATTTTTCATACCTATCCGGGTGGGCACACTGCTCTGTTGGGAGCCCTATCTACCTTCCGGGGAAAATCCATTATCCGTGAACTGGGTAAAGTGTATGGATTGCCAAAATCGGAGATAGATGAGATGATAGCGCACTCCCGGCGGCATATCAATCAGGATGGTACGGTGGATAAAATATTTCATCTTGCCGCACAGCTAACAGATTTTCCCAATTTGCGAACTATTCATGCCGGAGGGATATTGATCTCGGAAAAGCCGGTCACCTCGTACACTGCATTGGATCTGCCTCCGAAAGGTTATCCTACTACCCAGTGGGATATGTATTCCGCAGAGGATCTTGGTTTTGAAAAGCTGGATATACTCAGTCAGCGGGGCATTGGGCATATACGCGACAGTGTTGAGCTGGTCCGCGAAAACTGCTATGTACAAATTGATATCCATGATGTGGATACCATAAAAAGTGATGTTAAAACCAAAGCCCTTTTGCGTTCAGGAGAGACTACCGGCTGTTTTTATATTGAAAGTCCGGCTATGCGCGGATTATTGAAGAAACTCCAATGCGACAATTACCTGACCCTGGTAGCTGCCTCTTCCATCATTCGGCCTGGTGTCGCCAAATCGGGCATGATGAAAGAATATATTCGCCGGTTCCATCATCCGGATGGTTTTGATTATATACATCCCATTATGAAGGAACAGTTAGGGGAAACCTATGGGGTAATGGTCTATCAGGAAGATGTGCTGAAGGTTTGTCATCACTTTGCCGGACTCGATATGGCTGATGCAGATATTCTGCGGAGGGCTATGAGTGGAAAATTTCGCTCTCACAAGGAATTTGAACGAATTGAGCATAAGTTCTTCTCCAATTGCAGAGGAAGAGGTTATCCTGAAACCATTATACAAGAAGTATGGCGCCAAATAGAATCTTTTGCAGGGTACTCTTTTTCTAAGGCTCATTCTGCGTCCTATGCAGTAGAAAGTTTTCAAAGCCTGTACCTGAAAGCTCATTTTCCGCTGGAGTTCTTAACCTCAGTTATCAATAATTTTGGCGGATTTTATCATACCTGGGTCTATATCAACGAAGCGAAACGTTACGGAGCGCATATACATCTTCCCTGTCTTAACCACAGCGGTTATCTTACACGGATCATTAAAGACAATATTTACCTGGGTTTTATCCATATCAAAGAGCTGGAATCTGCCACTTCCAAACGAATTGTTCAGGAGCGTGGAAAAAACGGTTCGTTTGAGGATTTGGAGGATTTTATATACCGGATACCGCTTTCGCGGCAACAAATAATTCTGTTGATCAGAGTGGGTGCCCTGCGGTTTGTAGAGGCCACAAAAGCAGAATTATTATGGAAAGCGCATTTCCTTAAAGGGAAACGCAAAGAAAAGACTGATGTCCAGTCTATGTTTAAAACACATAGCCAAAAATTTGAACTTCCGGCATTAGAACAAACTGACCTCGAGGATGCTTATGATGAGATAGAGTTGCTGGGATTCCCGGTATCACTTTCCCTTTTCGATCTTTTAAAAACGTCTTTCCGTGGAGAAGTATATGCCCGGAATTTAAAGCAATTTGTAGGTAAGAAAAAAAAACTTGTTGGCCGGCTGGTCACTATTAAATATGTAAGAACCGTGAAAGGCGATATTATGAAATTTGCAGCCTTTACCGATGTATATGGTGAATTTTTTGATACCGTACATTTCCCTGACTCCCTTAAGAATTATCCATTTAAGGGACATGGCGTTTATTTGATCCTGGGAAAGATTGTAGAAGAATTTGGCTTTCCCAGCGTGGAAGTGGATAAAATGGCTAAATTGCCGTTAAAAGCTGATCCCAGAGAAACCTAATCTGTATTATTCATGCGTCATGTTGTGTGAATAGTACTGGCTACCATTTGATTTTATGGATAGAGATTAAATAAAAGTTAGCCACAATGAGCATTTTTTATTATATTTGAATAAAATCCATGTTTATGAATCGCTTCACATTGGTAACAAGTGCATTTCTAATTGTGTTGATTATTTTGCATCTACTGTTTTCAATAGATTATGACAATTGTCAAACAGTTACGAATAAGGGCGGTGCTACCGGTATTACAATCTGTTTGATCGGATTAATTGCACTTTGGCTGAGCACCCGGTATTCATCCGGAGAACAGGAAGTATCTTAATCCAGGCTGCAAACTTTATTGATAATTTATGGCAAATTGGTACCTTTGCTTTGTTTAAGGAAAAAGCGTTATAGTAATGGAAAATTTTGTTGTTTCAGCGAGGAAATACCGGCCGGCAACTTTCAATACGGTAGTCGGGCAATCATCAATTACCGCAACTTTGAAGAAGGCTATCGAAAATAATCATATTGCTCAGGCTTACTTGTTTTGTGGTCCACGGGGAGTAGGCAAAACTACTATAGCCAGAATTTTTGCCAAAACCATTAATTGCAGTAATCTTAGTGAAACCCTTGAGCCATGTAATGCATGTGATTCCTGCACGGCATTTAATCATCATCGTTCCACGAATATACATGAGCTTGATGCAGCTTCGAATAATACTGTAGACAATATCCGTTCCCTGATCGAACAGGTGAGGATACCCCCGCAAGTTGGCAAATACAGTGTATATATCATTGATGAAGTACATATGTTGTCTGCTTCGGCTTTTAATGCTTTTCTGAAGACCCTTGAGGAGCCCCCGGCTCATGCAATATTTATTCTGGCCACAACAGAAAAGCACAAAATTCTGCCGACCATTTTGAGTCGCTGTCAAATTTTTGATTTCAACCGCATTAAAGTGGATGAAATGGTTGGTTATCTTGAAGATATATCAAGCAAAGAAGGTGTTGGTTATGAGAAGAATGCTCTTACCGTCATCGCCCAGAAAGCTGATGGTGCCATGCGGGATGCCCTTTCTATTTACGATCAGGTTGTTAGTTTCTCTGAAAACCATATTACTTATCAACAGGTTATAGAGAACCTGAATGTTCTTGATTACGATTATTACTTCCGTTTAACGGATGCCTTTATGGAAAAAAATCATGCTGAAGGGCTGCTCATATTCAATGAAATACTTGAAAAGGGATTTGACGGGCATCAGTTTATCAATGGTTTAAGCAAACACCTTCGGGACCTTCTGGTATGTAAAGATCATGTTACCCTGGATCTTTTGGAAGTTGGCGCAGGAATCCGGGAAAAATACAAAATACAATCTTCTAAAGCAAGTATGGATTTTCTTATCAGGGCTTTGAACCTTCTCAATCAATATGATGTGTCATATCGCACCAGCATGAACCAACGGCTTCATATTGAACTTGCCATGATAGATCTGTGTAATTTGGAACAGGCAAAAAAAAAAGAGCGCAATAATACGCAACCATCCGACAAACCCGAAAGAAAAGACAGCCAGGTAGTTCATAAAAGCGAAAAAACAAAGAAGGATTTACTTGTCACCACACAACAAAATCATTCTGATCATTCCAACAAGATAGAGGAACCCCGCTCTTTTTCCATCAATAATGCCCTGAAACATGAAAAAGAGACACATAATGAATCTCCAGCAGAAGAATCCGAAATTCATCCTTCTGCTGGGGGGGATGAAAAAAAGGCAACACAGGCATTCAGCCAGGAAGATCTGGAAAAATCCTGGAAGGAGTTTGCCAGTCAATACAAACATAAACCCAGGCTCTTCAATATGTTGGTAGCCAATACACCTGATATAAGAGCCAATCACACCATTCATTTCAAGGTAGAAAATGATTTGCAAAAGAATCAACTTCATAACATGGCCAATGAATTGCTTATTCATCTAAGAAGGGATTTGCAGAATAACCTGATTGAACTTCGGACAGAATTGTTGGAAAATGAGCAAACAGGTAATAAGAAACTCTATACAGAAGAGGAGAAATACAATTACCTTGAAAATAAAAACAAAAACCTTCGTAAGCTGAAACAGGATTTTGATCTTGATTTTGATTAATCCAAATTGTTTGTGATTAATACAGGTTACGATGGATATTCCAACCAAAATTTTCCAGACATAATACCATGAACATGATTTATGACATGTTCATTTCGAACAAATATTATTAAGTTTACAGCTATAAAAAATGCCTTGGTTATGAAAAATATGGACTGGAGCAACTTACCATTTGGTTACCATAAAACGGATTATAATGTCAGGTGTTATTACCGTAATGGATCATGGGGTGAACTGGAGATTTCCTCATCGGATCATCTGGGAATCCATATGGCCTCCACTGCATTGCATTATGGACAGGAGGTTTTTGAGGGATTAAAGGCTTACCGGGGAAAAAATGGGGATATCAGGCTTTTTAGATGGGAAGAAAATTATAAGCGAATGACCCGTTCTGCCCGTGGTATACTTATGGAACCTGTGCCAAAAAAGATTTTCAGGGAAGCGATATTTAAGACTGTCCGGCTGAATGAAAAGTGGGTTCCTCCTTACGGTACAGGAGGAACATTGTATATCCGGCCGTTATTATTGGGTTTGGGGCCTGAAATTGGCGTTTCTCCGGCCAGGGAATATCTGTTTGTACTCTTTGTGACACCTGTAGGCCCATATTTCAAGGAAGGCTTCACTCCCATAAAAATTGCCATTGTCAGAAATACCGACCGGTCTGCTCCACTGGGTACAGGAATGTACAAAGTTGGCGGAAACTATGCTGCAAGTCTTTTTGGTATTAACGAATCCAAAAAACAGGGTTATACCCAGCCGTTATATCTTGATGCCAAAGAGAAATGTTATATTGATGAGATAGGCGCAGCCAATTTTTTTGGTATTAAAAACAATACTTACATTACCCCTGACTCGACATCCATACTTCCTTCCATCACCAATAAGAGTATTATGGAAATAGCTCCGGACCTGGGATTGAAAGTAGAGAAAAGACCCGTTCCCGTTGAGGAACTGAATTCCTTTGAAGAAGTAGGCGCATGTGGTACAGCTGCTATTATTGCGCCCATTGGTGAGATTAAAGATTTGGAGCAGGGGGATGTATATACTTATTCCAAAGATGGGAAACCAGGCCCCATTTCTTCAAAGATCTACCATAAATTGCTGGCCATTCAGTTCGGTGAAGAAGAAGACCCTTACGGTTGGATTGACCAGGTTAAATAGGGTTTGCTGGAAAAGTCTGGGAATCTGTTTATAAAGTCAGATAATGGTTAAAGCATTCCTATTGCAAACCAATTAATCAATGATACCTGAACCCACAAGTTCATCTTGTTTATACCAGACGGCGAACTGACCGGGTGTTATGGCCCGCTGGGATTCATCAAACAGGATATATGCCCCCTTGGGATTCATTAAAAGCGTTCCTTTCTGAAGCGGTTGTCGGTAACGTACTTTGAAATGCAACCGTTGGGTTTCACCAGGCTGCATCGCCAAATCTTCTCTAATCCAGTGAAGATTGTTGTATGGGATATACAAGCCTTTACGGAATAATCCCGGATGATCAGCTCCTGCTCCTACATATAGGATATTGTGCTTTGTGTCTTTACCAATAACATAAAGGGGGGCTTTCATTCCACCGATATTGATCCCTTTTCTTTGTCCTATTGTATAACGGTAAACACCTTGATGTTTGCCAATCGTTCTACCCTCTAATTCCGAGAGCTCGGGGGGACGGCATAGACTATCAGGATCTGCTTTGCGCATATGTTTTTTCTTATATGCCGCTATTTGCTTTGCCGGAATTTGAATAATCTTACCTTGTACCGGTTCGAACTTCTGTTGAAGGAATATTGGAAGATCTACCTTACCTATAAAGCATATACCCTGCGAATCTTTTCGTGAGGCAGTAGGGAGATCCAGCTCCCCGGCAAGTTTTCTGACCGCTGATTTATAATAATGGCCCAGCGGAAATAGGGCATTACGGAGTTGGTTCTGCGTAATCTGGCAAAGAAAATAACTTTGTTCTTTATTGTTGTCTTTTCCCCTGTAAAGGGAATGGATTGTTCTATGGCTAAGATCTTGTGTCTTTTTTATGCAATAATGTCCGGTGGCTATATAATCTGTCCCAATACGATTTGCCTCTGATGCAAAAAGGTCAAATTTTATTTCCTTATTGCATAGTACGTCAGGATTTGGGGTTCTGCCACGCTCATATTCATGAAACATATAATCTACTACCCGTTGTTTATATTCCTGGCTAAAATCAGCAAAATATAAGGGGATGTTCAGCTTATGCGCCGTCATTTCAGCGAACATCAGGTCTTCTTCCCAGGTACAGCTGCTGGTGATCACCCCCTTCTGGCCATCCCAGTTTTTCATGAATAAGCCCATGACCTCATATCCCTGCTGCTTTAAGAGATAAGCTGCTGCACTTGAATCTACACCCCCTGATAATCCAATAACTACACGCTTCATAATGCATAGAACTTTTAGCAGGTTAGCTTGTTTAAACAAACATTTTATCTTTCTTTTGAATGCATATTTTTTAAAAATATTGTTTAACCTGTATTATTCATGCGTCAAGTTTTGGGTAGATGCAAGGCGTCGAAAGCCCACGAGGTAGTCACCTGCTTCGGGTTTGCTGAAAAACACAAAAAATGCCTATAATACATAGAATGCGTACATTTATTATTTGCAAATTGCAGGGATATTCGCAAATATTCGTCAAACACCTTACCTTTTTTATGGTCATTTTTTGTTAGCCTTTGGCACATCATCTACTTTGTTGGCTTCAGCTCGCAGTAT
>CAYYLT010000161.1:0-7906 GCA_964472385.1 uncultured Bacteroidales bacterium
TCTAAATCCCATTCAGTCTGCCACTCCTTAATCATTGATTCAGATTTATCAAGATGATATGTGATTTGTTTTATGTTTGTAACTGTTTGATATAATGAATATATAGACCTTACGAAAATATACCATTATGTTGAACAGGTTTTGAATGATCTGCCATTTCTTTCTATACATGTTTTAATGTCTTCCTGGCCAAATATAAACATTTTAACGGTTTTGTATATCGATCTCTTTCAATTTTTTATCAATTACCCATACTTCTCTCTATGCTTCACCATACCCAAAAAATTACATCAGGGTAAAACAAAATGTAAATTTTATTGCTTTTTTAAGTTAGTTTTCATACCTTTACAAGGTTTAAGGGAAGGAATATATGAATGGGTTCTATGCCTTTCCTAGTTAAACATGGTTGCTGAAGTCTCCTCTTCCGAAATCATAGTCTTTCGGAAGGTGGAGACTTCCTTTTTATACTGCCACTATTCAAATCTTTCCCAATGTTGTACGATGCTTTTTGGGGCCGCTCACCTGGTATTGCCCGGGCAAAAAGGTTTTGTCTTGCCGGCATTGATGCATTGCTTGATATCAAAATCTGGGATCAAGTTGTCCCCCCCCTTTATCTATTCAAATTTATAAAAATTTGGATGCATTGAACCCGAATGATTCACAAATTATGCGGTTGCCAATGGAATAAACGGGATTTTTTTTTGATCGTTGTATACAGCATGCTGTGGCGTATCATAATGTGGCTCAGGCAGATTTTATCTGCGAGATTTATCAGAATGTCAGGGTTAAAGTTGTCCCTTTTTCAGGTTCGCTGGCAGCAGTGATAGATCCGCCGTGCAAGCGCATGATCTGTTTGGAGAGACTGAGGCCAATACCTGATCCTTTGGGTTTGGTGGTAAAAAATGGAATGAAAATTTTGTCAAGCACATCCTGCAGGATCCCGCGACCATTGTCTTGTACCTGCAAAGTAGGGCGGCCACGCTTGCTGCGATAAGCTTTTAGTTGTATCTGCCCTTGCTCTTGATTCTCCATCGCATGAACAGCATTGGTTATCAGATTGATCAATACCTGCTCAATAAGCTTGATGTCGGCATAAAATTCCAAATGATCCGGATCAACCTGCGTTGTAAGCCGTATATTGTTGTCAGTCAATTCTTTTTCCATTAAAGGTTTGATGCTGCTAAACAGATCACGGGCTTTGACAATATCAAAATTGGGTTTGGGTATTTTGGTAAGGCTGCGGTAAGTATTGACAAAATGCAGTAATCCCTTGCTTCGTTTGTGTATGGTATCCAATGCTCCTTGTATCTCTTGTGTCGATTCTTCGTCAAGTTTACCGTCATGTTCTTCCTTGGTATCCCTGACCATACGGCTTAGGGTTGAGGTGAGCGAGGCTACCGGTGTGATGGAATTCATGATCTCATGGGTTAACACCCTGATCAGTTTTTGCCATGTTTCCGTTTCCTGCTCCTCCAGCACATATTGGATGTCCTTAATGGTTACCAGTCTGATGGATTTGGTATGCAGCCGGAATTCTGTGCCATACACTGCCAGTTGAAGGATATCATCTTCCTGCTGGATTTTTAGCACATAATTCTTACCCGCTTCAAGATTCATCAGAATTTCTTTTAGCTCCTGACTGACTGCTTCCAGCTGTTTTACATTTCTCAGGTTATAAACCTGGAAAAGATCCTGGAAGGCTTTGTTGACCATATCCACTGTGCCGTCCTGATGATAAGTGATAATACTGATATCGATGTTTCTGACGATGCTGTTGAGATACTGGTTTTGTTCTTCGAGTTGTTGTCTGATTTTCTGAAAATCTTTGATCACCTCATTGAATGCCTTGTTGAGCTCCTGGAATGATCTACCCATGTCTTCAAAATGGAAAGAACGATTAAATTCGGAGAATCTTATGGATTCGAGAAAAGTTGCCAGGTTGCGGTTGGTAATATCTACGTATCTTACCAGGGCAATGATCTGAAAAATGATCAGCATGCCGATCAAAAACGGCGTAATAAAATAATCCAGGGTAAGCGTATAAAAAAATAGGAATATTGTTGCCGTCAGCAACAATATTCGAAAAGAAACAACCAGTCTGAAATTTTTATAGATCATATTTTTCCATTCTGCGGTAAAGGGATGTTCTTGTCAGTCCAAGCTGAGAGGCAGCTTTGGTTACATTGCCCTGATTTTGTTTCAATACTTTTCGGATCACATTTTTTTCAATTGATTCCAGGTCGTAGGTTTCCAGCTTTAATTCGGGCTTTTTTTGACCTGAAGGGGAAAGGATGAAATCATCCTCCTCCAGCATATTGGAATCGCACATGATTACGGCACGTTCAATGGCGTGTTGCAGTTCTCTGACATTTCCCGGCCATGTATGCTGATTGAGTTTTTTCAGGGCTTCGGAACTGATCTTTCTGATAGGCTTTTTATATTTTTTGGCATATTGTTTCAAAAAATGATCTGCCAGCAGTGGTATATCGCCAGTACGTTCCCTGAGGGGAGGCAGATGAATTTCAACGGTATTGATCCGGTAAAGCAAATCCTGCCTGAACTCCTCGTTGGCAACCATCTGATGGATGTTGTTGTTGGTAGCGCAAATCAGGCGTACATCCACCTGGCGTGGCTGGTTTGATCCAAGCCGGGTTACTTCTTTTTTTTCAATGGCATTGAGCAGTTTGGCCTGCAGGGGCAGGCTGAGGTTACCGATCTCGTCAAGAAACAGGGTGCCGTTGCTGGCTACTTCAAAGCGGCCTGCTTTATCTTTTCGCGCATCGGTGAAGGCACCTTTTACATGGCCGAAAAGTTCACTCTCAAAAAGGTTTTCATGGATAGAACCCAGATCAACACTGATGAACACTTCGTCATTCCGGTTGGAATTCCGGTGCAGGGCGCGGGCCACCAACTCCTTACCCGTACCATTCTCACCAAGGATCAAAACGTTGGCATCTGTCTTGGCTACCTTATTGATGGATTTAAACACTTCCTTCATCTCTGACGACTCACCGATAAATTCGTGAAAAGGACGGTCCTGGATCTCGCTGATCTCTTTTTGTCTTGCTTTTAGGTTGCCGGCTTCGCGCTTGGATTTGCGAAGCTTAATTGCTGAGGATATGGTAGCCAAAAGTTTCTCATTTTGCCAGGGTTTAAGCACAAAATCTGTAGCTCCTGCTTTGATGGCTTTTACTGCTTTCTCTGCATCTCCGTAGGCTGTAATGAAAACTACCACAGCATCCGGGTCCAGCTCCAATATTTTCTGAAGCCAGTCAAATCCCTCCTGCCCGCTAATGGCATCTTTTGTGAAATTCATATCCAGAAGGATCACATCAAAATCCTCCTCCTTCACCAGCCTGGGGATACTCTCGGGAGATGCTTCCGTATGGATCTTTTCAACATGATTCTTTAACAACAACTTTAGGGCAAACAGAATATCTTCATTGTCATCTATGGCCAATACCCTGCCTTGTTTCTGTTCCATCGGTATAAGGTTTTATGTTTTTCTGCGTATTAACGTTTCAAAGATACAAAGAAATGTCATTCACTGTTCGGTTTCGTACTGTAAATGTTTCATTACCGGACAAAACCACCGGGTTAATGGCCATTTATCGTCTGATAAAAAATTGAAATGTAATGAATTATAAATTTTGGCATGATAGATGATGAATTACAGAGAAGCGGTAAATTGAGTTGATTATGGATCGAGTTATTGAGAAAAAGAACAGGTTTTTCAGCAAAAGGAACATTTGGATCATCATTGCGGCAGTTCTGGTATTGTTTGTTGGTTATCATTTGATATTCGGAGATACCAGTTCAAAGCTGAATATCGAAAAAGAGAAGATCACGGTAGAAACTATAGAAGAGGGTGTATTTAAGGATTATATTGCTGTAATCGGAACTGTTGAGCCCATTAAAACTATATTTTTGGATGCTGTAGAAGGTGGAAGGGTGGAGGAGATCATCACCGAAGAAGGAAATATGGTAGAAAAAGGAGAGGAGATCATGAAACTCAGCAGTACCGACCTTATTTTACGCATCAGTGATTATGAAGCACAGGCTGCCCGGTCGATCAACCAGTTGAGGGAAGCCAGAATGAGCATGCAGCGTGATAAGATCAGCAAACAGGAGCAGATGATCGAATTGAACCGGGCCTTAAGACAGCATGAAAGGGCCTTCTTGAACAACCAAACGCTTTATCAAAACAATCATATCTCCGAAGAAGATTTTTTGCAGTCAAAAGAAAATTATGAAGCCACCCAAAATAAGTTGGCCCTGGTCAAGGAGGCCTACCGGCAGGATTCCATTTTCAGAGGTGCACAGATAAGCAGTTTGGAGCAGTCAGTGAAAAGAATGGAAGAGGGACTGGTTCTTGTAAGGGAAAAGCTGGAGAACCTGACTGTGAAAGCACCTGTAAATGGAGAGCTGGCCACGTTGGTGCCGGAAATTGGGGAGGTTATCACTTATGGTACACGGATCGGTAAAATTAATGTCCTGGACAATTATAAACTGAATGTGGAGATTGATGAGCACTACATTGCCAGGGTAAGAAGGGAGTTGAAAGGTTCGTTTAACTATACAGGAAAAACCTTTAACCTTAATCTGACCAAAAAATATCCCGAGGTTAAGCAGGGCAAGTTTACAGTAGACATGGACTTTATGAATGAAAAACCTGAAGATATTAATATTGGTCAGACTTTCAGGATCAAACTGGAGCTGGGTCAATCCAAAACAGCGATCCTTATCCCCCGGGGTGGATTTTATCAAAGTACCGGCGGGCAATGGGTTTATGTTGTGGATCCTACCGGTGATTTCGCGTACCAACGAGATATCCGGATCGGGCGGCAGAATCCAAAGTTTTATGAAGTGCTTGAAGGCCTGCAGCCTGGTGAAACTGTCATCGTTTCCAGTTACGATAATTTTAATGAGGTGGATAAGCTGATGATAAAATAGGATCTGCCCTGGTTATCTGAATTATCTGGCAGAAAGGAAGTTTCAAGCATTAATTAACAGCAAACAGCTTATTATGTTGCATAGCCAAGCTAAAGGGCATTAGATTAAATAAACAAGTTGGCAGTTGGCAATTGAGCCCACCGGAAATCATGACTCGGCGCAAGGAATGGAGGTAATGGATCTGTTAAAGCTGTTAAACCGGGCGGGAACCACTATCGTGATGGTTACCCCCTCACCGGTGGATGCTGAATAGGCCAACCGGGTTGTTTAATTGACCGACGGTCAGGTGGTTAAGGATAATATCACGGAGATTATCTGAACAGCAAAGATGATAGTTTATAAATAGTACGGCAATCATTACCATATAAAATTTTATAACCATGAGAAAGGTACTGTTCATTTTGTTTTGGATATCGATTGTTCCGGTGGCTGTTCATGCGGGCACGGTTCATATCGATGAGTTTTTATCCGCACAGGATCATGAAAAGAAGATAGAGATCAAGGGCGTTAAGGGCGTTGACATCTCTATAGGCTGTGCGTTGTATATCCGGCAGGGAAACCGTGAAGCCCTAAAAATAGAGGCGGAAGAGGATATTTTCCATTTTCTGAAAGTGGAAGTGCGCGACAGCATCCTTTATATAGATTCGGAAAAAAGGGAGCACGATATTGATGATTTGGACGTTGAAGTCTATCTGTCCGTTAAGTCCCTTAATTATATTGATATTGGCGGAGCAGTGAAGTTAGAAACTGTTGGCATATTGAAAACCGGCAGACTGGAGATTGATGTATCCGGAGCAGCAGATATAGAGATGCAAATTGATGCTGAAAAATTACTTGCAGATTTTAGCGGGGCCGTTAATGCAGATATAAAAGGGAAAGCCAGGTATGTGGTGATGGATATGAGCGGGGCCAGCAATGTGGATGCTGATGATCTGATCACTGATGCTTTTTATCTCGATTTTAGCGGTTTTGGAAAAGCAGGTATTTATACTGAAAAGGTTCTGAAAGTGGATATGTCAGGAATGGGTGTCGTAAAATACGGCGGTAATCCTGATAAGGTTGAGTCTAACGTATCGGGGCTTGGCATCATCAAACCCAGGTAAAGCGCGGCGGTTGATTCAGACCTGAATAATGCAGATTATAAAGGCATGTGCCCGCCGGCCGGATTTGCGAATTAAAAATGTTACATGGTATAGTACAACCCTGCATCCGGACCCAGAGGGAGATTAAAAACGATCCACACCACCAGTAACAGTACCCACATCAGAAAAAATGCGATGGTAAAGGGTAGCATGGTCGAGATAATGGTACCTATACCGGCTTTGGGCTCGTACTTTTGTATAAATGCAATGATCAGCGCAAAGAAACTCATCATGGGAGAGACGATATTGGTTACACTGTCGCCAATACGGTATACCACCTGTGATAGCTCGGGAGAGTAACCCATGAACATGAACATAGGGATGAATATGGGGGCCAGTATGGCCCATTTGGCCGAGGCACTGCCCATGAGCATATTGATGGATGAGGCAAAGATCACAAAAAGGATCATCAGAGGGATAATGCCGATATTGGCAGCCATGAGTGTTTTTGCTCCGGTGATGGCCAGGATCATCCCCAGGTTACTCCATTTGAAGTAAGCAACGAATTGGGCTGCAAAAAATACCAATACAATATACATAGAAAGGGTTTTCATGGTTTCCCCCATACCCTTCATCACTTGTGCATCATTGGTATATTGACCTGTTATGATGCCATACGTTAAGCCGGTGGCTCCGAAGATCACAAATATAACCGTGATAATCCCTTCAATGATGGGAGACCGTAAAATACCCCCTTCGGGCTCCCTTAAAATGCCCCCTTCTGGTAAAATACCCCACAGAATCAGTGATAAGATGATCATCAAAGTGATGAATGCACCGATAAGTCCCTTTTTCTCCCTGGCCGTTAACTGTTCCAGTTTTTCTTTATGCTGTTGGTTTTTGTATTCACCTAATCTGGGAACCACTATTTTTTCCGTGATCCAGGTACCGCCAAAAGCGATAAAAAACGTGGAGGCAAACATAAAATAATAGTTGGCGGTAGCATTGACTGTATAAGTGGGATCCACTATTCTCGCAGCCTCCTGCGATAAACCTGCCAGAAGCGGATCAATTGAGCCCAGCACCAGATTGGCGCTGTAGCCACCTGAAACACCGGCAAAGGCCGCAGCAACACCTGCAATCGGATGCCTCCCAATGGCCAGAAAAATAGAACCGGCAAGTGGAATGAGGAGGACATATCCTACATCACTCGCGAGGTTTGATAGAATGCCTGCCAGAACAATGATAAAGGTTAACAACCGTCTGGGTGAAGAGAGAACCAGTGCCCGGATTGCTGCGCTGATCAGACCGCTGCCTTCGGCAATACCAATGCCCAACATGGCAACCAAAACAACGCCCAATGGTGCAAAGCTGGTAAAGTTCTCCACCATGTTCAGAATGATCTTATGCAATCCATCCCGGGATATGAGGTTTACCGGTCTGATAACCTCTTCAGTACCCGGATGAACAGCTTCCCAGCCCATCCAGTGTCCCAGACCTGAAAACAATAAAGCCAACAGGGCGAAAAGAGCAAACAGGGTGGCCGGGTGAGGTAATGCATTGCCCGCACGTTCTACACCGGTTAGGAATTTAGAAAGCAGGTATTGAAATAAATTCTTAATCACTTGTTAATGCGTTTAAAAGACATTTTTTAGCCATTCATTTGATTGCTCAAATATAATATTTCTGACAAATTTTGGCATTTTTGGTTTTCACGATAATAATCTCCTTGTGTAATTGAGAACAACTGATGTGAAAAACGAAAGGAATATAGCCGGTGTCCTTACTGACAGAGGCACAAACAGATGTTATTTAGCCTGTATTATTCATAAAAAATGAATAAAAATTTATAAACACTAAAATATTAGTAC
>CAYYLT010000162.1:0-7898 GCA_964472385.1 uncultured Bacteroidales bacterium
TCTTTTTTTTATTGAAATTCTCAATCGATTCCGCGATAGTGCTAAAAGACAGGAAGATTTGAAAATTTTAAACCGCCATTATCGGCCTTCCTTTAAGCCAGAACCCTCCGATAACTATGTCTTCCTTACCACGCATAATTATAAAGCTGATGAAATTAACCGAAGGGCGCTAAAAAATATTAATAGCAACCCTGTTCGCTTCCAGGCAAAAGTTGACGGAGATTTCAGTAAACACCTTTATCCTGTCGATTTTACCCTGGAATTGAAGAAGGGAGCTCAAGTAATGTTCATTAAAAATGATTATTCCGGGCAGCAGAGGTATTTCAACGGGAAGATTGGTACGGTTTCAACTCTTTCGAAAGAGCAAATAGAAGTCAGTTTTAACGACGGAACCCCTCCAACCATTGTGGAACCCTATACATGGGAAAACAAGCAATATACCATGGATAAAGGCAGTAACGAGATCAAAGAAAAAATAAAAGGCACCTTTGTTCATTTTCCCATCAAGCTTGCCTGGGCTATTACCATCCACAAAAGCCAGGGCCTGACTTTCGAAAAGGCCATCATAGATGTTTCCCAGGCATTTGCTCCCGGTCAGGTTTATGTGGCATTGTCCCGTCTCGTTGCTCTGGACGGCCTCGTACTTAATGCCCCCCTCCCCGCAAAGATGCTCCAGCCGGATGAAGCCCTGAAACAATTCTCTGGTAGCAAAAATACACCAGAAACTTTGGAGGAAGAGTATCACAAGGAATTGCCACGGTTCATATGCAATTATGTCAGATCAGCATTTGATTTCAATCCCCTCTTTGAGGAAATCAAAAGGCATGTCAGCAGCTATTATAAGGATGAGAAAAAATCAGCCAAGCAAAAATATAATCAATGGGCCCGGGAATTAAAAAATGATTTTGAAGCGATAGAAACAGTTGGGTCAAAATTTCAAAATCAGCTTAAAGGGATTAACAAAGCCGAAAAACAGGAATGGTTATATAAACTACAGGAAAGGGTTCAAGCAGCTAATAGCTACTTTACACCCAGGCTTAGGAAATGTTCTGAAAAAATTTATGCCCATATCGATCAACTGGATCATGAATCCGGGGTTAAAAAATATATTCAGCAGCTTAAAGATCTTGATCATTCATTCCTTAGCCAGCTTCAGTCGATAAGGAAATCAGAAGATCTTGTAAAAGCTGTGATGGAGAATAAAGAAATTTCTGCAGATACCATCAGATCTCAATCGCCTGAAAATAAAAAACAGAAATTATCAGAGAGAAAGCCTGAAAAAACATCCCTGAAAAACAAACCCCAAAAGGGCCATACCAAAGAAGTGACCCGGCAAATGTTTGAAGAAGGCAACAAGATCGAAGAAATAGCCCATCAGCGTTCTTTAACGGTATCAACAATTGAAAATCACCTATCCCATTGGGTAGGTCAGGGCGCTATTGATGTGCTTCATTTTATTGATCCCGATAAATTGGCAAATATCATTCATGTAGCAGAGACATTGGATACGCAAAAGCTAAACGAGATAAAATCCAGGCTGGGAGATGAATATACTTACAGCGACCTGCGTTTTGCCATGGCGCATTACCGCTACAGTCAGTTAGCGTCCGATAATGGTTAATCAGGGTTTGCTGAAATCGCTCCATTTTTCATATAGCCCGAATTGAGTTACAATAAAAATGAACGCTACCCATACATAACCTATGAAAACTTCAACAAAACAAGCAGGCTATCTTTTTGAAAGGCAATGCAACGCAAAAGCCAAAAAAGTTCAGCCCTTTGGGGCGGGGAAGTTTTCCAAAACATTTCACATTCTGACTGAGGAGGAACAGGAATTCATTATGCGGATTGCCCCACCGGATTCAATGCTTCAGTTGTTTTACGAATACCGGATGATGCGTCAGGAACCGGAGATCCATAACAGGCTGGTTTATGAAACCCAAGTGCCGGTTCCCAACATTATTGAATATGATTTTAGTCGCATGCTTATTGACAGGGATTATCTAATCATGAATAAACTACCGGGCAAACCACTAAGCCTGAAATCCCTATCTAACGAAGCCTTCCTAAGGGCATTCAGAGAGTGGGGGGAATATGTCAGCCAGATTCATTCCATTACACAACCCAACAATCATTTTGGATATGTTGGAGCCCATCGTCCCATGAAGGTTCAATATACCTGGCAGGCAGCTTTCAGAGTTATGTACCACAAGCTCCTTGATGATATCAGGGCACAAGGCATTTATGATTCCCATAACCATCAAATGGCCCTGGAGCTTTTGGATAATAACCTCGAGAAATTTGACCACTGTGATACTGCACGTCTTTGTCATGGGGATCTTTGGGTTACCAACCTCCTGGTTGACCAATCAGGAGCTGTAACCGGCGTAATCGATTTTGAACGAGCCTGTTGGGGAGATATAGAATGGGACCTGGCGATAGCCGAATATTGCGGTGTTACCCGACCTCCCTTCTGGGAAGGTTATGGTCAAGAAATCAATACGCACACCGGCAATGCCAATATACGAAGAATGTTTTATCTGCTATACGAGCATCAGAAATACATTATCATCTCTTTAAGCCCCAGGAGGAATGATCCTCAGGGTGCCAGGCGTTACGCCAGGGAATCGCTCGATATCATGAATCAATTCCGGAAATCAGGAGATATCCTCGTATGAGTGGCGGGAATATTTTTGTTGCTGTGGAATATCTCGAAGTCAAGAAAATAAGAGCGAGAAACGGGAATCGAACCCGCGACCCTCAGCTTGGGAAGCTGATGCTCTACCACTGAGCTACTCTCGCTTATTGATTTCTCTTACATTTTTTCAGATGAGGTCAAAGGTAATCTTTTCAGGTCTTTTTTGGGGAATTTTTTGGGAAGATTTTGCAAAAAGCCTATTTTTGATCATAAAATGTAAAATATGATGTTCATAAGTTATAAACCTTACTTCTTTTTATGGCTATTTTTTATAGCCCAAATAGGATATTCAAACCACACATCTCCCAAGTTACTGAAAACAGATATCTGTATTCTTGGCGGGAGTGAAGCCGGGTTTACGGCTGCCATTCAAGCATCCAGACTGGGAAAAGAGGTGGTGCTTATTGAACCTACCGGTCATCCCGGAGGGATGCTGGTGGAAGGACTCGGAAAAGATATTCGCTTCGGAAATGCTAGTGTTATTGGTGGGATAGCGCGTGAGTTTTATATTGCCGTGGAAAATCATTATGGCCTTGAAGCCAATTTTGACGATCCAAACTGGTATTCCAAATACGAACCTTCCGTTGCAGAAAAAACAATCGAAAACCTGCTTGCCAGGGAAAATAACATTACCATCATCCGAAAAACCAGAATTAAAGAAAATACTGGGGTTGAGAAAAAGGGGACCCACATCACCAAAGTAATCCTTGAAAATGGGAAAGCCATACAAGCCAAAATGTATATTGATGCTTCAATAGAAGGACATATGCTGCATTTTGCTGATGTCGCAACAGAAACCATACGGGAAGGCAACCAAAAATATAGAGAAACGCTAAATGGCGTACAAGTAGATAATCCTCACAGGCAGTTCAATGTAGATATTGATCCATATATCATCGAAGGGGACTCATCCAGCGGCCTGATCGAAACCATTCAAAAGGGTTCCCTGGGGGTATATGGTGAACCCAGTAAATACATAATGGGATATTGCTATAGGATGTGTTTGACAAAGGAAAAAGACAACCGGATCCCTATTAAAAAACCCAAAAGTTACGATCCGGAAAGGTATGAAATTTACAGAAGATATATCCAGGCTGGAGGTAGATTGTTTAGTCCCTGGCCCAACCGCCATAACGGTAAAACAGATGTTGGAAGCTGGCATGATCTTTCTGCCAACCTTTATGGTGAAAACTGGGAATATCCAGCAGGAAGTTATGCTGTTCAGGATAGCATTGTGCAGTACCATCGCGATTTTACCATAGGATTAATCTGGTTCTTCCAACATGGTAAAGGAGTGGATAGCATTACAAGAGCGAACTGGAAAGGTTGGGGGTTGCCAAAAAATGAATTTACCGATAACGGCCATTGGCCAAGGCGTTTATATATACGAAGCGCCAGGCGCATGGTATCTGATTATATTATTGCAGAACATATCACAAGGAGAAGTACGCCCGATACGATAGATGACCCGGTTGCCATAGCCTGGTGGCCACCTGATATGCATCATGCCAGAAGGATCGTTAAAGATGGCCACGCTTACAATGAAGGCTACACGCATGTGGGAGGCAATCAAAGCTGGAAACCGTTTCGTATATCGTATAAAGCAACAGTACCGAAGCGCGAACAATGCACCAACCTGATAACCCCAACATGCCCCTCTTCAAGTTATGTGGGATATGGCAGCATTAGAATTGCTCCAACATTTATGATATTGGGACAAAGTACCGGGGCTGCGGCATCGATAGCCATTGACCAGAATATTCCTGTACAGGATGTTGATTATGAAATGCTGGGAAAAACCCTGACTGAAAATGATCAGATTATAGAAATCCCCGATAACTGGAGGCAGATATTATCTTATTGAAGATCTAGCTTCAATTTTTCATAAAAAGTGGAAAAACAAATATATAAGTAGTGTCTGTCTATAAACTCAAGTGTTTGCTGAAAAAGTCTTTATTACATCAGCTACGAGGCGGCAAAGCGAAGCTGTATATGAAGAATGCGAGCTGAAGCCAAACAAGTAAATGACGTGCTACTCCCCTTATGCACAACAAAAGTAAACTCTTTAAAATTAATTATTTATATTGGCATTATGTATAAGTTTAAAGAGAAAAAGCCTGGCTTTTAAGGGGACTGTATTATTTATGCCTCATTTGCCCTGGTCAAAATTAATCGTTCTGGATATTTTCCGCTTTTTCTTTGGCTTGCTTTATGATTTTTTCAGCTTTTTCATCGGCTTCCTGCACCAGTTTATCTGCTTTATTATCTGCCTCTTTGCGTATTTTCTCGGCTGATTTTTCTGCTGCCTTTCTTACCAGGATATTCTTACCTTGTGCTTCTTGTTCAATCTTATCGGCTTTTGCGTCAGCTTCCCGGCGAATCTGGCTGGCTGTATTTCTGGCTTCCTGTTTTATTCTCTGCGCTCTGCTTTCCGCTTGATCAATGATTTTTTCTGCTTTTTTACCGGCTTCCTCCCGTGCCTGTTGTTCAACCTCCTGTTTCTTTTCTTCTACAACTTTACGAACCGTCTTCTGAACCTGGTCTTTAACCGAAGGCTTCCCGGATTGTTGCCCAAAACCAAGACTTATTGAGGGATCTGAAAAGGGCCCTTGAAGGTTGGCTTTCACATGCATCTGTTGACCGGGATCTAAGGACAGGCCTTGAGATCCTGCCTGTGCCATAAGATTATCCAAAGCCTGACTGGCAGCTCCACCCAAAGCCGAACTGGGTATCTCCATATCGATCATATAATCCATCGTCCGGTCAAAACTCTGTGAACCGGACAGGGTCATTTCTATGCCTGCCAAACGCACATCAAAAGGTTTAACAATAAGATTTCCCTCCCGGAGGATAAAGTTGACCCGGATATTCTTAACACCCTGCTCGCTTGATTGATCCATTTTCAATTTTGATAATATCTTTTCAAGAGCGCCCGAACCTGTCAGAACAATCCGGTCGCTCCGCAACTCGCCAAAACCGGTAATCGATTTCATGACCGGCTGCATATTTGGCTGAAGGTTCGAGATATATTCCAGATCCATCGATATATCGCCTTTTGCCCTTTTCATGATAGGTGCTATGCTGTCTAAAATGCTGAATGATTTGAGGGCATCCTCTATTCGAAGATCCTGTATGCCCAGCTTAAAATTCACATAAGGATTATCTTTGTCCTGAGTACTGTATTCCCCGTTGGCCGAAAGCTGACCATCAAAGAGATCCATGCCGAAGCCATCCAGGTATACCTTTTCTTCCCGCACCAAAATAGTTCCTTTGGCTTTGCGGATGTCCATCTGATCGTAAAGGATTCGATCAAATGTAGAGGTAAGCTTGAAATCTATGTTTTTAGGTACTTCAAACAGGCTTAGCTCCGCCTTTTCTGTGGTATCCGGTGTTTCTTCTACTTCCCCTTCTGTTAAGAACTGATTGGTATTCAAATAATTTGAATGAAAGTTAAAATCTCCGCGAATGACACCGTCTTGAAACATATAGGATAAATAATTGGACAGTTTCCCGGAAAGATGAAGATCGCTCTCCCCTATCCGGGCATCCATATTTTTTAAATTCAGGTATTGAGGGGTAAAAAGAAGTGCAGCATCCATATTTACTGATGCAGGGAGATCTTTACCGGAAAAATAAAAGTCTTTCATATCAACCTGCCCTTCTGCCTGGAAAGCATCATATTCTTCCTGTTCGATCATAGAAAAACTGCCCTTTAGCTTCAGGTCGGAATGAATGGTTCCTTTCAGGTCTGTTTCTTCCATGGGTACTACATCAGCCAGGTTATCCAAAACAATGGTTCCCTTCACATTTCCATTGATGCTGGGATCACTTAGGGGAGTCATCAACAAAAAGCTGGCATCGAAAGGACTACCAGCCAATTCGATGTGGAAATGCTCCAAATTAACTTTTGTATTGTCGGGGTGCTGCCCATCGAAATAAGTTTGCAGGGATAGGGCAATATGCTCTGCTTTTTTAGGTAAATCGGGATAGCTGAACATAGCATTTTCAACCTGCAGGTTCATATCCAAAGATGGAAGTATGCTATCTTTATAATAACCGGAAACAGCCCCCTGAAGAGAAAGTTGTCCTGAAGTGTTTAAATCCTGAAAATCCTGCATATATATTGCCGGAACCATGGAAAGCAGGCTCTTAAAACCGGCCTTGCTGGTAGCGAATTTTATATCGGTATTGATCCGGCCATCTTCCAGCATTTCAATCAACCCATCAAAGTTCAGGGCAAGGGCGTTCAATGAAAAGACATTGTCGCGGATATAATATCTGCCGGCTTCCAGGTTTGCACCTATACCCGCATCAAAAACAACGCTTGACTGGTTCAGATATTTAATGGCACCCATTTGAAGATCAACCGGATGAATATCCAAATGAAGATCAATTGCCGACGAATCAGCACCCAGATCACCTTTGAGTTCAAAATTCAGATTATCCAGAGAAGCCTGCATACCGGATAAAGCATCTTCGTATAAAATATGGCCACCTTCAATCTTAAAGGTCTTCAGATCTACACGGTAATCAATCTTAGCAGCTCCCGTATCGGGTACCTCTGCTTCCGTTTCCTCTGTTGCTTTCATAATATCCCAGTTTACAGCACTATCTGCAGCGACTTTTGCATGTAAACGTGGTTGAATCAGGTAAATACCTTCCACAGCTATGTTCTTCCTGAATAAGCTCAAAAGATCCAACTCAGCATCAAAAGAATCAAAACGGATCAGGGTATCCTTTTCAAACTGACCTGTCCCGGAGATGGAAAGATCTTTAATGCCTACATTCATGCTGGGAAATCTTCTGAAAAGAGAAAGCCTGATGTCTTCAAATTCAACCCGAGCCCTAAGGTTATCATTGATAAGCTCCTTTGATTTGCTCAGAATTTCATCTTTAAAAACAGTGGGCAGGGTTATCATTGCTGCAAGCAATACAATAATAACAATAAAAAGGATCCGTAACAGCTTTTTCATGAGAACTCAGTTTTTTAGTGATTGGCTTTCGTTCAAAAATAATAATTCCGATTTAAAAAGGGGACAATGGAAACAAAATAAATTTACGGATGCATCATGAATTCAGTCCGTGGTTAGAGAAAGATTCTAATCCCAAAAGAACTCAATAATCGGGAACATTTACGTATAGACAGCTAACCTGCATTATTCATGCGTCAAGTTTTGGGTAGATGCAAGGCGTCGAAAGC
>CAYYLT010000163.1:0-7862 GCA_964472385.1 uncultured Bacteroidales bacterium
AAATGTTATCGTCAATGCCATTCGCCTTTCAGAAAACCGGTATTTGAGTTTTCTTACGGATATAACAGAACGAAAAATAGCTGAAAACAAACTAAAAGAAGCCAACGACATCATCAATAAAAGTCCGGTTGTTGCTTTTGTATGGAAAAATGCCCCCAACTGGCCTGTAGAATTTGTTTCTGAAAACGTTGAAAAATTGTTGGGATATCAATCGGATGATTTTATCAATAAAAAAATTTATTTTATTGATGTTGTCTATCCTGAAGATAAAGAGCGGATTGTGAATGAATTGCTTCAATACAGCAATGACCGGGCAACAGAAGAATTTACCCAGGAATACAGGATCATCGACAAATCGGGAGATATAAAATGGGTAGATGACCGCACATGGATAGAAAGAGATGATCACGGGCACATCAAGCATTTTAAAGGTATTATTTGGGATATAACAGAAAGAAAAAATGCAGAAACGCAACTGCTTTACAGCGAGGAACTGCTAAATGAAACAGGAGATATGGCCCGGGTAGGTGGTTGGGAAATCAATTTAAACGAACAAACGGTATACTGGACCAGAACCACTAAAATGATCCATGAGGTGCCCCTTGATTATGAACCAACCCTCGAAGAAGCCCTTCAATTTTTCCCCGGACAATCCAATAAATTGATTTCGCAGGCTGTTAAGGACGCTATGGAGCATGGTAAAAATTTTGACCTGGAACTGGAATTTATCACCGCCCGTCATAATAAACGCTTTATACGGGCCAAAGGTCAATCCATATTTCATAACGGTAAATGCATCAGGGTAAATGGTACAGCGCAGGATATCACGAAAAGAAAATTGACGGAAAAAGCTTTGAAAAGCAGTGAGCAAAAGTTTAGAACCCTCTTTGACAGTGCATCCGATGCCATATACATTCTAAACCTGGAAGGTAAGATCATGGAAGCCAATAATCTGGCCTGCAATCGCCTTAAATATCCAAGGGAAGAACTTATTAACCTGTCACCCAAAGTTTTTATTGTCCCGGAAAAACAACATGAATTCGATATTCGGCTCCAAGAAATAATAACAAAAGGTTATGGTTCATTTGAAAATGAACATATTGCCAAAGATGGAGCGGTAATACCGGTAGAAGTGAATTCCAAAATGATTGAATATAGCGGCCGGAAAGCTGTCTTGACCATTTCAAGAGATATTACGGAAAGGAAAAAAAACGAAAAAGAGTTGCTGATCAAAAACCAAATCAGCAATGCATTGATTCACAATGAGGATGAAAGCTTTTACAATGATATTCTCAATATATTCAGAAATTTCTTTGAAAGTCGCTATGGATATTTTGGATATATCAACAACAATGGTGATCTTGTTTCTAATTCATTAACAAGGGATGTGTGGGATCAATGCCAGGTAGAAAATAAAACGATCATTTTTCCAAAAGAAAAATGGGGTGGCCTTTGGGGTGATTCCCTGAAAAAGAAGCAGACTTTATACCGAAACGAGCAACTAAATCCACCAAAAGGCCACATCAGGCTTACATCTGCAATCGCAGCGCCAATCATTCTAAACAACAGGTTAATTGGACAGATCGCCCTGGCAAACAAGGAAAAAGGCTATGATGAGAAAGACCGTGATATGATCAATGCTCTTTGCAATTATATTGCTCCCCTGCTGCACTCCAAAATTCGGGAAGAAGAGTATAAAGAGCATCTCCTGGAAGCCAAAGAGAAAGCTGAAGAAAGCGATCGCCTCAAATCAGCTTTCCTCACCAATATGTCGCACGAGATCCGTACACCCATGAATGGTATCCTGGGCTTTACCCAGATCTTGCTAAGCAAAACCCATCCGGATATCAATCAGAAAAAATACCTTGATATCATTTATTCAAGGGGTAAACACCTGTTGCAAATTATCAATGACATCATTGATATTTCTAAAATCGAAGCCAATCAATTAAACATCAATAGAAGTTACTTTTATCTGAATGATCTGATGGAAGAAATATATCAATCTTATCATGCAGAACTGGAACATAATCATATATCCCATATTCATTTCGACTTTTTAACTGAGTTTGCCAGGGAAAACAGCTACATTTATACAGATAAGGTCAGGCTAAGGCAAATACTAACCAACCTGTTGAGCAATGCGTTCAAGTTTACCAATGAAGGGCAGATCAGCTTTGGCTATAAACGAAGCAATGCACAAACCCTTCGTTTTTTTGTCAAAGATACCGGCATTGGTATTCCGGCTGATAAACAAAAATATATATTTGACCGCTTCAGGCAGGTGGAAGAATCTCTATCTTCCAGAAAACACGAGGGAACAGGGTTGGGTTTATCCATATCCAGGAATCTGGTGGCTCTGTTAGATGGCGAACTATGGCTTGAGTCAGAACTAAATAAAGGCTCAATCTTTTACTTTACCCTTCCCTTGAAGCAAGGTAAAGGCAAGGAAAAAGCCGGACCAGAGCAAGATTGGTTCAAAACCGAATACAACTGGAACAACAAAAAAATACTGGTCGTTGAAGACGACCCGGTAAGTCAAAAATATATCAGAGAAATACTGCATGATACGGGTGCAGAGCTTTTACTGACCGATAATGGCAAGGAAGCCTACGAAATATTTTCGCAAACGCCCGATATCTCAATGATCCTTTTGGATTTGAAATTACCTGATAAAGACGGACGAGAGATTACCCAGGATATAAGACAAGCTAAATCAGATGTTCCAATAATTGCCCAAAGTGCATATGCCATGGAAGAAGACCGCATAAAATGTTTAGAAGCGGGCTGTGACGATTTTATATCCAAACCGGTTAACCCCAAATCATTGTTGGCCATGATGGATGAACATTTGAATAAACCCATAAAAAGTTAGGATATCAAAAGGCCCGTATACTTATTGCAAAATATTTTTTTCAGCAAACCCAAATCAATGATTATGCATTGTAAAGGAAGATTGATAGGCCTGTACCCATTCATCAACCTGCTTCAGAATTGATCCACGCAGTTGATGGATGTGATCAAACATCTTTGGTTTTTTCCGGCTAAATACATTATAACGAATCCTGGTCAGCGTTTTCCTGGCCATACGGTAATAATGATAGGCAATATATCCTGTCAATGGAAGGCTGACCAAATAACCCAGGCTCAACCATCCACTGTGAACAAAAGCATGGAATATAATCAGTTGAACCCCATAAAACAATGGAAACAATACGATAGCCATCCCGTTGCGAATAGAACTATAAAACTGGGGATCCTTCACTCTCCTTGTAACAGCATAAGGAAAGAAAAAAGGAATGGCATTGTTTATCAATCCATAAAAAAAGAAGGGAAATAAGCCGATCAACAAGGGAATCATGGCAACCAATTTTCCATTCGGATAATGCTTTTTTTGAAATATCCAGGGCCGGAAATGCAATCTTCGGAGATATTTCTTAAAGGTCATCACATGATTGTTCAATGCCTCAGCTGCTTCCGGCTTTTTATTGATCTGGTCATCCATTATTTTTACCAGTTGCCTGTCAGCCCATAGTCTTTCCGGATAACTAATTTTCTTTAAATTAAGCCATTGTTTCATTTTTGGTCTATAGATCTCCCGAAGAAAATCAAGCATTTCATAATATTTCGGATGACCAATTTGCAGCATTACGCTTTTCAAACCTTCTGCAATTTTTGCCTTTAACAGGTTATGAGCCTTAGAGGGATTTTCCTGATATAATGGATTCAAGGGATCTACTGCAATCGGTTCACCAAAATTTACCATCAAAGATCTTTGGAATTTATAGTAATTCTCGTAATCCAATCCAACAGGGACAATGAAAAGCCCCAGTTTAAAATTGTTCCTTTCCTCAGCCTGAAATGCCATGCGGCAGATCCCCTTTTTCAGGGGTCGTAAGTTTTTTTTGTTCCCGTGATTTCCCTCGGGAAAGATCACCAGCGTGCGATGGTGCGAAAGTATACTGCTCACCTGATCCATCACGCGTTCGTTGTTTTGTAGACTATCATAGCCATCTCTGATACGGTAAACGGGGATCAACTTCAGAAAAGTAAGGATCCTGGCCAGGATCTTTTTTTTAAAAATATCTGCCCGGGCTATAAATACAGGCTGCCCCGGGTAAGCATAAAGAACAGCCAGTGCGTCCATCAAGGCATTTTGGTGGTTGGGTGCCAGTATAACCGGCGCATTTGGGGGGATATGACCTTTGCCACGGATACGGATGTTTTTAAGATACAATCGGAAAACCAGATTTACATATCGCTTGAGTAAAGCATACCCGGGATGCCATCTTTCTAAATGCTTATGTTTTCTCATAATCAATTGATTTTCGAGACCATATCCCTGCAATGATCAATCCGGCAATGATATGCCAAATACCCCACCATGCAGCAATAAAAGCCATACCACCCAGGCCTCCGAATAAATGGGGATTAAAAATAAGTACCAATGCCAAACCTGAATTTTGTATGCCGGTTTCTATGGTTACTGATCTGCGGTCTTTCCTGCCCAGCTTAAAAACCGTGCCCACAGAATATCCGGAAAGTAAAGCCAAACCATTATGAGCCAGCACAATCAAAAATATCAGGTGGATATATTTAAGAAAATACGGGTAATTGTTTGAAAAGGCTACAATGACAAATCCGGCAAAAATGAACAAAGATAATATCTTGATGGGCCGGGTAATGCGTTGGGTGGTCACGGGAAATCTTTTGGCAAAAAGAATACCCAGGATAATGGGAATACCCAGAAGCATAAACACAGTTTGCAGCATATGCCAGGGATCGATCTCAATGGGCATGATCAAGCGGGAGGCCTTTGCATACAAACCTCCCCAGAATGCAAAATTCAGTGGTGTAAGAAAAATGGAGCCCAGTGTAGCCATCCCTGTAAGCGTTACGGAAAGTGCAGTATTCCCCTTAGCAAGATGAGACATGAAGTTGGATATGTTACCCCCCGGGCAGGCTGCCACTAGTATCATGCCCAGTGCAACACTGGCCGTTGGCTGAATGAGCAATATCAATAAAAAGGTCAATGCCGGAAGCAATAAAAACTGAGACAAAAAGCCGATTATGGCTGAACGGGGATATTTTACAATCTGACGGAAATGCTCCGGTTTGATCTCCAGGGCTACGCCAAACATGATGAATGCCAAAGTAATATTCAGCACAAAAAGGCCGGAACTACTAAAATTAAGCCTTATCTGATCCAAAACCTGTAGCCCTTGATCCATATCTTTGCCTTTAACCGCACAAAGGTATAACTTTTTCATTATTTTAGTCCAACAGCTTCACCATGATATTCAACAATAAAACCATTGATCATGAACATCCATTTTGTGCTCATAGAGCCCCAGGTACCGGAAAATATTGGAGCGGCAGCCCGTGCAATAAAAACGATGGGCTTCAGCTCGCTTTGGCTGGTTAATACAGAAAAACACCTGGATCCCAAAGCAAAATATGTAGCGCACGCTTCTGAGGATATTCTCAATCGTGCCAGGCATTTTAGAAGCTTCCGGGAAATGTTGGCCCAGCTCGATCTCAGTATCGCCACCACCGCCAAACACAGAAACATCAAACAGGAATATTACCCTGCAGAAGATTTGAAAAATATACTGGCTTCCAAATCCAATGTCATCGAGCAGGTAGGCATCATTTTCGGCAGGGAAGAATACGGACTTACCAACCAGGAGATCAAACAATGCCATATGGTATCTTATGTAGACATGAAAGCTACTTACCCTTCACTTAACCTTGGGCAGGCGGTCATGATCTACTCCTATTTGTTGTCAGCCCTGGCGGGTCATCCGGAAAAAGATCCCGCCTCATCGGATCCTGCCGAACTAAAGGTGCTTATCGATAAGGTCAAAAGCATCCTTCCTATACTGGATCTTCCCCAATCCACCAATATTTATGGAAGGATCATGGAACGGCTCGTCCATGTGCAAGACGATGATATTCACCTGCTGCATACAATATGCAACGAAATTTTAAAAATATCGAACAAGGAATGATCCAGATCCATAAGAAAAGAAACAGCGGGTATGGCAACAAACAATATTGGAACATAGAAAAATTTGGCGCTACGTGATGAGTAGAAAATCATACCATAGATGATACATTCCGGATTTTTCACCGGAATCTATTCCTGTTTGATGACTACCAACTGGCTTGTTCCATATTGTATAACCACTACTTCTTCCCCCTTATCGATAAAACCCACTTCAGCGCGGGCATCATAGATCTCTCCTTCAATCTCCACTTTACCTCCCGGACGCAGTACTGTGCTGGCTATGCCTTTCTTACCCACCAGATTTTTCATTTCGCTGTCAACGCCAATATAACCTTCATCTTTCTGTTGGGTACTATCCAAAACAAGTTGAGATAGCCTTGTGGAAGTCAGCAATTTTTTGCTGAGATAAATCGAAAGGACAAGTGCGACAAAAATCGACAGGGAAACAATGAAAAAAGATTGCAAAACAGCCTTTATGGCCTCTTCAGTGTGAAACTGATAATCAAAAATGATGTTATCGATCATGCTCAGCACCAATCCCGCTATGGTAAGGAGAATTCCTGCAGTTCCTGCAACACCGAACCCCGGGATGGCAAAAAGTTCAACGCCGATCAGGATCAATCCAAGAAGAAATATCCCCAATTCCCAGTTTTCAGCAATACCTTCAGCATACAGGGGTGCAAAATACAGGGCCGCCGCCACGAATGATGCTAACAATGGAAAACCGATACCTGGTGACTGCAATTCAAAATACAGGCCGGCCACAATAATCATGATCAATATGCTTTGGAATGCCGGATTCATCATAAATCCCGTAAGAGATTCCAGTCCTGATACATGATATTGCCTGATTTTATAAGGCTCAATCCTGGCTTGGCTCAGCAGTTCCTGTATGCTGGCAGCTTCTCCTTCACAATAACCATTCTGTATGGCTTCCTGTGTAGTAAATGTCAGGATCTCCGTACTATCCACAATGCCTTCAATGGATATTTTCGGATCTACCATAGCCTGGGCAATCTGTGGATCCCGGTGCCATTTGAGCAGCGTATCCGATAATTGTACAATCGTATCCTTACCATGGGACTCAGCAGTAGCACGCATGGTCGAACGCATATATGACTGATATTTCTCCGGCATCATCTCCCCTTGCTGATTGACCACAGAAGCAGCACCCATTCTCGCTCCCTTCTTCATATAAATGCTGTCGGCAGCTACCGAGATCAAAGCTCCTGCTGAAGCAGCATTGTTGGTAATGAAAACAATTACAGGAATGCTGCTATTGAGCAGTTGGGTCCGGATAGAATCGGCAATATTTACCAATCCTCCATAAGTATTGAGCCTGATGACGACGTAATCAGCCCCTACCTGCTTAGCCTCACTGAAAGCCCGCTTGGTTAACCTCCAGGCTGAAGGTTCTATATTTTGATCTATATCAAATGAATATACCAAAAAAGAATCAGGAACCGCTGAAGGAACCTGCTCCGTGGTATCCTCCTTAAGCTGAGAATATACAGCAGTATTGAGACATACCACAACCCCTATCCATATCATGTGCTGAAACAAAAATAACATGTTATTCTTCTGACTCATAGTTTTTTATTATATATTGCGTTTCTAACCTGTATTATTCATGCGTCAAGTGTTGGGCAGATGTAAGGCGTCGAAAGCCGACGACGTAGTCGCCTGCTTCGGGTTTTCGCCACGCAGCAGATGCACAAAAATTGGCGCACCCGGAAAAAATGTATAAAAATAAAATTTTTTGAGCATCATAAGTGAAGCACTAATATGCTTTTGTTTATAAGTGTTTCATCTGTTTATTTTTTTATTTTTAATGGTCAGATTCAGGAACTCC
>CAYYLT010000164.1:0-7834 GCA_964472385.1 uncultured Bacteroidales bacterium
GCAGAGGTTGTCCATGAAGAAAGCTGGGGTTTGAGAAAACTAGCCTATCCCATTCAAAAAAAATCAACAGGGTTTTATCATTTGATTGAGTTTAAATCACAAGGAGATGTCGTTGACAAACTGGAGGTCGAATTTAAGCGGGATGAACGCATTATTCGCTTTTTGACGGTCAAAATGGATAGGTATGCAGTTGAGTATGCTATAAAGAGAAGAAGTGAGAAAACAGCAGCCCCACAATCAAGTGGTCAGCAAAAAAAGAAGGAGGGTTAAATTATGGCACAACAAAATCAGTCCGAAATAAGATATCTGAACCCACCGGCCATTGATATCAAGAAGAGGAAATTCTGCTGGTTCAGACGCCATGGGATCAAATACGTTGATTATAAGAATCCCGATTTTCTCAAGAAATTTGTCAATGAGCAGGGTAAAATTCTTCCCCGGCGAATCACGGGAACATCTCAGAAATATCAGCGGCGAGTAACCACAGCCATCAAACGTGCCCGCCATTTAGCCATATTGCCTTATGTCACAGATATGTTAAAATAATAATTCCTAAGTCATGGAGATTATACTTAAACAGGATATTGATAATTTGGGTCACAAAAATGATGTTGTTCAGGTTAAGAATGGTTATGCGAATAATTATTTGATTCCCAAGGGAATGGCAATTGTGGCCACATCTTCTGCTAAAAAAATGGCTGCGGAAACAGCCCGGCAAAGAGCTCATAAGGAAGAAAAAGAACGGAAAAAGGCAGAAGAGCTGGCAAAAGAACTGGAAGGCATTACCCTGGAAATTGGTGCAAAAACCAGTTCCAAAGGGAAGATCTTTGGTTCGGTCAATACGCTTCAGGTTGCCGAAGAACTCCGAAAACAAGGAATTGAAGTTAACAGGAAGAATATCGAGATAAAGGACGAACCTATAAAGGAAATAGGAACATATACTGCCATTGTTAAATTTTACAAAGATGTCAGTCGCGAAATATCTTTTGAGGTGAAAGGGGAATAAATATCATTGAACATTATTCTCCGGAGCGCAAGGGATATGTTGGCAAATCTGATTTAAAGCATAATAGTCTTAACGGGTCAATTGCCTTGTATCCAGGATAAAATTTTATTGCTCATGGGTTTGGTTTTGGAATAAAACACATCAACCAGCTGCCCGTTTTCATCAATCAGATATTTCTGGAAGTTCCATTTTACTTTGCTATCTTTCTTTCCGTTATACTTTTCCTGAGTAAGCCACTGATATAGCGGATGTTGGTTTTTCCCCTTCACGGATATTTTGGACATCATGGGAAAAGATACCCCATAGTTTTTTTGACAGAATTGTTTGATATGCTCATCTGTTCCGGGTTCCTGGTTGGCAAAATTATTTGCAGGAAAACCGATTATGGTAAATTCTTCCGCTCCATAGGTTTCGTATAATTTTTGAAGTCCTTCGTATTGGGGTGTGAATCCGCATTTTGATGCAGTATTTACAACCAGTACTTTTTTGCCCTTGAGTGAGCCGAGATCAAAATTTTTACCGTTGATGTCCTGAACAGTAAAATCATGAAAACTTTTTTGCTCCAAGGGTTTGTCATTTTGTGAAAATACATTGATAGACATAATCGCTGCTCCCAATAATATGAATAGCGTTTTCATAGCGGTTGAGTTTAATTTCTTATCTACAACAATTGAAATTCCGTTTTGTTCTGTTGCATTATGAAACAAGCATGATCAAAATAATAATTAACACACACGAGAAAATGATTATTTTTATGATGCAGTCCCATCTGACCATTAACAAATAAAAAAATAAACAGATGAAACCTGCATGCACCTGACTGCAGAACAAGGAGATGATGTGCTAAAGACTAACAAAACATATCAATTTTAAAAATGCAACAATTTTTACGGATATTTGCTAAAAACATTGCATTTTGGAAACAATAGATATGTTTATCCTATTGATTTTAAGGTATTTTTGTGTTTTTTCAGCAGACCCTGTTTCATTGAATTACAAGCGCATAATCAAACTTGATCCGAATGGAAAAGAATCCGAATTTTAACGCCATGCAAGCTTTATCGACAATTTCTGCATTTTTCCCCATCTGAACTGTATAATATCCCGGTTAATGCGAGAACTTGATGAAAAGTTAACTCACTGGCAATAAAGCTTGATGACTGTGTAGGCCTCCTTAATGCCAAGTTCCCCGGCCTTACTGATATCGATACACCCTTTTGTGGTTTGCTGGAGGTGAATATAGGTTAACCCCCTGTTGAAATATGCTTCTGCAAAATCAGGATTCAGAAAAACAGCTTTGCTATAATCATTGATGGCTTGCTGATAATTATTATTTTCGGTTTGGATATTGCCTCTGTTATAATACGTATAAACAAATTTGGGGGCAAGTTGAACGGCTTTATTGTAATCCTTAATGGCTTTGTTGTAATCATGAAAGGTAATCTTTCTGCTTACAGGCTCTTCCAGCAGTCTGTCATCCATGTTGATGTTAATGATCCGGGTATCATCCTCCATGATTTTAATATAATTGATCATGTCGGACCGGATATTTGCTCTGATCAGGTAGAGGAGAAATTGTTCGCTGTTTTCTTCTATGGCTCGCGTTATATCCTGAAGGGCTCCATTGTAGTTTTTGGTATGCTCTTTTAAAATAGCCCTGACAATTAGGTATTTATAATTATCAGGCTGGTTTTGCAAGCTATCTGTGATTTGTTCGATTTTTTGGAGGTAGTGATTCCGGGAGTGGGTTGTTTCGCGGTCTAATGCAAACATGGTATGTCTATCCAGAAACCTTATTGCATTTTTTATTGAAGGATCATTTAAGTATTTGTTTACTTTTTCTGAAAGGCTTTTGTTGGCCTTTTGGCTGTAGTAGAAAGAATAAATATTACGGGGTTCGATGGATTCCTGGATATTTCCAAAGTGCCTGGGCAGGTTGTGGCTTTTCTGCAAAGAAATGAGGCGTTTGAAATTCTCTGAGGTATCGGCAAAATTGATTCTTTCCAACTGATTGTTTTGATATGCCTGGGTGATCTGTTTTGCTTTTTGCCTGTCCTGCCGGGCTCCTTGATGATCATTTAATTTTTTTCTGGCGACGGAACGATTGATATAAGCCTTGGCAAAATTGGGATAAAAGCTAATGGCTCGTGAAAAATCCCGTATGGCTTTGGTATAGTCATTTATTTGCAGGTTAAGTATACCCCTGTTAAAATAGGTAAGGATATTTTGGGGATTATACTGTAGTACTTTATTGTAATCCTCTATGGCTTCGTTGAAAGCACCGATTTCTGTTTTGATTAAAGCCCTGTTATAATAGGCCAGGGCATTGGAGGGTTGAAGATGGATTACGCGGTTCAGGTCATCCAAAGCCTCTTGATATTGATTTAATTGATAATGCGTAAGCGATCGATTCAATAAAGCCTGGGAATTATTTGGTTCATGGCGTAAGACATACCTGAAATCTTTCAAGGCATCGGCGTAATCGCCGCTTTGATGATTTATACGGCCTCTTGCAATGTAGGCCTCTGTAAAAAGCGAATCGATCTCAATAGCTTTGGAGAGATCTTCAATGGTAGCAGAGGTATCATTCAGATTAAGCTTGCTCAATCCAAGATAGTAATATGCCCTTTTGAATTGGGCATTTTTTTTCAACGCCTTGTTAAAATCCTCAATAGCTTCGGGGTAGTTATCAAGTCTGAATTTACAATATCCTCTTTGTATATACAATTCCGGTTCTCCTGTGATAAATTTCAGGGTAGAGTTGAAATCGTTGATGGCACCCTGAAAATTGTAAAGTTGAATTCTGGTCAGGCCTCTGTAATAATAAGCTCTAACGGCATTGGATTTAAACCGGATGGCCTTGGTGTAATCTTTCTCAGCGCCGTAGAAATCCTGTAGATTGTATTTAGCAATACCTCTTAGAAAATATGCTTCAGCGTGAAAAGGTTTGTAATGAATAACAGTATTAAGGGTACTCATGGCTTCGGCATATTTGTAGTAATAAAGCTGTTGCCTGCCTTTGTCAATATAATATGAGATATTAAGTTGAGCCCAGCCTGATAGGGGTGCAACTACAAACAGGCTAATCCAAAGGATCCTGGCCATTGCTGCATTTTTTTTGTTCATGTTTTGACGGTGAATTTTATTGTTTCCCATCTGCAATGGATATGAAAATTTACATGCATTGTCCATAATTAATAAAGGCTAAGAACCATTCTTATTATCCTGAAGAAGCAAAACTAATGAATTTTTATGAGTGCTTTGAAGGGGGCATTAATCTAAAAAATATATTCACTTATCAAAAAAAAATAACGAAAAGTAATTATCTTTGTATACAAGAGTATTAACTTTGCTATATTTGAATTCCTGGACACAGGTTTTATTTTTTTTAAGCACATAAGCATTAATAGAATAACATGTCTCATAAACAAAATAGCAAATCAAAAGATCAGAATGCCAGCGGGAAGCTATCTATTCACACCATTGAAGGCACGAACAGAACGCCCAAGATCATTCTTGATCTGCATAAAGGTAATTTTTACTTTTCCGGTTGTTCCATGCCGGAAAATGTCAATGAATTTTATTCACCCATACTGGGTTATTTTGATCAATATTTGGCAAAACCCGCGAAACAATCCAGGGTCATTTTCAATCTGGAATATATTAATTCATCCTCCTCACAAATGTTGCTGGCTGTTTTGTACAAGCTCAGAAGACTGATCGATCAGTCCTACAGTGTAAAGGTGGAATGGCATTATATGGAGGATGATGATGATATATACGAAACCGGAAAAACTTTTTCCGAATTGTCAGAAATAGCTTTTGAGTTTTATCAACACAGTTAACCTGTATTTTCTATGACACATATTGGCATTAAGAAGTTGTATGAAGAACTCAGAAATGTTCCCGGACAGAAATACGTTGTACTTCCCGAGTCAGAACGCACTCCGAAAATTATTTTAGACAGGGCAGGAGATGCCGGTAATATTCAGTTTTTTGGCAGATCCTTACCCGATGATGCCAGAAGTTTTTTTCAGCCCATACTCATATGGATAGAGGAATATTTATCAAATCCATATGAAAATACAATCGTTCGTTTTGATCTGGAGTATTTTAATACATCTTCTTCCAAGATGCTGTTGCAAATCATCAACAAATTGCAACTACTTGAAGAATCCGGTAAGCAATTGACTATTGAGTGGTGTTATATGGAGGATGACGAAGATATTCTGGAATCGGGAGAGACATTTCAGGATCTTACCAATGTAGCATTTAATTTTATATGTTATCAATAAATAAAATACATTAATATGGGGAGTTTAGCGACAAAAGAGATTATAGAAAAGATTAATGAAGCGCCCAGTAAAGAATCGTTTTATGTTGAGGCGACTTCAGAAACTCCGGAAGTCTTCCTGGATAAAAATAAAGGGATCATTAAATTTTCAGGTAGATCAATGCCGGAAGATGCAAAAAGTTTTTATGTACCCATAAAGGAATGGATAAACGAATATTCCCGCAATCCTGTTCAGGGGACGCATGTTATTTTTGTTTATGAATATTTTAATACCGCATCATCCAAGATGATTATGGAAATTATCGAAGCCATAAAAAGGATTACGGAGCATGATGCTGATTTACATGCTGAATGGCATTATCTGGAAGATGATGATGATATGCTGGAAGCAGGGGAAGATTATGAAGATATTACCGGATTGGCATTTGATTATATGGGCTATGAATAATCAGCGGCAAACCATTGTGGAATATAGTGGTTTTTCTTTCGCCTTTGTCATATAGCCAGGCCGGACCGTCACGTTGATCATTGCGGTAATGTAAGATTTTGTGAACCACGCCTTTCTTCGTGCAAAATTGCCAGGGACCCGTTTTCATATCCATGAAATATTTTCCGTAGCTTTTGATTTTTCCGTTTTCATGGTAATATTTCCAAAATCCCGTGGCTTTGCCTTTTCGGTAACGACCGATCTGTTTTAATTTTCCGTTAGGATGGAAAATAATCCATACTCCCGAATAGAGCCCATTTTTATATAGTCCTTTCCCGTGAAGCAGAGCATCCTGGTAAAACGTTTTCCACGTGCCTGTTTTTTCGCCAAAATTGTTGTAGCTACCTTTTTCTTTGATGGTACCGGAAGGATAATATGACCCGTATTCACCCGTGATTTTTCCCTTTTGGTATTGGCACTTTATCATGATGCTGCCATTGGGATGAAAAGCCCGGTAGGATCCATTCAGCTGACCATTTTGATAAAAGCACAACCTTTTCAAGTTCCCATTTTTATAGTAAACTTTTAAAGTATCTGTGAATCGTCCGTTATGCTTTGTACCCCGGTAATTGATTGTTCCATTCTTATAATACTGCAGCCATTTGCCATCAGGAGTACCGTTTTTTACTTGATATTCAGCATACAGCTCACCATGGCTGTAATACAGTTTTTTTGTTCCCTCTTGTTGTCCCATGCTATAGTGGGTTATGGACTCAAGCGTGTCATCCTGGTAATAGGTTTTGAACAAACCGTTGATTTTACCATCTGTATATTTTCCTTTCTGCTTTAGATGACCATTTTTATAATATACTTGATATTTGCCATGCCTGATCCCCTGATGATAATGAAGTTTTTTCTTGAGCTGGCCTGTAGGATAGTAAAGATACCATAAGCTGTCGGGTTGATTATGTTGGAAGAAACCTTTTTGCCCCAGATTTTGGTTGGGATAGAAATATTTGTAAAATCCGGATCTCATAGTATCTGTATTTGCCACCATTATCTCAAAGACTTCCTTAACCTGACCTGAAGGATACAAGATTTTCATTGTATCTGTTTGAGAAAAAGCGGAAGCCGTCAGGCATAAGAATAGACAAAACAATGACAGGTGTTTGCGGTTCTTTCTTCTATGGTATCTATTCAACCTCAATGCTTATTTGGGTTCCTTTAAGTGCATCGTTGCTGCCATAATCCAAAATGGCAGATAGCGAATAAATGCCTTCGGGTAATATATCCGGAAGCGTAAGTTCTACATTTCTGGAGGTTTGGGGATAGGCTGTTATTTCAACCGGCTTGAACTGCTTTTCTTTTAAAGTTTCCAAATGGGAAGCAATTAAAAACAATTTGCAATCTGTGAGGGTATTGCCCAGATTGTCTATGTTAACCATAAACCTGCGTGTTGAATCTTCCGGTGAAGTCACTTCCCTAAGATTGCTGATGGCAACCCGCTCATTGGTTTCGGACATAGGGGTGTAATATAATTCTACATCAATCCGGCCATAAATATTGATACCCGCACTTACATTCTTATCCGCCGAAAAAGAGGTTTGCTCCCGAGCAGTAGTAACGCTTAATATACCCCACTTGGAAGTATATTCCTCATTGGGCGCCTGGAAGGTTAACTGTACAGTCCGGTCCTGATTAGGGTTCAATTCCAGATAAGCCGGATTAAGCGTGATCCATTCGGCAATGGAATTTTTCGAAGAACCCTCGGAAACTATTTTCCTGTCACCATTCTTGTAAACAAGGAAATCTTTTAAGGTTAAAGTGATTGCCGACCTGTTGTTTCCGTGGTTTTTAACAGTAATGACTTTGCTTTGGGTTTCTCCCGGATTGGCATTGAAGTAAAGCTCGATAGGAGCTACCTCAAAATTTTGGGCAAATGTCATTTCCAATATCATCAAAAGGAAAAGAAGAATGGGGAAAATTGTTTTTTTCATATCCAAATGAAATTTTATCCGTACAAAGATACAAATAATTGGAATTATTCAGAATGGTAACGCTATTTTAGTCAATCCTATGAGGTAGTTCATCATAAAAAAACTTTCAT
>CAYYLT010000165.1:0-7751 GCA_964472385.1 uncultured Bacteroidales bacterium
CGCTTTGCCGCCTCGTAGCTGATGCACTAAAGACTTTTTCAGCAAACCCTAAATATCTATAAATAAAAGTATATAAGCAATTTACTTATTATGACCAAAAATTTCGTTTTATACATTTTTTCCGAGTGCGCCAATTTTTGGGCATCTGCTGCGTTGCAAAAGCCTCGAAGTAGGCGACTACGTCGTCGGCTTTCGACGCCTTGCATCTACCCAAAACTTGACGCATGAATAATGCAGGCCAAATACTCTTTATAACAAACTTTATCGCCGTAGTGGTTAAATATTATAGGTAGCACCAAGGCAGGCACTAAGGAGCTCATAGCATTAGAATGATACCTGCCCATTTGGGCAAGATAATATAGGAAGGGGTTAATGAACTATCATAATTCAACCCCTTGTGGGCTGTAAGGGGTGGCTTTCCATGTTAAAAGTAGAGAGCGGACAACAGATACATAAGTTATTGAGCCAAATATTTCACATAGATAACATCAAATGTTCAAAAAAAATATGTATATTTGATGCTATGCATAACCCCATATCTTTGCTACCCTGCTTGATTCATCCCAAACTGCTGTCTTTTTATTACTTTTGAATCATGATTCTAAAAAACATGCTGATTATGACCATTGAAAAAGTATACCTGCCCGCTGTATTTATTTTGTTGTTTTCCTGGAATGCGGTTTCTCAAAACTACAGTAACATTGTTTACCCTGACAACTCCGGTAAGTTGGTCTATGAAAAAGATGAGCGTGGCAGCCACATTCCGGATTATTCCGTAGCCGGGTACATGGGGGGTGGTGTTCCGATCCCCGACGTTCCGGTGGTCAAAACTGTTAAACCCGGTAAAGGAGATGATACGCAAAGAATTCAGGATGCCATCAACTGGGTAGCAAACAATGTGTCTCCAGGGCCGGATAACTTCCGGGGTGCTGTATTGCTTAAAGCCGGTGTTTATCAAATTTCAAGTACGATACACTTCCGGGAGCAGCAAAGTGGTATCGTCTTGCGTGGTGAAGGAGCTTATGGCAATGGTACGGTAATTATCCATAAAGGCACAGAACCGGAAACATCCATTCAAATATCCGGTGGTTCTCGTCATTTAGATAAAGCAACCGATATCAGTGATCCTTTTGTTCCGGTAGGCGCCAAAACATTTAAGGTCGACTTTACATCCGGGCTTCATGTCGGGCAAAAAATCGTTGTCAAGTGCAACCATACCCAAAAATGGATCAATGCCCTGCAACAGGAGGATGATTGGTCATACTGGCAATTTTGGGTGGATTGGGAAAGGATCATCACAGCCATTGATACCACCAACAATGAAATTACCATTAACGGCCCTATCACCACGCAAATCGACGAGGGTAACGGATATGCGACCGGTGAAGTGCACAAAATCACTTCAGATACACGCACTGCTTTTGTGGGTATTGAAGACCTGATCATCATGTCGGATTATGATCGCTCCGTAAAAGATAAGGATGGTTATTATGTAGATGAAAACCATGCCCGGATAGGCATACAGTTGCATAGCGGCCATGACTGCTGGGTGCGCCGGGTAACCGGATTTTTCCATTACTGGAGTCTTGTAAGGGTCCGGGGGCCATTTTACCGGGCCACCATCGAAGACTGTGCCATGATTGACGGTGTTTCTACTGATACACCAAACAGCCATACCGGTACACGCGACTATTATTTTCTGTTGGGTGGTAACCAGATACTCTGTCAACGCAGTTATGGCCGTTACGGACGGCATACGTTTCTTATGGCAGGACCTGAATCGAGCAACGTCTTCCTGGATTGCTATTCCGAAAAAGAGCACCTCTCCTGCGAACCACACCAACGGTGGACACACGGGGCATTGTATGACAATGTTTATAATGATGCCATCTTCAAGCTAAACAGACCGGGAGGTGGCCATGGCTGGCGCGCTGCCAACTGCATGTTCTGGAACATCACCTGTGAAAATTACCGCTCATGGGAAGCGGATATTCATCTCGACAAACCCCTCATGGATCTCGGCAAGCAGTGGGCTATCGGTATCATCAACAACGGTGACGGAAAAGGTATAGCCAATCCCTTCAGCAATTTGGGCGACACTGCCTATGTAGAATCGGTCGGAACTTTTGTCGATCCCCGATCCCTTTATCTTGCCCAGCTAAAAGATCGTCTGGGCGACTCCGTCGTCGCCGAAATTGCCACTGCAAATCAATACGCATCACGCCGGGCAACCTGGGATCATATGCTGGATCAATATCAACATATTCCTGAATTTGGTGATCCAAAGGAGCTCGAATGGCTTCCCACAGGCAAATCGTTATGTAACGCCCCCAATCCCCCTGCTATTGATGGAGTGATGGAAGAGGCATGGAAGAATGTCCAATCCTACCCAATTGAAAAGAAAAGCATAGGTTCACAATTTTCCGATACCGACCTTTCTGCAAAAATTCGGGCAAAATGGGATCAAAATAATTTATACATGCTGGTGGAAGTAAAAGACAGCATACTGATTAATGACTCAGGTAACCAACCCCTGGAGGACGATGCAGTTGCAATATTTATTGACGGCAACAACGACCGGGCAAAGCACTTTGGTAACAAAGACCATCAGTACATCTTTCGCTGGAATGATCCCACCGCTTATGATTATCAACATTCCCAAATAACAACCAATCCGCCAGGGGTAATGTTTGCGCAGGATACCACTTCAGAAGGTTATATCATGGAAATACAAATGGCCTGGAATGCCATGGGCATTTCAAAAGATAACATATCCCTTATTGGTGTTGATGTGCACGTTATTGATGATGATACGGGGGATGGTCATGATAAAAAAATCGCATGGATAACCTCCTCCAAAACACTTAGCACCCATCAGTCAACATTTGGCACGGTACTGCTCAAAAATCATATTTGCGGGGCCAGTAAGATTATAGCTAATCCTGAAGATACTTCAGTCAACTTCAATAGCAATGCTTTATTCTCAATACAGGCCTTATATGCCGACCAGTATCAATGGCAGATCAATGAAGGAAGCGGCTTCGTGGATTTAGCAGATAACATCACCTATAGTGGCGTTCAAACAAACACCTTGCATATCAAAGAGGCACCCAGCTCTATTTCCGGATATAAATACCGGTGTTACGTCTCCAATGAATCAGGCAGGGATACTTCTTACTTTGCGACGCTAAAGGTAACCGATCTGGAAGCCCCGAGCATTGATTCCATTCCTGAAGATCAATTGCTGGGTATTCGCGACAGTTGTCATATTGCAATACCTGATTATACTGGGGATGTCAATGCCTCCGATAATATTGACGAGGAACTGGAGATCACGCAGGCACCGGCACCGGGAACCCTCATATCCCGAAAAAACATTGAAGTCATTATTACTGTAGAAGACCAATCCGGTAACGCAGCGCAAAAAACTTTCAATGTGCAATTGGTGGATCAGGATCCCCCGGAAATAAGCTCCACCCACCACGATCAAGTTTTGGAGCCGGGCTCCGATAATCAGGCAACCCTGCCCGACTTTACCGCTATGTTGCAAGCAACCGACAATTGCTATAGATCCAGCGAACTTACTATAACCCAAACACCGGCCCCTTACACTGCGGTGACTGATACAGCCATGAAAGTAACCCTCACGGTCAGCGATCCGGAGGGGAACAGCAGCCAGGTCGATTTTTTTGTAGTGGCTGGTGATGAAATCGATCCAACCATCCAATGTAAAGATGACCAACTAAGAACACTGAACCAGGGCGAAACAACATATACAGCTTCAGGCCGGGAATTTGCCCCGGTTTCCGTTGATGACAATTTTGCCATAGCCCAAATAACCAACGATTACAACAATGCATCAACCCTTGATGGGGCAGAATTTACCGTTGACACCACAACCATTACATGGACCGTTACGGACCGGGGAGGAAATAAAGCTGAATGCAGCTTCGATATCATGGTCGATGCGTATACTGGCATTAACTTGCCGGGAAATAGCGGTATTCATTTATATCCTAATCCAACCAGTGGAATCATACATTACACAAAACCTACCCGGATCCGGAAAATAATGCTGTCCGATCCGACAGGAAAAACACGCATTGAGCTAAGCGACGGGCAAATTGATGGAACCATAGATATATCAAAGCTAAACAGCGGGATATTCTTTATGCAGATGACAACCGCAGAAGGCATATGGACAACCAAAATCATCAAGGAATAATTCTCTGAATCTTATATACCAAAAAGGCCCAAACACAATAATCGATTGTATATAACCTGTATTATAGTTGCAAAAAAAATGAAAAATTCGTTACCCTTTGCCTTGTTGCTTTGCATCACCTTTGTTGTTACAAATCATTTTCTATATGCACAAACCGGTTGTTGGCTAGAGCAGCCACCGGATATGGATCCGGAAAACACCTTGAAGGTGGTAAATACATGTCCCGATGACCCGGGCTTTCCATCCGAGGCGGATATGGCCGGGAAAGACGTTAAGATTGTAATGCCCAAAGACCGGATCTGCGGAGAAACTATGTTAATTGGCGGTACCCTCAGCAACCCGGTCCATAATGTGTGGATTGTAGGAGGAAAGATAGAATGGACCGGTCCCCAGAAACCGAGCCCTGGAGGAGCGATAACACTGAGACAGTTCGACGGAACCGTATTTATCGAAGGCATTGAGATCGATGTGCACAATGCCTATATGGATGGTGTTCGTTGTTATCGTGCGTTGGGTCCGGATGCACGGGTTGTCATTCAGAATGCTTATATCCGGGGTATGGGATACGACTCCGAAGGTACGCACGGAGATATGTTTCACGCGCAGGGCGGAACCATCTATGCGCTGAGTGAATTTGTTATGCAGAATACACGTGGCGACCTGATCAATCAGGGCATTTTTGTACCCTACAGAGAAAATACACACCACGGTGCCCGCAGGATGGAGCTGGATCATGTGGAACTGCGCCTGGATTCCCGCTATAAATGGGGTAAGATTTCCACCATGATCTTTGCTGATAAAGGCGGGAGCCCCGGTGAATATCTTCTTCCTGATGGGCAATCCTACAATGAAGTATACCTCAACTGGTGGGATCCTCATTACCCGAATGCTGCCGAACGAAAGAACATAACAGTTCCTCCTGTAAGCTACTACGATGAAAACGGCTGTGCGGTCTTATCTGCCGATATTTTAGAAGAAGGCAATATCACCGGGAAATGGTGTAAAGGTTCACCTCCTGACGGCACCTTTGTGCCGCTGGACAAAATCGGATTGAACTATAACCGCTGGTACTTTGACAGTTGTCATGGCAGCCATGAGGCTTCGGTCTGTTTTGCCCCAACACCCCCCATCATTGATGGTATCAAAGAAGATTCCTGGGATTCCATTCCGGCAGACACCATAAAGCGTAATATTTACGGAACACCAACATCTGATGACGACCTGTCGGCAACTTTCAAAACCCGCTGGGATGATGAAAGCTTATACATGCTGGTTGATGTGAAAGACGATACCTTAAGGCAAGAATCCGGCGGCCTTCCATGGGAAGATGATGCCATTGAAGTGTTCATCGACGGAAACAACGATAAGGCATCCGGCTATGACGATGACGACCGCCGGTATATCTTTGCGCATGACAACGACACGGTCTACTCATACCAGGACACTGCCTTACCGGTTAATCCGGCTGGCGTCACCTTGGGTCAGACCACCACAACATCGGGTTATAGAATGGAAATCAAACTGAACTGGAACGCTATAGGTATCTCTCCTTCTGCCGGTCATGTCATTGGATTTGATATGCGGGTTCACGATGATGATACCGGAGGCACCGATGATAAAAGCATTGCATGGATCCCTAGCATGGATTCCTCTAATCATAAACCCTCGGGTTTTGGCACCAAGATACTGGATGAGCGGATTTGCGGAGCTGCACAAATCATATCCAATCCTAAAGATCTAAGGGTAACCTACAATACCGATAGCAGTTTCATCATTCAGGCCATCCATGCAGATGACTATCAATGGCAGGTGAATCAGGGAGCGCAATTTACAGATCTCTCCAACAACACCACTTATACCGGAGCTCAAACGGATACATTGCATATTGCAAAAGCCAACTTCGATATTTCAGGTTATCAATACCGTTGTATTGTTTCAAATGCTGTGGGAAGCGACACATCCAAAGTGGCTACCCTGGTTGTTAAGGATGAAGAAAGCCCTGAGATCCTCTCCAGTCTGGATGATCAAATCCTCGAAGCCCATACCAATTGTCAGGTTTCCCTGCCCGATTATACCGCTGACTTGGAGGTCACCGACAATTATGACCAGGATCTGGAGATCAGTCAGTCCCCGGCTCCCGGAACAAGTATAGGCAATTCACCCGTTGAAGTAACCATTACGGTGAGCGATGATTTCAATAATACTACAGAACAGTTATTTACGGTTCAAGCTGTAGATCAGACACCACCGGAGATTACTTCAACCCATGATGATCAGTCCCTGGAAGCAGGTCCGGATTGCCAGGCTACCCTGCCGGACTATACGACAACGGTAGTAGCCACCGATAACTGTTATAGATCCAATGAGATAAAGATCAATCAAACGCCTGCTCCTTACACAACAATTTCAGATACATCCATAACAGTGACGCTGACCATTGCTGATCCGGAAGAGAACAACAATGAAATATCATTTCATGTCACATTGATCGATCAGATCATCCCCACTATCTCATGCCCGGAAGATCAATTCATCGATTTACAGTCAGGTGAACAAGCCTATACGGTTTCAGGAACAGCTTTTGACCCGGTTTCAACCGGGGATAACTGCTCTGTTGACAGCATTATCAATGATTTCAACCAGGGATCAACCCTGGCTGGTGCAGAATTTCCGGCAGATACTACATCGGTGATCTGGATTGTGACAGATAATTCCGGAAACAAAGGCCAATGCAGCTTTGATGTGGTTGTCAATGCACCAACAAGAGTTAAGTCTCTGGCTAAAAGCGACATTCAACTGCATCCCAATCCCACTGATAATATCATATATTACGAATCCCTCAAAAGCAAAATTCATAAATTGAGCCTCTTTGAACTCACAGGAAATAAGATCCTTGAGAAGAACGTCCAGCAATACAAAGGCTCGATTGATATCTCTCATTTAAACAAGGGCTTGTATTTGATACAACTCAACACCAGTGACGGGATCAAAACGATAAAAATCATCAAGGAGTAATCAGGATTTGCTGAAAAACACATAAAATACTTATAATCAACAGGACAAATACATTTATTATTTGTAAAACGCAATTATTTGACAAAATCCTATCATTATATGAGCATTGTTTATGGATTCTGTTTGGTATTGGCATTGCTATTCCAGGGGGCTTTACTCCAAGCGCAAACACCGCCGGATCCCGCAGTTGAGCATGACTTAACCCACTGTGGTTTCCATGAGGATTTTAATAATTATCGTGGCATTGATATTCACAACACCGGAGAGGAAGGTTACAATTTTTATGTTCAGGTTCCCTGGTCACTACTGAAGGATGCAAGGCTATGCTGTCCGATTATACCGGTATGGTTTCTATAACCGATAATTGTTACAGAACCCACGAGCTGAAAATTACACAAACACCTCAAAAAAATACCTATATACCTGACACAGCAAGGAAAGTAACCCTTACTGCTTCCGATCCGGATGGCAACAGCAGCCAGGTATCTTTTATGGTATATCTGGAAGACAA
>CAYYLT010000166.1:0-7747 GCA_964472385.1 uncultured Bacteroidales bacterium
GTATCAATATTCTTTTGTTTATAACTGTTTTTCCATTTTTTATGAATAATACAGGTTAGGTATTCCTTTTACAATCCATTTTACAGGGATGAAAATAAAAATACAACGTATATCCGCAATCTTGTCTATACAGGTTTGCAATAATTGGGTACACAAATTTAATAAAAAATGTGTTTTTTTGTAAAAAATATCTTATTTTTGAAGCATTGATCATTTTTTCTTGTATTTACAAGTAATTATAAAATTTCACACATGCTATGGCTACACCAATCATGATGCCCAAGCAGGGGCAGTCGGTCGAAAGTTGTATTCTCTCTGAGTGGCACAAAAAACAAGGAGATACCATTCAAAACGGGGATATTCTTTTTACCTATGAAACCGATAAAGCTACCTTTGAATATGAATCGAATACAGAAGGGGTTTTGCTGAAAATCTTTTATGAGGAAGGCGATGAAGTTTCTGTACTTACCAATGTAGCCGTTATAGGTGAGCAGGGTGAAGCAGTGGAGGAATATAGTCCACGCTCCCGGTCTGGAGCTGAAGAGAGGTCATCCGGTAAAAAGCAGGAGAAGGAAGAAAAGAATGAAACGGCAAAGAAATCTGATCATGCTGATTTTTCCGATAGGGGAGAATCGCGGGATAGAGATTCCGGAAAGGCAGTGACCATATCTCCACGGGCAAAAAGGTTGGCAGAACAACACAGAATTTTTTATGATCGGATAGCCGGAACAGGTCCTTACGGGAGGATCATTGAACGTGATATACAACACGCTTTACAAGAGAAGCCCAAAGGTACTGCACTTGCTTATAAAATGGGGCAGGAGAAGGATCTATCGGCAGAGGAAGCAGGAACCGGCGTTGGCGGAAGGATTACAGATAAAGACCTGGTAGCTCCTGATAAAATTTATCAGAAAGACCATGATATTAAAAAACTATCCAATGTCAGAAAGTTGATTGCCTCTGCTATGCATGCTTCGCTTCAGAATACTGCTCAATTAACGCATCACATGAGCGCTGATGCAAGAAATGTATTGCAGTTAAGGAAAGAGGTAAAAGCCCAAAAAGCAGAAGGACAGTCACCCGATATCACTTTGCATGATATGATATGTTATGCATTAATTAAGGCATTGAAAAATCATCCTTCTGCAAATGCCCATTTTGCTGAGGATCATATAAAAATTTTCCATAAGGTTCATTTGGGCTTTGCGGTAGATACAGACCGCGGGTTGATGGTTCCTGTAGTGAGAAATGCCGATGATCTGACACTGGAAGGTTTGTCCAATCAGATGAAGGCGCTGGCTGGTCGTTGTAAACAAGGGGATATTGATCCTGAATTGATCGCCAGCGAAGCTGCTTCATTTACTGTATCCAACCTTGGGGCTTATGGGGTTGAGATGTTCACGCCTATATTAAATCTTCCCCAAGTTGGTATATTGGGAGTGAATACCATAGTCAATCGACCGGCAGATCTTGGGAATGGCACCTTTGGATTTGTTCCCTTCATTGGATTGTCTTTGACTTATGATCACAGAGCCATTGATGGTGCTCCGGCATCCCTGTTTTTGAAAACCATTAAAGAAGAAATTGAACAGTTCAGCATATGAATTATGATTTAGGAATTATCGGGGCAGGCCCTGCCGGCTATGTGGCAGCAGAGCGAGCAGGGCGGGAAGGTTTGAAAACCATATTATTTGATAAAAAGTATATTGGCGGCGTTTGCCTTAATGAAGGTTGTATCCCTACAAAGACTTTATTGCATACAGCCAAACTGTTTGAATATGCCCAGGAAGCAAAGAAATATGGCCTGCAGATGGATGGGTTATCCTATGATATTCCCCGTCTGATGAAACGAAAAGAAAAGATGGTTAAAAAGCTGGTGGGTGGCGTACAATCCCAATTGAAAAACAGCAATGTTGAGACGGTTATGGAGGAGGCTGCCATTTTGGAGAAAAGCAGCGGGATTATCAAAATCAAATCCAAAGATCAGGTCTATCAGTGTAAGAACCTGCTCCTGGCTACCGGTTCCGAAACCTTTTTCCCACCTGTACCAGGCTTAAAAAAAGAACATGTGTATACCAACAGGGAAATATTGAACTTGCAAGCTTTGCCCGAACAATTGACCATCATAGGAGGAGGAGTTATTGGCATTGAATTTGCCGATTTTTTTGCTACCATGGGAACGAAGGTAACTGTAATCGAGATGCTGGATGAAATCATTCAGGGTATGGATAGGGAATTGGCGGTTATGCTCCGGAAATTGTTGGAGAAGAAAGGTGTGGAATTTAAATTATCTTCGCGTGTTGTTGAGATGAATAATCAGGCTGTTACGTATAAACAAAATGGAGAGCAGCATACGATCGATCAGTCAATGGTCCTGTTAAGTGCCGGCAGAAAGCCGGTTGTGCAAATTCCCGGCATCGATAAGTTGGGTGTAGAATATGATGATCGTGGTATACGGATTGACCGGTTTTGCCGGACCAATATTCCCAATGTTTATGCAGGAGGCGATATTACTGGATTTTCTTTGTTCGCTCATACGGCAAGCAGGGAAGGGGCGGTTGCTGTAAATCATATACTGGGAAAAAAAGACTTTATGCGCTACGAAGCTGTGCCTGCGGTTGTTTATACCAACCCGGAAGTATCCGGGGTTGGGCTAACCGAAGAAGCAGCCCGGAAGAAAAATATAGATTATGAAGTCAGGGCTTTGCCTTTGGCTTATGCCGGCCGCTATGTTATTGAACATGAAGGTGTGAATGGATATTGTAAAATCTTAACCGGAAAACAATATGGTAACATCCTGGGAATTCATATCCTGGGTACGCCAGGATCAGAAATTATATTCGGGGGTGCTATGGCTATTGAAGAACAACTGACCATTAATGAATTTCAGGAAATGATTTTTCCTCATCCTACGGTATCAGAGATAGTTAAAGAAACAGCGTTTGCTAAACCCAGGCAGGGTTAAGCAGATATAGGCATGTTGAACAGGACAAAATATGAATCAATTAAATGTATTAATACAATAAACTAAATCTGCAATTATGACACAAGAATTGATCGAGAGCGTAAAGGGTTTTATTTTAAATGATATTGATTTAAGCAAAAGCTTAAGTTTTCAATCCAATAAATTTTGGGAAAGCCTGGCATCCAGTGGATCGGAAATCTGGTTGGATACCGGAGATATGGATGAAGCATCTCAACTGTGGTGTAAGGAGATGTCTGCACTCACCACGAACAATACGCTTTTGAATAAGGAAATTCAGAAGGGCATTTATGATGAGCTTATTTCGGAGGCCAATCATTTTCTTTCCCACCTGGATGAGAAAGAACGGATCGTGGAGATCGCTTTTATTTTAAATGCAAGGCATGCATTGAAACTGGCTGAAAAATTCGGAGGAAAGGTCAGTGTTGAATTGCATACTGACATGGCCCATGATATAGAAAAAACCGTATCCTATGCCGAGCGTTTTTTTGATATATGCCCCGAACATTTTATCATTAAAATTCCCCTGACTCCGGCGGGATATATTGCCACACGAAAAGTCAGGGAGAAAGGTATACCGGTTAATTTTACCTTGAATTTTAGTGCCAGGCAAAACCTCATAGCTACCGTTTTTTCTAAGCCTAGCTATGTGAATGTTTTTCTTGGCAGGCAAAATGCACTGGTAATAAATAATCACCTGGGTAACGGGGAGATGATAGGAGAAAAATCAACGTTAGCCAGTCAGCGGGTTGTCCAGTCATACGCAAAATACAATGCTGAACCAACCAGGCAGATAGCTGCCAGCATCAGAGATGCTTCTCAGATAGATCATCTGGCAGGGGTTGATGTATTTACTATTCCCACAAAAGTTGCTGATGAAGCTATAAAGAATTTGAGCTCCGGTTTTGTATCCAGAAGAGACAGGGATTATGCTATTCATCTGTATCCAAATGTTGATCCCAAGGCTGTACAAATTGAAAAATTGTGGCAATATTCGGAAGCTGAGCACAATTTTGCTCACAGACTGGATGCAGATCCACCTGAATCGGCTGATGAATTTATTCAGAGGGCTTATGAAGCCGGACTTAAAGATCTATTTCCTGATTTTTCCGGAGAAGCATGGGAAATACTGGCTGATGATGGAAAGATTCCCGTACTTTCAAGATGGCAGGATCAGATAAAGGTAAATCAAATGTCACTGGATGCTTTGTTGAATGCTTCTGGTCTGGCTAGTTTTGCTTCTGATCAAGCCGCACTGGACAATAGAATTCGATCGATCATAACCAATGCTTAATGGCTTATATTTAACAGAAAATTTTTATTAAAACGTTTTCATTATGCCTAAATCACAGTTTATTGATCCCAGCGAAGTCAGAAAACCGGGTAAGATTGTTTTCGATACCCTGCCGGTCAATCAATACCAAAAGACCATTGAGGAAGAGAAAGCACAATTCAGCAATAAGGAATTGCAGCGTATTTACCGGGATATGGTAATTATTAGGGAATTTGAATCTTTGCTGAATGCCGTGAAAACTACAGGTGAATATCATGGTGTAGCTTATAACTATCCTGGTCCGGCTCATTTGAGTATTGGTCAGGAAGCAGCAGCAGTAGGCATGGCATACAATTTAACTATTGACGATTTTATACTGGGATCGCATCGCAGTCATGGTGAGATTCTGGCTAAGGGCCTTTCTGCCATTGAACAATTGGATGATGATGATTTGATGCAAGTCATGAGAGATTTTTTTGACGGGGCCATCTTAGAGGTTGTTGAAAAAGGGCATGAAGGTGAGGTAAAAGAGCTGGCCATGAAATTTCTTTTATACGGAACTTTAGCTGAGATCTTTGGCCGGAAAACCGGTATTAACAGGGGTCTTGGAGGTTCGATGCATGCTTTTTTCACCCCTTTTGGTATATATCCTAACAATGCTGTTGTCGGCGGATCTGGAGATATTGCCGTAGGTGCGGCATTATATAAAAAAGTCAATCAAAAGAAGGGTATTGTGGTTGCAAATATTGGTGATGCATCTATGGGTTGTGGCCCTGTTTGGGAAGGGATTACCTTTTCTTCCATGAATCAGTTTAAGCAATTGTGGAAAGATGATTATCAGGGGGGTATGCCCATAATTTTTAATTTTATGAACAATCAGTACGGGATGGGAGGACAACCGGAAGGAGAAACCATGGGGTTTGATGCACTGGCGAGGGTTGGAGCCGGAGTGAATCCCGATATGATGCATGCCGAAAGGATCGATGGGTATAATCCTTTGGCTGTCATTGATGCTTTTAACCGCAAGAAAAAAATTCTCCAGGAGAAAAAAGGTCCGGTATTGCTGGATACGCTAACTTATCGTATCAGTGGCCATTCCCCTTCCGATGCATCAACCTACAGAACAAAAGAAGAAATTGAAGCCTGGGAAGAATCCGATTCTTTGAAGAGCTACAAAGATGGGTTGATCAACAATGATGTAGCCTCTAAAGATGCTTTGAATACGATTGAAACGTCAACCGTCGAATGGCTTAAGAAGATTTATGGTTTGGCCATCGATGACAAGGTTTCACCACGGCTTGAACTGGATAAGGATCCGGATATTATTGGAAGGATGATGTTTTCCAATGAATCCATTGAAAAGATGGAGGATCGAAAACCCGAAGCACTGATGAACAAGGAGCAAAATCCACGATTGAAGCAACTTTCCAAGAAGCACCGTTATGGTTTGGATGAAAATGGCAAACCGCATTCTACCGTTAAGACTTACCAGCTTCGCGACGGGCTTTTTGAAGCCATACTGGATAAATTTTATACTGATCCAACCCTTATAGCTTATGGTGAAGAGAACAGAGATTGGGGTGGTGCCTTTGCTGTATATCGGGGTTTGACAGAAGCCTTACCCTATCAGCGGCTTTTTAATTCACCCATATCTGAAGGAGCTATAGTTGGCACGGCCATTGGTTATGGTATGGCCGGGGGGCGTGTCATTGCTGAGATCATGTATTGTGACTTTCTGGGTCGGGCAGGTGATGAAGTTTTTAATCAACTGCCCAAGTGGCAATCTATGAGTGGAAACGTTATTAAGATGCCCGTTATCGTGCGGGTATCTGTAGGAAATAAATACGGACCCCAACATTCTCAGGATTGGTCTTCACTTGTGGCACATATCCCCGGGTTGAAGGTTGTGTTTCCGGTAACACCTTATGACGCAAAAGGGCTTATGAACGCTGCCTTGAAGGGTACCGATCCCGTGATATTTTTTGAAAGCCAGCGCATATATGGTATTGGTGAGTGGTTTCACAAAGAAGGAGTGCCTGAAGAATACTATGAAATACCCCTGGGTGAACCGGATATTAAGCGTGAAGGCAAAGATGTAACCATTCTAACCGTTGGTTCAACATTATATAATGGTCTGAAAGCTACGGAAATCCTAAAGGAGAAATATAATGTTGAGGCTGAGCTGATTGATGCCAGGTCGCTTGTTCCTTTCAATTATGAGCCTGTTCTTGAGTCGATCAAAAAGACCGGAAAAATTGTGCTCTCGAGTGATGCTTCTGCAAGAAATTCCTTCCTGAAAGATATGGCTGAGAATATAACCGAGATGGCTTTTGATGATCTGGATGGCCCGCCCGTAGTAGTGGGTGCAAGAAACTGGATTATTCCACCTTATGAACAGGAAAATTATTTCTTGCCAACACCCGAGGCCATTATCGATGGCATTCATGAAAAAATATTGCCCCTTCAGGGCCATCAGGTATCAACAAATTTTACAACCCATGAGCAACTTAGAAGGGGTAGGGAAGGCGTTTAACTGGCTTTTGTCTATTCTGTCAACTGGCTTTGTTACACCCGATTTTATGCAAGTCATCCGGCAGTTGCCGGATGACTGTTATTCAACTTTTACAAGCTTTGCCAGGGAACATTATAGACACGACGCTTGAACTGGTTTCTGACTTTATGGAAAGCCACCTTTTGGCGTAGTTCCAAGAAGTGAGTACTTAAAGGTTTGCTGAAAGAGTCTTTAGTACATCAGCTGCTCGACGGCAAAGCGAAACTGCATATGAATTCTGCGAGCTGAAGCCAACAAGGTAGCCTGTATTATTCATGCGTCAGGGTTTGGGCAGATGATGTGCTACAGGCTAACAAAAAATATTAACTTGAAAAATGCAAGCTTTTACACGAACAATGGCTAAACACCCTGCATTTTATAAACAATGTATATGTTTATCTCATTGAATTTAAGAGATCTCTGTATTTTTCTACAGGCCCTCATTTAAATAGGGTGATGTAAATTGGAAATGGTTGCATTATGAGTATTTTAAAAGAATTTCCACGGCAAACAGATTTGATGCAAAAGCATCAACCGGATACCATAGAGGAGTTTTATAAGGTGAATAACCATATTCATACACCTTATTCATATAGTGCTTTTGAGGGTATCTCCCAAATATTTCACATGGCTGTTCAGGAAAAGATTGGTCTTCTGGGCATCAATGATTTTTATACCACTGCCGGATATGAAGAATTTTACAGGTTAAGCCTGAAAAATGGTGTAATGCCCCTATTTAATATTGAATTTATGGGGTTGGTTAAGGAATGGCAGGAACAGGGTTTTCGTTTGAATGATCCTAAGAATCCCGGTCGGGTATATTTAACCGGGAAAGGTCTTTCCTATCCTTTAATTATGGGCGCAAAAAGCAGGCAAAAATTAGAGTATTTAAAGCACCATAGTGAAATACAGGTACAGAGAATGGTCGAAAAACTAAATG
>CAYYLT010000167.1:0-7747 GCA_964472385.1 uncultured Bacteroidales bacterium
TATAGGGTTTACCGAAAAACATAAAAAATGCTTATACTCAATAGGGTATATGTATTTTTTGCTTGCAGGGTTTTCATCAATCCCTAAATAGCGGCATTTCCACGATAAAACGCGCACCCTTTTGAGGTTTTGTCTCATATGATATGGTACCTCCCAGATCTTCAATGATCTTTTTGCAAATGGCGAGTCCCATACCCATACCTCCGGATTTGGTTGTAAAACTGGGGCGGAAGAGTTTATTTTTCATTTCTTCCGGGATACCATTTCCGTTATCCGTAACTTTTACAATGGCATGATCTGCATTTTTTGTTATTTCGATCCGGATTAATCCTTTTCTTTCCTGAGGGATGGCCTGAATGGCGTTTTTGATCAAATTGCTGAAAACACTTGAAAGCTGGTCTCTATCGGCAAAGACATACACGGGTTCTTTAGCACTCACTTTCATCTGAAAATCAATATTTTCAGTATGTTCAAACAACCGGGCTGCCGCCTCTACCTGATGCCTGAGATCAAGCTTGCTATTTCTTGCTTTAGGCATCTTTGCAAAATTTGAAAACGCTGAAGCAATATCTGAAAGGGCATTGATTTGTTGAATCATCGAGGCAGCAAAATGTTTTATCCGTACATCAAAATTATTTACCTGATCATCCCAGGCACGTTTTAAGTATTGCACTTTAAGCTTCATCGGAGTGAGGGGGTTTTTTATTTCATGTGCAATTTGCTTGGCCATTTCACGCCATGCCATCTCCCGCTCACTTTGTGCAAGTTTTTCAGCATTGACTTCCAGCTCCTCAACCATTCTGTTGTATTCACTGACCAGTTCTCCGATCTCATCATGGCTTTCATAATCAATCTTTTCATTGGGTTTATCCAGTCCGATGCCACCGATCTTCTGCCGTATAAGACGCAAGGGTTTGGTTATCGTATTGGATATCAACACAGAAACAATGGTCCCCAGTATGATCAAAAATACATAGATATTGACCATAACCATAATGACAGTATATATCTCTTTTTGAAGGGCTTTTTGTCTTGTAAAATAAGGAATATTGAGGTAGGCCAGTTTCCGGTTAAAATTATTGTATAAAGGAACATAGGCCGAATGGTATTCCATAGAGCCTATCTTTTCATTATGGATGAATTGCGGAAGTTTATCATGAGCCAACTTTGTATATGCCTCAGGTTGCATGTGTGATCCAATCAATTTTTGCTCAAAGATCTGGGGACGGGAAGTCGATAGGAGGGCTCCTTCCAGGTCGTAAAGGTTCATATCCACATAAAATGCATTCGAAAACCGGGTAAGCAATTGATTATAATAATCTGCATATCTTGTGCTTAAAGTATTCTCGCTTCCCAATTGTTCTTCCAGTTGAACAATCAATGATTTCATTTTTTCACTTATGTTTTCCTTTTGCTGTTGCCGGAATTGTTGGGTAGTATAATATACAGTACCTGTTCCGACAGCTATCAGCGAGAGAATTAAAACAAGGACCATAGAGAGGGTAATCTTATTCTTAAAATTGTAATTAAACCGGGTAATATTATCCGGGAAGCCGGAAATAAAGACAAATAGTAATGTTACCAGGTAGAAAAAGGCAAAAACATATGAAAACTGGGCCAATATATCCAAAAATCCCTTCAGGGGTTTGCTGATAATGATCACCGAATCATTACCCATTTTGTAGATCAAATGGCTGTAATTTTGATATGCTTTAAAAACATAACCCCTTTGTGTTTTATAGGGTTTGGTAATATTCAGGGGGAAAGAAAAATCACCGGATCTGCGGATAAGTTCACCGGATTTGTATTTGGCATAGGAATATGCATTAAGTGGATCAGGATCATTGAGTTCATCGGTAAGCAACAATTCGGGATAACCCAGTTGACCGCTGGTTAGCTTTGAATCAAGTGAGATATAAAGGGTGCTTTTCTTGTGGGAATCTTTATGACGATATTTGAAAATGCCTATATAGCTGATCCTTCCATTGAGGTTATCCAGATAATAAAACTTGCTGTTTTTTATGGGGATCCCTTCCTTTTGAATCATTTTTTCGAAAAAACTATAGCAATGATGCATCTCAGTTCTGCTTTCATATTCCACGCTAAGGTCATCATCCGGTGAGCAAACAGAGATCTGGAAATCGTATTTATTGAAATAACCGTCAAAGTATTCATTTCTGAGATATTCCAGTATTTTTATCTCATGCTCCAAATGGCGAATCATCCAGCGATCTATCTGTGGATCATTCGCCACCTGGTCACCGCGATTCCGCAGCAATAGTTCACCAACACGGTCCCTTTCACTTTCCAGATTGGTGACAAGAATCTTTCGTTTATCCCGCTCTTTGATGGCAGTATAGTGGTGCATAAAAAACATGGAAAAAACTACTGTAACCAGCATAATGGCGATTAAACGGGGATAATTGTAGGAGGCATTAAGATATTGTATTAATATAACCATTCCGTTTGAAAGCAGGAAAAATAGAACGCTAAACCAATTCGGGGGGTGTCCGAAATGATAAAAAAGACCGACGATTATCAGGCTCAATCCAAGAAATAACCATACAAACCTTTTTAGTGTAATGCATTGCCTTGCCTGGTGAATAAAAAAGTCAATCCACAGGTAATAAATGAAAAACAGGATATAAATCGTCAGCAGCATAAACAGGCCCGATAAATCAAGTTGAAAAAACCGGTGGAACTCAAAAGAGAAGCTGGAATTAAATATCAGGGTGTGCAAAATAAATAGCAAAAAAATGATAAATGCTGCCTGAACCAGGATAAAAAGTACAGCAAATATCTGCCGTGCGTATTTCGAGTGCCTAAGGTGACCGGCTATATTCCTCATATGGCGGGCTGCCAGCCATACAATAAACCACAGACATATCAAATGCAGAAGAAGATCTCCCAGATTGGGAATAACTGCTGAAGAGGCATAAAAGGAGGGATCAAAAATGGAAAGTTGATAAAGATAATCAGGAAATTGATAATGCATGTTCAAAAAGCGCACCAATCCGAGAAAAATTAAGGTGCTCAAAAGAAATATTGTTTTCATCCCGAAATATTTGATTTTCCTGAAGCGCAGGTCAATAAATAGAAATAGAAAGATGAAGGCTGTCAGGAATAAGCCTAAGGAAAGGTAATTGAGTTCCAGGTTTTTTTTATCGTACCGGGCCGGCTGAAGGGAAAGTAAATATTCACCGTTATGGTCGCGGATTGCAAGTCCTTTGTGCGGATCTTTTAAAATACTGATGTTGGCGGGCAAATCAAAATACTTCTCAAATCCATTCTGCATGTATTGATTTTCATAAGGATATTTTTTCTTTATTAGCACCAGGCCTGTCACACTGAACGAATCTTTTTGTTCCCTGTGAGTGTAATACCAACCATTTCCCAGCTTTTTTATTTCATTACTGCCAACCGTATCCAGTTCCTTAACAGGTATGGAATTGGTATTCCAGTACAGAAGCTGATTGTTGTGATTGAATATATACAGGCCAATACCATGCGCTTTGAATCCATCTATATAGCGGTTGAAAAAGGTGTTGTCCAGGCTGTTCAGTCCCTGCCTGGTAACCTGCTTGCTTATGTTCGCCGTCCATTCATTTACCAAATCCTGTTTATCAGAGAGTTTTTCGAGAAATGCGCTTTGGTCAATCGCGGTGGTTTGTTGTCTGCTAAATTGAGTATCAATTAAAATACTAATCGTCAATAAAATAATAAATAAACCCGGAAAAATAATGGATTTACGCATGACTTTTCTGTCGTTGGAATTGTGCCCTGATACCTGGCCGTCAGTACTTTTATTTTTCAATGCATCATGTACCATGATGATAAGGATCTCCATTTAACATGGTGAGGGCCCGGTACAATTGTTCCGCAAATATAACCCTGATGATTTGATGGGAAAAGGTCATCTTCGAGAGGGATATCATCTTATCTGCCTTTTCATAAACCTCACTGGCAAAACCATAGGCTCCTCCGATAATAAAAACCAGATGGCGAATCCCTGAAGCCATTTCTTTTTGAAGCCATTGTGCAAAACCCTGTGAAGTTGTTTGCTCTCCCTGTTCGTCCAGGAGTACAACGATGGCACTCTGAGGAAGTGTACGGAGAATGCGGTGCGCTTCTTTTTCTTTGATCCCATTCTCCGTGTCCTTCCCCGAATGCTTTATAGCCTGTATTTCTTGAATACGAAACGGGATGTATTTGCTGATACGTTTTTCATACTCCTCCAGGGCTTCTCTGATATAAGCTGTTTTGTTTTTTCCTACGACCAAAAGTGTGGTTTTCATCTATCTGAAATTTTGAGCGCTTCAATCTGGTATAAATTTTGTATTTACCGGTATTTCTGTGGACCTATGATCCGCATGCTTTTAATGCGTGATGAAGTGTAACAAATCCTCTGTAATATACGATAAATATTTTTGTTTGGTATCCGTTATAATGGATCAATTTTTGCATTATATAGGGGATAAACCCATAAATCATGAAATTTATTGCAAAAATAATACCCATGCTTATTATATCCGTGTTATTTTTAAGAGGCGGATTAACTTTCCCTATCCAGGAGATCCCCAATGACATTGCCATTGCTTTTAAGGTTGGTACGGCCAAGGAGCTTGCAAGGTTCTTTAATGACAATCTTGAACTTGCAGTTGGTGAAAAGGAGGATATTTACAGCAAGTCACAGGCCGAAAGAATTATGGATGATTTTTTTAACAATCAGCCACCAAAAAATTTTACATTTATCCATAAAGGGGGCAAAGAAAATGCACAGTTTGCCATAGGAAGATTAATTACCTTCAAGGGGAATTTCAGGGTATACATGTTGTTTAAGCCACAGAACGGCAAACTGCTGATCCATCAATTACGTATAGAGAATGAGATTGAATAACAACCATCTTGACAAAATACTGGAAATTGCCATAGATGAAGATATAGGAGACGGCGATCATACCTCGCTTGCCTGTATATCAAAAAAGAGCAGGGGGAAATCAGAACTTCTTGTAAAGGAATCAGGTATCCTCGCCGGCATTGGTATAGCCCAAAAAGTTTTTAACAAAATTGATCCCGGGCTTCAATGTGAAATATACCTCCACGATGGCAGCAGGGTGGAAAAGGGATCTACTGCTTTTCAGGTTGAAGGCAGCATTCGGTCTATCCTACAATCCGAACGGTTGGTTTTGAATTTTATGCAACGCCTCAGTGGTATTGCAACCCAAACCCATATGTATGCTCAAAAGCTGAAAGGGCTTCATACCAGGATTCTTGACACCCGCAAGACCACTCCCGGAATGCGGTTATTGGAAAAGAGCGCTGTTGCGCTTGGGGGAGGGTTCAACCATAGAATGGGACTTTACGATATGATCCTGATCAAGGACAACCACATCGATTATGCCGGAGGCGTTGATCAGGCCATTCGCAAAACCCTGAAATATCTCCAGAAAATAAAGAAGCACCTTACAGTTGAGGTAGAAGTAAGAAACCTGCAAGAATTAAATCAGGTTATCCATACCGGTGGTGTTGACAGGATCCTTCTGGATAATTTTTCCCTCGCCGATACCCGGAAAGCAGTAGAACGCATTAATGGAATATATGAAACAGAAAGTTCAGGAAATATCACCCTGCAAAATATACGGGAATATGCGGAATGTGGTGTGGATTATATTTCCGTCGGGGCGCTGACCCATCATTTTAGAAGCCTGGACATAAGTATGAAAGCAGTTGACTTTTGAATTAACTTTATACCCTGTAATGTTAGCCTTTATATTTTGAATTCGTTAATTTTGTCCCGGCAGGTAGCCATATGATGCGCATTATCAACGATGATCTTTTAAAGAATGGGTAATTCAGGAATTTTCAAGCAAATTGCAGATTTAATAAGGAAAAAAACCAAACAGATCAGCTTACCGGGATTTTATAGAATCCCTTTATATGAGGTCATTAAATTTTTCATCGAGGGTATCAGGAATGGGGCCTTAACAACGAGGGCTTCATCAGTGGCATTCAATTTTGTACTGGCCATGTTCCCTGCCATTATTTTTCTCTTTACATTGATACCTTATATTCCGATCGCAAATTTCCAAACAGAACTTCTCAATGTTTTTGAGAACATCCTCCCAAAGAATGCCTTCCATTTTCTCGAATCAACCCTGGTAGATCTGGTCATGAAAAAAAACTGGGGATTGTTGTCTTTCGGTGCCCTGGCCGGCCTGTTTTTTTCGATGAATGGGATTCATGCCCTGATCGATGCCTTTAATTCCACCCACCATTTTATTGAAACCAGGAGTTGGCTTACACAACGCCTGATATCTATGATTCTGGTATTTATATTGGCCACCCTCATTACTTCCGCCACCCTCCTGATCATATCCAGCAGAACCGTCTTAAATGCCCTTGTTGAGCAAAACATTTTGGAATATGGTATGACCCTTTATCTGATTTTGATCGGAAAATGGATCATTATCATTTTATTTCATCTGGTTGCCATATCTTTCATATACTATTTGGCTCCGGCAAAAAAACCCAATTGGAAATTCTTTTCCCCGGGAGCCATTTTTGCCGCATTTTTATCGATCATGGCCTCACTGATCTTTTCAGCTTTTATTAACCATTTTGGTCAGCTTAATAAGTTATATGGTTCAATCGGAACCCTGATGGTCGTTTTAATATGGACCTATTTCAATTCGCTGGCGCTCATCATTGGTTTTGAGCTTAATGCGAGTATCAGTAGTGCCAAGCTTAAATCCAAAGCCCAATGAAGCATAATTTATATCATATTCGAAATGAATATACACAGCGATCCCTCTCTAAAAAGGAAGTTTACAGTGATCCTTTTAAACAGTTGCGGCTTTGGCTTGATGAAGCGCTGGAAACAAAAGTCCTGGAACCTACCGCTATGATCCTCAGTACAGCAAATAGCCAGGGCAGGGTAACCTCCCGGACAGTTCTTCTTAAAGATCTACAAGAAACCGGATTGATATTTTATACCAATTACAATAGCTTAAAAGCCGGGCAGATTAATGAAAATCCGAGAACTGCCGCATTGTTTTTATGGGTTGAGCTGGAAAGACAAGTTCGGGTTGAAGGTTTGGCTGAAACCATTTCTTCTGAAGAATCCGATCGCTATTTTGAATCCAGACCCGATTCCAGTAAGATCGGTGCCTGGGCATCGGATCAAAGCAAAGCAATACCTGACCGCAAGTATTTGGAAAAAAAGCAATCCGGCATTGAAAAGCAATACATGCATAAAAAGATACCCCGTCCTCCGCATTGGGGCGGTTACAGGATAATTCCCGATCGCTTTGAATTTTGGCAGGGAAGGAAAAGCCGGCTGCATGACAGAATTGAATATGTTTACGGGGAGTTTGGATGGACTATCAAAAGACTGGCGCCCTGAATTCTACCTGCATGAATCATCCCTGCCGGGAGGTATTGTGATGATTTTTCTGTACTCCGGTAAGCCTAATTGAAAAATATTTATTTTTATAGCTTGTTATTTCACCTGTATTATTCATGCGTCAAGTTTTGGTTAGATGCAAGGCGTCGAAAGCCCACGGCGTAGTCGCATGCTTCGAGGCTTTTGCAACGCAGCAGATGCCCAAAAATTGACGCATGAATAATGCAGGCTAAAGACTTTTTTAGCCAGTCCTCAATAATTATGAATGTTAACGAATTAATTGAATTATTATGAAACGACCATGAACTTTATTAATCATAAATTACTCACAGGCAAATGATTAAA
>CAYYLT010000168.1:0-7720 GCA_964472385.1 uncultured Bacteroidales bacterium
GCTTTCGACGCCTTGCATCTACCCAAAACTTGACGCATGAATAATACAGGATAAAGCATGCATTTTCCGTGGTTTGTATAAATCCATACACTGTTTGTGCCTAATCACAGGCTACAATAACGTATTCCAAATGGCTTATAAAGGAGATGAAATGGGCGGGTTACTGATCCACTGCCACCACTTCTTTAACCTCGGGAATCTCCTTTTTTAAGGCCTGTTCTACGCCGTTTTTCAGGGTAAAGAGGCTAAAGGGGCAAGTGCCGCAGGCGCCGGATAATTTGACCTTTACAGTAAGATCTTCTGTAATTTCTTCCAGCGAAATATCTCCACCGTCGGCCAGTAGATAAGGACGTACTTGCTGAATGGTTTCAGATATTTTTTTTTCTATTTCTGCTCTTTGTTGCTGCTCCATTGTTGTTGGTCTTTAAGTTTTTGGTTTCTTCTGTGTGTCCGGGAGTTCAGATATTACCTGATGTCTGCTCATAAAGGCAGATACTGGTTAAGGTGTCCGGCAAGACGCTATTTATGCTTGATGTTTACCCTTTCTGTGGGATCCATTTCCTGATTTCTTTTTTCTACTTGTTTGATGAGGTTTTGCGCCAGCTCGTAAAATGCTGCTCCGGTAAGGGAATTATCATCAAGCGCAGAAGGGGTGCCTTTTTCTCCATCCTCCATGATACTTTGAACGATGGGTATTTGTCCCAAAAGGGGGACGTTTTCCTTTTCTGCGAGTTTTTTACAACCCTCCTTTCCGAATATAAAATATTTATTGTCAGGCAGTTCTTCGGGAGTGAACCACGACATATTCTCCACCATTCCCAGGATAGGGACATTGATTTTTTCCTGGGTAAACATTTTGATGCCTTTGATGGCATCGGCCAGGGCAACAGATTGAGGGGTGCTTACGATAACTGCACCTGTAACAGCCAGCTCCTGTACCAGCGTTAAATGCACGTCACTGGTTCCGGGAGGCAGGTCAACAATAAGATGATCCAGTTCACCCCAGTCACCCTGGGTGATCATTTGTTTTAAGGCGTTGGTTGCCATGGGCCCCCTCCAAACCAAAGCATCTTCGGGGTTGATGAAAAACCCGATGGAAAGCATTTTTACTCCGTAGTTCTCAATGGGTGTGATTTTGTCTATGCCTTCTACTTTTCTTACATAAGGCCTTTGCCCTTCAACCTGGAACATTTGTGGGATAGAAGGCCCGAAAATGTCTGCATCGATAAGTCCTACCTTCGCCCCTGTTTTAGCCATGCTGACCGCCGTGTTACAGGCAATGGTGGATTTGCCAACACCTCCTTTGCCGGATGCTATGGCAATGATGTTTTTGACTCCGGGTAATGCCGGATCATCCTGGGCGGGGCTTTCTTTTTGGCTATTTTTTTCGGGTATTTTGACCGATATGTTGTTTTTGATCTGAACCTGTTCACCCAGCTCATTTTCTATGGCCTGTACACAAGCTTTCTTGATCGATGGAATTAGCGGATCGTTTGGCTTTTTGAACAGCAGGGCAAAGCGGATTGTATTTCCTTCAATATCCATATCATCTACCATCCCCATGGATACGATATCTTTGTTCGTTTCGGGATGTTTTACCTTTTTGAGGATATCCAGAATTTGAGGATTGGAAAAATGCATAATTTTAATTTTAATTTAGATTGGTTGCAAAATTAAACAGAATATTCCGGAATCCATAAATAAAAATTACCTCAGGGGTTGGCCGGATCCCAAAAAAGTTCCTGGAAATTAGTTACTTTATCGTTCACTACCCTGATGCCCTCGCTATTCAGCAAATCTTGCATAACCCCGGGAGCATGAAAATGATGCTTCCCTGTAAGCAGTCCGTTTCTGTTCACTACCCTGTGGGCCGGAATAAATTCATCCTGTGCATGACTGTTGTTCAGCGCCCATCCTACCATTCTTGCGGAACCGGGAGCTCCCAAATGCCTGGCAATTGCTCCATATGTGGTTACTCTTCCCTGAGGAATTTGTTGGGTCACCCGGTAGACTTTCTGAAAAAAGTTATCATCACGCATCCGGCGGTTCCTTAAGGATTTTTCCCGTATCCAGTTTAAATGCCAGGTATTTGATGGTTTTATTTGCTTCCAGAAATTGTTTCTCATAAAAGGTATGGATATTGCGGATCGCCTGCAGACTTATTTTTTCCGATCCATGAATGTCCTCTTCCAGATGGATCAGCGCAAGATCATTTTCTTCTATAATGTTTAGGGTATATTGAAAAAGGCTGGTGTTATCCGTTTTGAGGTGAATGGTACCGTAATTCTTAAGGAACTGCTGATAATAGGAAAGAAACCGGGTGGATACCAAACGTTTTTTCGCCTTTTTGGGCTGCGGATCGGGAAAAGTAATCCAAATTTCACTGATTTCATCTTCAGCAAAATAAGCTGTAATGAAATCGATCCTGGTTCTCAGAAACAGGGTATTGCTTAAATCTTCTTCCAGGGCTGTTTTGGCTCCCCGCCACATACGTGCTCCTTTGATATCAATTCCTATGTAGTTTTGTTCAGGATTTTTACGGGCCAGGGCCACTGTGTATTCACCCTTGCCACATCCCAACTCCAATACAAGCGGGTGGTCATTCCCGAAGATTTCTTTATGCCATTTGCCTTTTAAGCCATGGTCTTTATTGAATATTGCCCGAAATTCCGGTTCGATAACATTCGGGAAAGACTTCATCTCCGCGAAACGTTCGCGTTTATTCTTTGTCACTTTTGGGGATTTTTGCTTCTTCAATGATAATGCCTATATCCGTGATATGTTTCAGGGGGTTTTTTCTCATAGCCTGCTGAACTTCAATGCTGTAAGTTCCGGGTTCCGGAAATCTGATGTATCTGTGATAGGGGATTTTGTTTTCATAGATGTCTCCCCAGCCTTTGCCATACCAGCGACCTCTATCATTGGCCAGAATGCATTCAAAAGTGTCTCTTACCGCATAACCTTCCGGAGCAGAGGTTTCAATGAAAAGGTATAAATTTCTGAACGCATACTGGGAAGTATTGCGAATGTTGACATAAACGGAGTGGGGTTTCACCGTATCCTGAATGGTAAAATTGAAATTCAAAATATTGGCTTTATCCCATTTTGCATCGGGGATATCTTTGCTTTCCCTGTAGATAATATCTGATTGACAGCTATATATGAATAATGAAAGCAGGATAAGGGGCCAAAGCATTGTTTTGTTCATCCCGGTTATTTTTTGTTTTTTTTCTTTATACGGCGGTTTTTCTTTTTTTGGGAACTTTTTGATTTTTTATCAAAGCGTTCGATGCTATCTTGTCCGACATCATTTTCAAAGCCGAAATCCTTGCGTTCTGATTCATCCTTTTGCACCAGCAATTCGACGCATTCTCCGTTTTGGTTCATTTTAATAATTTCTTTGACCCTTTGGACCGTGACAGGGATCAAGTTCTCCGAGGATTCTTTATTGAAGGAGTACCAGAGGATTTTTCTGAATATATCGGTTTTTTGGTGATAGGCAATGCCATGTTTGGTGTTCAATTCAACAGCAGTATCCGGAAAATCTTTTTTGGCATCCATATAACAGTCAATTTCATAATTCAGGCAACATTTAAGTTTGCCACACTGTCCTGCCAATTTTTGCGGGTTCAACGATAATTCCTGGTATCTGGCTGAATTGGTGGTAACGGATATAAACTGGCTTATCCAGGTTGAACAACACAATTCCCGTCCGCATGAGGCTAAACCGCCTATTCTTCCTGCTTCCTGTCTTGTACCGATCTGTCTCATCTCAATTCTTAACTTGAATTCCTCAGCCAGTACTTTGATCAATTCTCTGAAATCAACACGTTCTTCTGCAATATAATAGAATATGGCTTTGGTTTTATCCCCCTGGTATTCTATATCGCCGATTTTCATTTCCAGATTGAGCTCTTTTGCAATCCTGCGGGCTTCAATCATGGTTTGATGCTCCAGGGCAAATGCTTCCCGCCATTTTTCTATATCGGTCTCCTTGGCCTTTCTGTATACTTTTTTGAACTCGGTTTTATCCGGGGATATATTTGCCTGGTGCAATTTTTTCCAGACCAGATGGCCGGTAAGCGAAACCACGCCAATATCATGGCCCGGAGAAGCTTCAACAGCTACAATATCTCCTTCCTCTAACCGCAGGTGATTGACATTGTTGAAATATTCTTTCCGGGTATTTTTGAACCGTACCTCAACAAGTGCTAATTGACCTGAATGTTGCGGAATATTTTTTAACCAGTTGTATACCCGTAATTTGTTTTCCTGTTGCCTCCGGGTGGTTTTATTGGTCTTGGAATGAAAGTCATGATTTGGGTTTTCTTGCGCTATATTTTTGTTGATATCGTATGACATAACGGATGAATTTGGAATGCAGATTGCATGATAATATAATATGTTGTATAATTGATTTTTTCACAAAGTTAAAGAAAATTATACTCTTAGCAATTTCATGAGTTGAATAGAGAGATCCAGCAAAACCGTTTTGATATGGGCATTCATCTGTATATCCCGGTATGCTTTGTTTAATTCATGATAAATTCTGTTGGTGTTTTCTTCATGGATGAATTGCGAAAATTTTTCGGAAAAGGATTGCTCTTCAGCAGTTAGATAAACAATATGCTTCATCTGAAGGTGCATCATATAGTTTTCACGGATCATTCCGGAAGCATATTGCAAAAAGGTTTTCACATTTTCTCTTCCCATGGCTGCATGCCGGTCAACCCAGTCCAGGGTATCCACAACTTTCTTTGCGTAGCACAGGCGCATAAATGTGGCAAACCGTTGAAATTGTTCTTTTTCTTCTTCCCTGGTATGCACAAAATGAAGGGCTTCCAGGCAATTGCCTTTCGACAGATGTACTATCTCCTGGGCTTTTTGAGGTTCCAATCCAAAATGATCGCTCAGGAAATTGAACATGTGCTCATCATCAATCCTGGGAACCCTTATCTTTTGTGTTCTTGAGAGAATAGTAGGAAGCAAAAGCTCCGGATTTTCCGATACCATAAGGAATACTGTCTTTGGGGGTGGTTCTTCTATTAATTTCAGCAGTTTATTGGCTGCGCTTTGATTCATGCGCTCGGGAAGCCAAATGATCATCATCTTATATTCCGCTTCGAAACTTTTGAAGTACAATTTGTTGATGATCTTATTGCTTTCCCGGGTGGGAATGATGCCCTGTTTATTTTCCAGTTCAAGCTTTTGATACCAGGCCCGGGGATTGATATAGGGATTTTCCAGAAGGGTGCTTCGCCACAGGTCGCTGTAAGGATTGCCGGTATCCGCCCGGCTTTCGGTCTCACTTTTCATGGGAAAAACAAAATGCAGGTCAGGATGGATCAGTTTATTATACTTTTTGCAGGAAGGACATACCCCGCAGGAATCTTTTTCCCCTTTATTTTCACAATTAATATACTGGGCATAAGCTATAGCCAGGGCAAGCTTGCCTGTACCTTCCGGCCCAATAAGAAGCTGAGCATGGGCTATACGGTTTTCTCCGACCGTTTTTACCATCTGTTGCTTTACAGGCTCCTGTCCGATGATTTCCTTGAATAACATGAATTTTTGTTCTTATCTTAGGGGTTTAAAGGTAATTAAAATTATAGATCCAGGTATATTAGGGTTAGGGTCTGCTGAAAAACACAAAAAAACCTTAAAATCAATAGAATAAACATATATTTTGTTTCCCAAATGCAATGTTTTTAGCAAATATCCGTAAAAAACCTTGCATCTACCCAAAACTTGACGCATGGATAATACAGGTTAGAGAATTAGACCAGATATATTTTATCACAAGAAGATAATGCTCCGGTGTGTTCATGGTGATGCCTGTTTGTGAAAGGTTTTGCTTATTGCGATAAGAACTTATGGCCGTTAAAGGCAAAAAAATCTATTTTTATCTTTAAATTTGCAAGAATCCATAAGGATTGATCGTATAAATTGTAAATGATGTATATTAAGCAGGGTTTGCTGAAAAAGTCTTTAGTACATCAGCTGCGAGGCGGCAAAGCGAAGCTGTATATGAATACTGTGAGCTGAAGCCAACAAAGTAGATGATGTGCCAAAGGCTAACAAAAAATTATCATAAAAAAGACAAGGTGTTTGACGAATATTTGCTAATATCCCTGCAATTTGCAAATAATAAATGTACGCATTCTATTTATTATAGGCATTTGTTGTGTTTTTCAGCAAACCCGAAGCAGGCGACTACGTCGTGGGCTTTCGACGCCTTGCATCTGCCCAAAACCTGACGCATGAACAATACAGGTTAGACAGACGCTAAGTAAAATGCATGATCATTTGATGTTGTTATAAAAAGGAGGTATTATGAGTGAAATTAAAAATCTACAGACATTACAGGATGCCGATCTCAATGGCAAAGTGGTTCTGGTCAGGGTAGATCACAATGTCGTTAAGAAAGGCGTGATTAAGGATCCCTACAGGATTGATTCCACAATAGGTACATTGATGAACATTTATGCCAAGGGGGGAAGGCCTATACTGATGACCCATGTCGGGCGGCCGAAAGATAAAAAAACGGGAGAGATTACCACCGGACCCGATACATCTGTTCAGCCTATCGTTGAGTATATCGAGAATAAACTCTTCTTAAACATTGCTGTGCCTGAATTCAAAGCAGAAGATAAGAAAGGGTATACAGGCGTGGATTCATCCATAAAAGCGCATATTCAGGATTTGAAGCAAGGCAAAATAGATGCGATCTATATGCCCAATACCCGCTGGTTTTTGGGTGAACAGGATAAGGGGGAAGAAGCGGAGAAGCTGGCCCGACAGTTGGCTGATCTGGCCGATGTATATGTCAATGATGCCTTTGGATCCTGGCAGGCCCATGTATCAACCGTAGGCGTTGCCAAACATCTTCCGGCATATGCAGGTTTTTTGATGCAAAAAGAAATTAAAAACCTCGACGGGATATTCAATCCCGAAAAACCATTTGTTGCTGTGGTTGCCGGCGCTAAATTCGACACCAAAGCCGATTCGCTCTATTCGCTGCTCAAGAGAGCCGATCATCTGGTACTGGGCGGAGTGATCTATAATGCCTACCTGTGTGCCAAATATGATATCCGGATAGAAGGCGTTTCGGAAGATGACATCAAAGTAGCCAAGGAATTTGTTGATTTTGCCGCCAATAATGCGGATAAGATTCTTGAATTGCCATACATTATTGAATCAGATACCCTTGAAGGGAAAGCTGAAGGAAAATACCGTGAGCACGATGTGCGGAAACTGGAACCGGGTACCAAACTCAATTATGTGCTGGATGCATCTGAAAAGTCATTCCAGGAGCAAAAGGTCCAGGAGGCATTTCAAAAAGCCAAAACCATATTTACCAATGCCGTTATGGGACTGACACCACATTTCCCGGAAGGCACCATTGCTTTGGATAAGCTTATCGACCAGAATAAAAAGGCCATGAAGCTTTTTGGTGGCGGGGATACCAACCAGGAATTGAAAAATTATTTACCCGGTATCTATATGAAAGCTGTTGACGATCCTAATTATTATCTTTTTACAGGTGGCGGCGCCGTATTGAATGCCATTCAGGAAGGCACCACGGAAGGGCTTAAGCCTGTTAAAGCCCTTGTGAAACGTCCATGACAAAATAATCATTAATATCACAAAAGGAAATGATTGTTTTGTCATAATAAGTTACACAAGACCAATTAAATAAATAAAAAATAATCTTGTGAAA
>CAYYLT010000169.1:0-7710 GCA_964472385.1 uncultured Bacteroidales bacterium
GCCGATTCGGCAATCTTGTGATACCAGTTAACCATCTCCTGATCGTCCCGCTGCATATAATCGATTTTCACACCTACTACTCCCCATTTCTCATACAAGGGAAAAGCCTCTTTGTACTGTTTATGGATATCTTTGGAATGAGCCCATACCCAAAGTTTGACATCTTTGCCCTTTGCATATTCCAGCAACTCACCCAGATTCACATCCTCTTCCCATTCAAGAATGTTGCCGGGTTTATACCAACCCCCATCAACCAATTGATAAGGAATATCCATATAAGCAGCAAAATCAATATATTCCTTGATAAGGCCGGTACTGATGCTATCCATAGACCACCAACCATCCCACACCACCTTGCCAGGTTGGATCCATCCGGTATCTTTCAGGACACTGGGTTTACTCAGGTTCATTAAGATTTCCGACTCAAGCAGTTTTTCAGCTCTGTCGTGCATCATCACAACACGCCAGGGAGAAGTAGCCGGAAAATTCAGATGAACAGTGGGTTTATGATACCCCCCCCAGTAGGATGCATCCGGAAGGGGGGAAAGAACAGTGCGAATAACATTTTCACCTGTCTCACTTTGTCTGCCACCGGTAATATACATACCTGACCAATCCATGAGATTGGATTCGGTAATAGCAACATAACAGGTATTGTCAACTTCAACCAAAAGAGGCATTCCAATGATGTCACCGGGTTTTATATCACTTAATTTTTTCTTAGCATATTCCTTTTCCTGTCCTGTTGTAAAAGATTGAAATGCAGCCCTCCAAACATTGTGGTTCCCGCTAAACCGGAACAGGGTATTCTCCTGTGTCAATTCCCCTAATGATTTTGGAAAAGAAGCCGGTATCTTATACCTGAATGCAACACCTTTATTGTAAGCCCTATAAGTCATTACCAGCATACGGCCAGGAAATCTGTTCTCCCTCAGGGTGAGGGTTAATTCATTGTAGTCATTATGAATAACCGAATGCTTGCCATATAAGGGTTTCCAGTCTTTTGTTACCGCTTTCCGCGTCTTATCTTCAACTGCAAAATCATTTCTAAAAGGAACCGCCTGCGAAAATTCCAGACTAAAAGGAGAACTTAAGATAACCGGTTTTTCTTTATAAAAAACCGAATGGGCTATTTGATCACCGACATCAATTTTTATCATCGAGTTACCATCAGGTGAGCGTAACTCAAATTCATCGGCAACTGCAGGCAATGCAATCACCGAAAGAAACAGCATAGCAATAAAAATTTTTCTTTTCATATTTGTGTTGTTTTGAGTTGTAATTAAAAGCTTATCGTTTATACTTTTTCTCATGCAGAAGAAAGAATATTTCATCAATAGTGGAAATGTTTCATCAAAATGGCTATCAGATACCCCAAATAATTGCCAATAGCATAACCAAGGATACCCACTGTAAGACCCGGTACGATCACCTCGCGGTTCCGGATGGCTCCGGCGATAACAGGGACAAATGGAGGGGAACATATCAGGGCGGTGGAAGTAACCATCATGGTATCGGTATCCACTTTGACCAATCGGGAAATCAACAAATGGAGGCTCAGTGACCCAAAAACCACATAGGTGATGTAAAAGAAAAGGCCGGATGCGGCACCTGAAAACTCTCTGACATCAGCCATCGAAGCAACTACCAAACTAAAGATGAGTATAAGGTACATACCCAGTTCAAAAGTTTTTTCTATTCGGTTGATGGAAGGAATCAATGACATCAATATACCCAGGGTGGTAATGAAGAGAATGACGACCACCATTCGGGCAGTTTCACTTACCAAGAGGCTGATACCCCCGGCAAAAACAAAAATCAGTAACGAAATGCCCAATGCTTTTAAAAGCGGAATAACGGTCTTCTTTCTAAAAATGCCCTGATAGGGATCTTTGCCATCCAATTGGTTCATCGATATTCGCTTCTTTTCTGCACCAAAAGGATACGGCTTCAGTATCTTTCCGAATACGGCTTTCCCAATAGTGATCAGAAAAAGCAGGTAAATACTGGATAGCACCATATCATAGGTATGTGTGATGATGTATATATCGGGATTTACATTAAGCATCATCTTTAATGAAGCAAGATTAGGGGTTCCTCCCGAATAAACCCCTACCAGTAATCCCGATATTTTCCATAGTTCATCCGTTTCAATGCCCCTAAACAGCAAATATCCGGTAGTTACAAAAAAAATGACAGCCAATAAGGCCCCCAGCATCGATAACAATGTTTTACCGGCCATCATAAACCAGGCACGAATATTGGCAGAAAATAGCAATAGCGGTATGGCCAAAGGAATGGTGATCATGGTCAGCATATCCTGAACTGGCTTAATTTCTGGTGGTAATATATTTATGTTGCCTATAATTAACCCTGCACCGTAGGCTAAGACCACCGAACCCACTTTATTTACCATGGAAAATCTGCGGCACAGGAATAAAATCAGCATCGGAAGAAAAAGATAAAAAATAACCACCAATACTTGTAATTCCATGATAACCGGTATGATTCATTGCAAGTAAAACACCAATATGCTTTGATTTATAAAATCACATTTGTTTTTTTGTGAATAATACAGGAGAAATCAGTGATCCGTAATATCTTTATACTGCTATAACTGCATAAGGATTGGAGCATATCAATTGATTCTATTATACATAGAAAAATGGCTATTCCGGGAACATTATAAAGCGATATAAAGCTATCGAAACGGAAAAAAATGAATCCAGGCTAAAGCCTTTGCAATGGCAAAAAAGTATAAAGGTTATGGTTTTTCCGTTGCTTCCAGATGAATGACATGCCCGCCACCTGCTGCCATATTGGCTGTAATTTTGGTTTTCGCGTCAACCGTTTTTTCCCTGATGGCATAAGATTCTTTATTATGTAGAAAGTGCGAATCCGGCGTATTTTCATACAGGGTAGCTTGATAGGTTCTATTTTCCGGCAGAAAGCTCAGATCTACCTGAATAGTGCGTGGATCTCGGTTGGTCAGAGAGCCGATAAACCAGTCATCTCCCGCAGGTCGTGCAACGGAAATGAATTCATCAATCTCTCCGTCAAGCACTTTATATCCCTCAAATTGGGCAGGCATTTTCCGAATGCATTCAAACAAGTCATTCTTCTCCAGATATGCTTCAGGACTATCAGGCAAAACAGTCAGACCGGAATATATCACAATAAGTTTGGCAACTTCTGCAACCACGGTACCGGGTATTTCCTGAAATACTTTTACCCGCGAATGAGCATTGTTCAGATCGAACCAGCCGTTTGTCTGATCCAAAGGCCCGGTTATCATATTAATCAAAGCTGTATTAACGGCGGTTTCCGGGAAATAAGACCGCTTGGCATCCCCCTGGGCATGACAATATTCTTTGGTAACAAGATTGGGCCAGGTTCTTCTATCTCCACTCGGCGGTATAGGACCATCATGAAAATCAACCATTAGCTGGTATTTGGCACAAAGTTCCACAACTTTTCGCGTATACCTCACTTTTTCTTCCCGGCTTTTATTCCGCATAAAACCATATTTAACCCCGGCTGCACCCCATTCAGCAAATCGACGCAATACGCGTTCCAATCCATATCGTTTTGCACCCACATCATTGAGATACAAGATGATACCTACATCCTTAGCCTGTGCATACCGCATATTTTCTTCAATATCAATACCCTCACGCGTTGTCGTAGGATCGGAATCTTCGCTAAACTCCGGCCCATACCAATCGGCATCTATTAATAGATGCTGTATATTGTTTTCTGATGCAAAATCAATAAAACGTTTATGAGATGGGGTATTCAACTTGTATTCAAAGCCGTCTTCAGTCGTATACCCCCAGACACGCCAATCCCAAAGTGATTTACCCGGCTTGATCCAGGATGGATCGTCGATTTTGCAGGGTTCATTCAAATTCACCAGCAAATTGGACTCCACCAGATCACCCGGCTCATCTCCCAGGATAAAGGATCTCCAGGAAGTTTTCAAAGGCAGGCTATCAGTGGCAGGTTCTATCTTAAGGGATACAGCAAAATCATTGCTGCTGGCACTTAGATCGAAAGGAGCATAACGGATGATCTCTGCTTCCTGAATGGACATATAATGATCCCCTTCGGTATGAATGACCATAGGAGGTCTGACAACATTTTTTCTGTCCTCTGATCTATTCAGTGGTCCAATATTATGGTTTTCTCCATTATATGCCCAAAAAGTGAAATCGTCCTTGAATTTCAAACGGGTCACCTCTGCAGAAACATTAACCTTATCAGCTGATCCCTGCCGGGGTATAAAGTATCTATAGGCAAATCCGTCGTTATAACAGCGAAAGATAAGCATGTACTCAAACGCATCTTCTACTTGTGAATGACACGTAAGGATGTATTCCCGGTAATGATTTCTTACGGTAGGATTTTTACCATTAACGGTTTCCCAGGTATTATCAAAACGAACATCACTAATATCCTTTATTGTAAACTGTTTTGAAAGATCACGGTTCAGAAGCTTTAATCCAACAGGAGAAGGACCGATCACTGTGTCACCCTTATACATTTGTGACATGCGGATGCGACCATCCTGATCAGTGACATACACTTTGATATGACCGTCAGGGGACTGCAGGGTGTAATGCTCCTTTTTCTGGCATGAACTAAAGAACAGGAGCGCAACTAATATTATGGAATACTTTCTCATCTAAAGGAATTTTATTGGTTTTCTTTACAAAGGTAAGAAAAATATATTATATCTGAACGGCGAGCAGACATGATGATATAAAACGCAATGAGATGCTGTTTTCATTTAACCTGTGTTATTCATCCCTGCAATCACATATATCTCCAAGGTTTTTATTGTATACATCCATGGCCTGGTGGCTCATACCCATACTGGAAAATCCCCCATCATGATAAAGATTTTGCATGGTTACCTTTCTGGTAAGGTCGGAAAACAATGTAATACAGTAATTGGCACATTCTTCAGCTGAAGCATTTCCCAAAGGCGACATGCGATTGGAAAAATCAAGCAGACCCTCAAAACCCATGACACCACTTCCGGCAGTTGTAGGGGTAGGCGACTGGGAAATGGTGTTGATCCGGATACGCTTTTCCCGGCCATAAATATATCCAAAACTTCTGGTGATAGATTCAAGCAGGGCTTTGGCATCAGCCATGTCGTTATAACCATAAAGTGTACGCTGGGCAGCAACATAAGATAATGCCACCACAGAACCCCATTCATTTATTGCATCAAGCTTACGCGCAGTCTGAAGTATTTTGTGAAGTGACAAAGCCGATACATCAAGGGTTTGTTGAAAATAGTCATAATTCGTATCATCATAAGTATTGCCCTTTCGGACGTTGGGAGACATGCCAATCGAATGAAGTATAAAATCAATCTTAGTTCCAAAATGCTCCATAGTTTGATTCAACAAAGCATTCAGGTCTTCCGGCTTAGTGGCATCAGCAGGAATAACAGGAGCATTAAACCGTTCGCTAAGCTGTTTGAGATTGCCCATTCTGATAGCCACCGGTGAATTGGTTAAAACAATATCAGCATCCTCTTCAAAAGCCCTTTCTGCAACTTTCCAGGCAATCGATTTTTCATTCAAGGCACCGAAAATAATTCCTTTCTTATCTTTTAAAAGATTACAAGCCATAACTTCTCATTTTATCCCGTATTATTAATGAATAACACAGTTTATGTAGCAGGTTTACAAATGCCATCTCATATTGTTTGGATAAAAAAATAAAACGCTTATTTCTGAAGGAATTCTCTTGCATGCTGAAGAGCTGTCTCAGTCAATTCCTCTCCGCTTAACATTTTGGCTATCTCTTCTATCCGTTCTTCATTTGTGAGTCGTTTGATATAAGTATGGGTTGAATCATGATCATCACGCTTATAGACCTTATAATGATAATCCCCTTTGCTGGCAATCTGAGGCAGATGGGTTATGTTAAGAATCTGCATATTTTTTGCCATTCCCTTCATAATACTTCCCATCTTATCGGCAATATCCCCGGAGGTACCCGAGTCGATCTCATCAAAAATAATGGTAGGTAATGCTTTTGTTTCCGCAATGGTTGATTTCAGACTTAGCATAAGCCTTGATAACTCACCGCCGGAAGCAACACTGGAGATGTCCTCCAGGGCTACATTTTTATTGGCCGAAAAAAGAAATTCCACATGATCCGAACCATAAGCGTTGAATTTATCCAGGTCTGTTCTCCGGATTTTAAATGCTGCATTGGGTATACCCAGTTCCTGTAACATGGCAGTGATCTTTTGCTCAATATCCGGTATGCTGTTTTTTCTGCTTTCTGAAAGTTTATCTCCTGCCTCCGTAAGTTCAGACCTTTTGTTTTCAAGTTTTTTCTCCAAATCATCCAATCGAAAATCATATTGATTGATCTCTTCAAGCTTCCTTTGGAGATCATCTCTAAGTTGAATCAATTGATCTACCTCAGATACCCGGTGCTTATGCTGCAAAGCATACAATTCATCCAGCCTTTCCCTTATGTAGTCAATACGGCCGGGATCGTGCTCTACATCTTCATTGATAACCTCAATTTCGTTTGATAAGTCCTGGAGCTCTATATAAGAACTCTCCATTCGTTCGCTAATCTCCCTGACTTTTGGATAATAGTCCATAATCTTCCGTAAACAGTCTCCTGCTTCCCGAACCTGAGATAGAATGGAGGAGGATTCATTATTTAACAGATAAGCCGCACCGGAAAGGTTTTGTTTGATTTCTTCAGCATGGTTCAGCTTTTCAAGCTCGCTTTCCAGCTCCTGTTGTTCTCCTTCAGCCAGATTAGCTTGTTCTAGCTGATCAAACTGAAACTGGTAGTAATCGTAATCCGAACTGGCTTGATCAGTTTTTTCCTTCAACGATTCAAATTGAAGTTGAAGATCCATAAAGGTTTTATAAAGATCCTGATAGTCCTTCAGCAACTTTTCATTCCTGGCATAAGCATCTACTACATCCAGTTGAAAAACATTATCCTTTAAAATGAGGTTCTGGTGCTGGCTATGAATATCGACCAGTTGATCACCCAGCTCTTTCAAAACTTTAATATTTACAGGGGTATCATTGATAAAGGCCCTTGATTTTCCTTTGCTGTTAATCTCACGGCGAATAATGGTATCCGAATCATAATCCAGATCATACCTGTCAAAAACTACTTTTATCCGGGGGTTAGTTAATGTAAAAGAAGCTTCTACAATGCACTTTCGCTCAGCATCCTTCAAAACAGATGTGTCAGCTCTGTTGCCCAGGATAAGCGATAAAGCCCCTATCAGAATAGACTTCCCTGCACCTGTTTCACCTGTTATGGTCAGGAAGCCGGGAAACCAATCAATCTGAATGTTATCTATAAGGGCATAGTTTTGTATTTTCAACAATTGAAGCATATATGAAGCCCGGATAAATTGATGAACACTTTAACCTGTATTATTTATGTGTCAAGTTTCAGGCAGATACAAAGCCTTTAAAACGGATGAAGTAGTCGCCTACTTCGAGGCTTTCGCAACGCAGCAGATGCCCAAAAATTGGCGCACTCGATAAAAATATATAAAAATAAAATTTTTTGAGCATAATAAGTAAAGCACTCATATTCTTTTATTGATAAATGTTTTTTTTTATTTTTTATGAATAATACAGGATAAATTATGAATAATACAGGATAAATAAAGCATGCCCGCAGCAACCTATTGGGTAATTT
>CAYYLT010000170.1:0-7680 GCA_964472385.1 uncultured Bacteroidales bacterium
TTTTCGCAACGCAGCAGATGCCCAAAAATTGGCGCACCCGGAAAAAATGAATAATGCAGGTTAGGATAAATGAAACGGAAGACAACGGTATGATTATTATATCCCAATGCATTGTTTATGGTCCGTGATAACGCCGTTCAGAAACGATTGCATCGTCCATCGGACTTAAAACAGAATAATTTGGAAGATATTGTCTGTCTCTCATTCAAACAACCCTTCATCCCTGATTACCATTAAAATAGAACTGTGGGATACGATCACATATTTTTCATTTTTAAATATGATATCATAGGCTGCAGTGTGAAGATAAATAGCCAAATCTCCCTCATGGGGCTGGAGGGGCACATATTTCACCTCTTCATGCTGATCTTTCCAGGGCTCATCCTCATCAGTAACTGCCGGAATAGGATATCCAGGCCCTACTTTCAGAACGTACCCACTGTGGATCTTTTCCTTTTCCTGAACACTGGGTGGAAGGTATAAACCAGATTTTGTTTTTGACTGAGGATCCTTGGGCTTGATCAATATCCGGTCACCAATGAGAATAAACTTGTTAAGGTCCTGATCGCCTATTTCTAATGTCATAAAGCCAGATTTTAGGGGCAAATATATGCAACCTCATGTAAAGTAACTTACATTTTGCATCAATATTTTGCTGACTTGATCATAATAGAAATACAAATCTAATCCGAAGTATTCAGAAATAGGTTCTGTCTATAATGTCTGCTGTCTGCGTTATGCTCCTCTATGGATAATCCTGGCTAAAACAAAAAACAATAGAAATTTGTTATATGTATTGAACCTTTCAAATTTTTCAATCATGGGCACAAAAAACAACATCAATCGCCGGGAATTTATTAAAAGAGCTGCTATTGCGACAGCAGCTGCAGGATTCATCCCCCAACTATCATTTGGAAAAACACATTCCGACCATTTTGATCCCAGGGGATTGCCTACCCGTACATTAGGCAAAACAGGTGTGAATGTACCATTAATATCCTTTGGAACAGGCTCAAGGTTCATGAAAGAAAAAACCGATAAGGGACTGGCACTGCTCGAATATGCATTAAGCAAGGGATTATTTTACTGGGATACAGCGGCCATTTATAAAAAAGTAGATGAATACAGTGAAAGCAGACTGGGGGAACTTCTGAAAACCAACCGGAAAAAAGTTTTTTTGGCAACGAAAGTGATCGACAGGGAGGTGGAAGCGGCAAAAAAAACTATTGAGACAAGTTTTAAGAGGCTGCGGACCGATTACATCGATCTTTACCAGATCCATTCCATACAACAAATGGATGATGCCCGAAGTATCAAACCTGTTTACAATCTATTAAAAGATTATCAGCGTCAGGGGGCGATAAAGCATATTGGTTTTTCAGGCCACACTTCAGCCAAAGCCATGAAGTATGTTGCTGATAACTATGATTTGGAAACCATGCTTATCTCCTTAAACCATATGCACAAGAACCAGCCCTTTGAAGAAAAAGCCATCCCCGCTGCAGCCGCTAAAAATATGGGCATACTGGCCATGAAAGTTATTCGGCCCCGCGAAAAGATTAATGGCCTCGATCCCCTGGATCTGATAAGATATGCCCTTTCCCTGGAGCATGTGCATGCAGCGAATATTGCTATGGATAGCAAAGAGATCATTGATGCCAATATTGAACTGATCAAAAACTTTAAGAAATTGCCGGAAGATAAGATGAACGAATTAAATGCCAGGTTGGCTCCTTTCTACAACCACCAAAACCTGCCGTGGATGCAAAAAAATTATATTGACGGTTACCTGGCTTGATGAAGTATACAGGCAAGGATGTATGACATCCTCGAAGTGGCATATTTGCCATCAATACATTTGATTGATCGCCTTGCCCCAGGCATTGCGCTGTTTGATCCTGAACTTAAGTTGCGTGCCGTCTTTTTTTACAATATTTAAGCCATTAGAAGAGAAAGGATGGGTATTGAAAAACAACACTTCCTCGATATCAGCCGGCATAATTTCCAGATTGCAATCCGAATGATCCTGGCATTTAAAGTATAAGCGCTGGTTGGTGAGAATCAACTTGCCGCATTTCAAGTCCTGTGCAAAATAATGTTTAGAATCACAAGCTTTCACGACAACTTCATTGGGTTTAAGATCTACTTGTATGATGGCTGTATTTATGGGTATATATTGCTGGTCACATTCTGTGCCAAAAATTGTTAGATCTTGTTAAACAGCAAATTAAAATGAATCCATTAAAGAGAGAAGCAACCAAATGCACGATATTGTAACACCTGCTGTTCGAAAAAGAACATGTTGCTACAAACAAAGACGAGAAAAAAAACACCCTGCTGCATGAAAAGAAAAATGCTGCCTGGTCATTCATGCATTACTTTCCAGTTGGCAAAACCTTATGCATTTTCAGCAGCATTAAATGGTTATACAATTATTTGCCAATCATAAACATCAACAAGAAACCAACAACCAGTAATTTAATAAACTCAATTCACGCATTCAATCATTCTTAATACGCTCTGGCGAAAATCACCCTTTGGCTGGAGGGCTTGCCGGAATAGATGCATTTTCCTTCCTCTTGTTTGCTGTCAACGGGTATACATCGGATGGTAGCCTTGGTTTCATTTTTGATTTTTTGTTCGGTTTCGGATGTACCATCCCAATGCGCCTCGACAAATCCGCCTTTTTCTCGCATAATGGTTTTGAACTCCTCATAGTCATCTAGCCGGTAAGTATTGGCTTTTCGGAAAGACAGGGCTTTCTGAAAGATATGGTGCTGTATGTCATCCAATAAGTTTTCTATATATTCCATAACACCGGCCTGGGAAATGATATTTTTTTCCAGCTTATCTCTTCTGGCCACCTCCAGGGTGTTATTTTCCATATCCCTTGGACCAATGGCAATGCGCACAGGAACGCCTTTCACCTCATATTCGGTGAATTTCCAACCGGGGGTTTGGGAATCACGGTCGTCATATTTTACGGTAATACCTTTATCTTGTAATTGCTGTTTGATCTGACTGGCTTTTTCACTGATTTGGTCCAATTGGTGTTGTTTTTTGTAGATCGGAACAATAACCACCTGTGTAGGTGCCAGTTTAGGGGGAAGTACCAGGCCGTTATCATCAGAATGGGCCATGATCAAAGCGCCCATCAGACGGGTTGATACGCCCCAGGAAGCTGCCCACACATAATCCAGCTTACCGTTTTTATCGGTAAAAGTAACATCAAAAGCTTTGGCGAAATTCTGACCGAGAAAATGGGATGTACCGGATTGAAGGGCCTTCCCGTCTTGCATGAGCGCTTCAATGGTATAGGTTTCCTCTGCACCGGCAAAACGTTCGGCATCAGTCTTGGTGCCCTTAAGCACAGGCATAGCCATCCAGTTTTCAGCAAAATCAGCATACACGTCGATCATTCTGCGGGTTTCTTCCAGGGCCTCCTCTTTAGTGGCATGAGCGGTGTGTCCTTCCTGCCACAGAAACTCGGCTGTCCGCAGGAATAAACGTGTACGCATCTCCCAACGTACGATGTTGGCCCATTGATTGACCAGAATGGGAAGATCACGGTAAGATTGGATCCAACCTTTATATGTATTCCAGATGATGGTCTCCGAGGTGGGCCGTATGATCAGTTCCTCTTCCAGCTTTGCGTTTTCATCTATAACAATCTCCTTACCATCTTCACCCTGTTTAAGTCTGTAATGGGTCACAACAGCACATTCTTTAGCAAATCCCTCAACGTGCGATGCCTCTTTTGAAAAAAATGATTTGGGAATAAAAAGCGGAAAATAAGCATTGGAATGCCCGGTATCCTTAAACATCTTATCCAGTACCGATTGCATCATTTCCCATATGGCAAATCCCTGCGGTTTGATGACCATACAACCCCTCACCGGACTGTTTTCAGCCAATTCAGCCCTGTTTACAACATCATTGTACCACTGTGAATAATTTTCTTGCCTGCTTGTAATTTCTTTCGCCATTTTGGAATAAAATTTGCATTATTTTTACCGATAAAATCAATCATAACGGAATGCAAATTAACGAAATTAAATTCTAATTAGAAAAAAGGGATCACGTGAAATTGTATCCCATAATATCCGGAATGAAACATTCGTTATTAATAATGAAAAGGAGGTTATCATGATATATTTTAGAAACATATTAGCATTTATCATAGCTACGGTAGTTTTCTCTGCATGTTCAGTCCAACAGAGATACGTAGAGGATGAATTATACCAGAATCCCGGCTCAGGGCAGGCCGAGGAACAGATATTTGCCGGATATTATGATGAAGCCGGTAAAATAGTAAAAGAAGAAGACCTGAATATCGAGGACATCGAGGACATCGATTCCGTCAGTTACGGCCAGGAAGAACGCTACCGGAATCCTTATGATGAGATTCTGGTAGACGATTACAACGAAGCCTATCAGAGAAGGATTCACGGTTCCAAGAGTCTTTCCTATGGTATGTCAGACTGGTATACGACTTATTTTTCCGATGATTTTTGGTATGCTTCCGCATATGATCCGGCAATGTACAATGTTATTGTCATGGGAGATAACATATGGGTTGAACCCAAATGGCTGACCAGTCATTTCGGTACCGGCTGGAACTATGGCAGCTTCTACAATTATCCCTATTACGGTCGGAGCTATATGAACCCATACAGAAGCACCTTATCCATGACAGGTATCTATGGTTTTAATACCATGGGTTATGGTGTTTATGGTTACAATGCTTTTGGTTTTGGATCCACTTTTGGAACCGGATATTATGGCTATAATCCCTATGGTTACAGTTCTTATGGTTACAGTCCGTATGGTTACAGTTCTTATGGTTTCGGACCTTATGGGTATAATTCCTACTTCAGCCTGAGCGATTATTATAATTTTGGTAACCAGAAAATGCTTAAAGAAGAATTAGAACTCAATGAAGAAGGCAGGCTGGAGAAATATTCCATTCATTCGAAACGTATCAGAAGGCCTAATAACGGCAATAATAACCAAAAACGATCCAATTCAAAAACTTATATAAGGGTTAAAAATGATGGAAATACAAGCTCCAAAAGATCTATTCACTCTGTAAGAACCAGATCCACAGGGGAAAAAGTGGCTTCGAAATATGTCAGAACGCGGTCGGAAAATACCGCTGCGAACAGACCAAAATATAACAGGCCCCATAATGAACCGCAAGCTGAAAGAATACTGAACGGAAGATCGAGCAGTTATAGCAACCGCAATCATGATTATGGCAGCAGAAAATCCTATAACACCAATAGTTCATCAAGGTCTCATAATTATAATGATGGATACAGCAATCATTCAACGCGAACCCGGTCTTCTTCCTCTTCCTCAACTTATAAAAGTCATGGAAGTACACGAAGCTCGGGTAGTTCAGTAAGTTCAAGCGGTAGCTCAAGAAGCTCGGGTAGTTCAAGATCGTCAAGGTCATCTTCTTCGAGTTCAGGAAGAAAACGATAATGAAGTTATGATAATTTATAAATTGCCCCATTATTGATATGGGGCTTTTTTAATACCTGATGTCCAACTATAATATTTTCTATCATGAATAAATTTACACCCATTTTAGTCATATTAATGTTTCACGTATTTTTTTCTTATGCGCAGGAAATTGAAGTCAAGTCGGCATTAAGAAGCTCTCAAAATATATATCAGGGATCAGCCCGGTTCATGGGTATGGGCGGAGCTTTTACTGCACTGGGTGCTGATTTGTCGGGTGTTGGTTTGAATCCTGCAGGGGTTGGAGTTTACACAGGATTTCAACTGGAATTCACCTCAGCATTTCAATACCAGCAATCACGTACAAGCAGTCTTTCCAATACCCATGAAAATTTTGATTACAATCTAAATTTGAATAATGCAGGTTTGGCAGGTGCCTATACCTTAAAAAGCCCGGGTTGGAAAAGCATTAATATCGGATTGGCTTACAATACCATGAACGATTATGCACAAGACCTAAGAACCGAAATTTTTAACCGGACTAGATCTTTCATGCATGAATTTGTTGACAATGCCAACAGAGGGACATTCAGAGCTGCTTATGAAGATTTAGCCTGGCAAGCTTATCTGCTCAATTACGACAGTACCGCAAATGAATATTGGAATCATGTTACCGATGAAATGAGACATACAGCTGACACTTCTTCCGGGCCTTATGGCATTGGTGTAAATCAACGCAAAAACAGAAGCAATGGAGGATCTTTGGGAGAATATTTTCTTGCAATAGGGGCAAATTATAACAACAAACTTTACCTGGGGTTCAGCCTTGGTATTCAAAGTTACAATTTCACCTATAAGGATACCTATAGTGAATTTGAAAAAAATAACCAGGTACAGGATTTCCATAGTATGGATTTTATTGAATATGAAGAACATAATGGTAGCGGATTCAATTTCAAATTGGGAGCCATTTACAGGCCAACCGATTATATCAGGATAGGTGCTGCCTTCCATTCCCCTACTTACTTCAATAACCATAGTTATTCCTGGTATAACAGCATGCGGGCCAGCTACGATAACGGCGATAATTTACAGATCGACAGTGAAACAAAAGATTTTTCCTATCAATTGATCACCCCTTCAAAAATTCTCGGAGGCGTAGCTATGAATATCCAGAAAAGAGGAATCATTAGTATTGATTACGAACGGATCAATTATGGCCGTGCCAAATTGAAGGAAGAAAAAGCCAATATTCCTTTCGACTATGAAAACGACAGTATCCAAAATACTTATGCTACTGCCAATAACATCAGAATAGGCGGGGAACTTAAATTAGACCAGTTTTACCTCAGGGGAGGCTTCGCTTTATATCAATCACCCTATAGCTCAACATATAGCAATTATCAGTCAGACATGCAACAATACTCAGGCGGTTTAGGGTACCGGGAAAAAGGTTTTTTTATCGATGCATCCTTCTCAACAATGCAGTATGTTAAAGAAAGACCTTTATTGTCCACTATTCCCAATCTTAGCGAAATAGATCTGAATAATAACCAATTCACCCTAACAGTGGGTATAAGGTTTTAATTTGTAGCCTGTATTTATTCAGGGTTGGTCAACAAACTTCTTTAACCTGTATTATTCATAAAAAATGAATAAAAATTTATAAACACTAAAATATTAGTACTTTACGTATTATGTTCAAAAAATTCTATTTTCATATATTTTTTCCGAGTGCGCCAATTTTTGGTCATCTGCTACGTTGCGAAAGCCTCGAAGTAGGCGACTACGTCGTCGGCTTTCGACGCCTTGCATCTACCCAAAACTTGACGCATGAATAATACAGGTTAAATTAGGGAACAATATTTGATGTGTGTATCATGTTTTTAATTAAGCGTAGGGCCTTTTATAAATTATTAACAATCAATATTATGAAAACGAAAATATTGTTTTCACTGGTTATAGTAGTCATATCTTTTGCAGCTTGTACCACAACGCTTCAACAAAGATATGTTAACGACGAACTCTATAGGGATCCGGTTATCCGGGAAAAGGCTCATAATCAATATGACCTGGGTAAAAGAAACGATACCATTTATCAGAAATATTCGGATAGGATAAAAAATCTCTACCATAATGATCCTTATGGATACTATCACTTCAGATGGCATCATCCCGACTGGCACTATTGGAGCTATGATCCTTTCTATGATC
>CAYYLT010000171.1:0-7574 GCA_964472385.1 uncultured Bacteroidales bacterium
CTTCGAGGTTTTCGCAACGCAGCAGATGCCCAAAAATTGGCGCACCCGGAAAAATGCTTAAAAATAAGAATTTCTGAGCATAATAAATAAAGCACTAATATTCTCTTGTTTATAAATGGTTTTTTATTTTTCATGAATAATACAGGCTAAAATTCCTTATCAACGGGCAAAACACATAAAGAAAGCGAAAGCAATGGTTAAAAGATTGTCTGCATGATGGCCTTTTGAAATTCATGCGTATTGTTTATAGTCAAAACCAATCTGGGTAGGTATTTCCGAGATCTCTGATAAAGCAGCTTTCAGTTTAGCTTTTTCAATATGAGACAAATTATCGACAGGAAAAACGTTATCGGGTATTGCATTAGATAATATGTTTTCAGATTGAACACGAAATCTGAGTTCCATTAAGTATCGGTAGGCTTGCAAGACAGATTCGCCGAAATCTCTGTTTATTCTTTCCAGTTCGATCAGGTTAGATATACGTATCATGGTATTGGTGGCTTCAATTTTATGTTGTAATGCATAAAGACGTGCAAATCCGACAACAAGAGCCACAGCTTTTTTTAGATCGATCGTTTCCATCTTATCTGAATAACTTACTGGTTTAAAGCGCTGTACAGATTGAGCAAGGTGATAAAAGAATACACTCTTCGCGTTGGTTAAAGAGAACATTTCCCCTTTTAATTGTTCTATAATTGATGGATCTCCGTAAATATGCCGTAGATCGAAAAAGATTGAAGTATCCAGAATGCTTTCCGGGTCACTGTCCTCAATCCACTGCCTGAAATACATTTTCCAGATTGATAATGGCTGACACCATTTCGGATTGTTGGCCATTATTTCTCCTTTGCAATATTCATAACCTATATTATGAAGCCATTCGTTAATTCTGGCAGCAAGATCTGTAAAGTACCTGTTTTTTTCCTTTGTTTCCTGACCTTTGTATGCAATGGCGTTATCCTGATCGGTTTTTAGTGTTTGCTCTTCCCGTCCTTCGCTTCCAAGTGTAAAAAATGAGAATGCTGCAGGTGGTGGACCTGTTTTTTCAATTGCCAGTTCAACTACCCGTCGCATAATGGCATCCGATATTGCGGTGCATATTTGCATAATATGCTCAGCATAAACCCCGCTTTCTAAAAACAAGGATACTATACCGGGCAGCTTATCATATAGCGATTGAAGCTCATGAATTAATTCCGCATTTTCAACTTCGTGGATCAGGAACACGGAAGCATCTTGTTGAACTTCTAAGATATCATTTTTGGTAATGAGGCCTTCTAATTCATTGTATTGGTTCTTTACTGCAAGGCAATTGGCATCTACCCTTAGCATTTGATGCATGGCTTCAAGCAGCGTAGATTTTTTGTCCGTATAAATAACCGGGGAATGCATTATTTCAAAGGCTTTGATTTCAGAGATATTTTTACCGGAGACCACACCTGCTAAAAATGTATTATGGTCTATCAACCCGATGATATCATGATTTTTTGTGACAAAAAGGCAATGCGTTTTTTTTCTGATCAATATTTGTGCTGCTTCATAAAGCGTAGCATCCATATCAATTGTTTGATGCTCTCTAATAAAGCGTTTTATGGATGCGTTCATCAGCAACATCATGGACTGCTTATGATCTTCAAGAATCCGGCCGGATCGCTCTCTTTTTAGCTGTCGGGTAACTTCCTTTATGATGATGATAAATCCGTGTTGATCGTATATATTAACGCTCGAAATGGTTAGAACCGCCTCGACTTTTTTTCCGGCTTTTGTTTTTAGAAGCACTTCAATATTTCTTGTGTCATCAATTTTCTCCAACAGATTGGTCATCGAATTGCTTTTCAATACAAATAATTCATCCGGGGTTTTTGCGCGCAATTCTTTGTCGGAGTAACCCGTTTGATGCAATACCCATTGATTGAAATAGATGATTCTATTGTTCAATAACATAAGGGTACTTTCTGTGGAAGCTTCCACCAGCATTTTGTATTTCTGTTTTGCCTTTTTTAGCTCGCGTTCGGCATCTATGCGCCTTCGCTCAATAATTAAACTTTGCCGGGTGATATAAATGACAATAACAGCAATCAAAAAAACAATTAGAACAGTAATCCGAACCAGTCGTCCTTCTATGGCACTGATCTCTTTCTTCACATCCTCCAGATAAATACCGGTGCCTATAATCCATCCCCAGGGTTTAAATTCTTTTACAAATGAAAGCTTTGGTACAATACGGCTGCTGTCATCTTTCCATTGCCACTGATAATGGATGTAACCCTCTCCCTTATTTTTTACTTTTTTGACTGCTTCTACAAAAAGTTTTGTTCCCATGGGGTCTGAATAATCGGAAAGATCGGATTCATTGAGTTCCGGGCGATAAGGATGCATGATCATCATAGGTTCCATATTGGTCAACCAAAAATAATCTTTGCCTTCATCCCCATATCGTATATGTTGAATGCGTTTGATTGCAAGGTTCTTGGCTTCTTTTTCCGTAAGATCCTCATTTTTAGCTGCTCGGTAGTATTCTTCCAAAATGCTCCATGCCGAGTTGGTAAGTTCTTTGATCATTTCCTTTTTAACTTCCATCATGTTTTTTTCAAACATAGGAAGAAATATAAATGAGAAGGCGAATACAAAGAGTACAATAGTCAATATAGCCGGAACAATGATGTTCAAAAAGAATTTATTCCTCATGGGAAACCTTATTTGATCCTAATAGCCTTTATGTCAAAGGATTGTGTATCAAAAACCGTTACGCCGTTTTTGGTGCGTCCCCGTGCAACCGATGGCAAACCGATGAAGGTCATCCGATACTTCAATTTTCTTTTACCAAATCTGAAATTGCGCAATCCGTTTCTGTTCAATACTTCAAAGCCTCCTACGTGCATATGACCGGAAAAAGACAATATACAATTATTTTTTCTCATAAAAAGAAAATGGTCTCTGTAATCTGCAATATCATCGTTCTTTTTTCTTAAAGAACCGGATATATCGGGATACAAAAAATGAGAAAACAAAATGGCATACCCGTCCTCATGCATAATAAAATATTCTGGCAGTGATCTTAGAAATGCAATGTTCTCAGCAGTTAGATCCGGCAAAACTTCATCTTCATAGAGCCACACTTTTTTTTCCAACAAAGTTCTCCGTTCCTCATAGGGTAGGTCAAACCAGTTATCAGGATATTCAATGCCGGCTCTGAAAGCAGTTACTCTTTGCGCTGTAAACAAATCATGATTTCCAGAAAGGATCAAGGAACAGTGGGCTCTGATCAGTTCAATGCATGCATTGGCATTTTTCTCGTTGGTGTATGGATAATACCTGGGTGAAAATCCGGTAATATCGCCCAGGCAGACAATCTGGTCACATTTGTTTTCATGCAAAAGGTCCAATCCTTTTTCCAGAGAAATGATGTCTTCGTGGACATCGGATATCAGGCCTAATTTCATTGAATTGTTGTTATCAAGCCGGGTAACTGAACTGGCATAACGTCTGTTTCATTTAACCTGTATGATTCATGCGTCATGTTTTGGGTAGATGCAAGGCGTCGAAAGCCTCGACGTAGGCGCTTACTTCGGGTTTGTTAAAAACTTTTCATTTTGGGAACAACAGCTATGTTTACCCTATTGATTTAAAGATTTTTTGTGTTTTTCGGCAAACCCTGCTTCGAGGTTTTCGCCACGTAGCAGATGCCCAAGAATTGGCGCACCCGGGAAAATGTTTAAAAATTAAAATTTTTGAGCATAATAAGTAAAGCATTAATATTCTTTTGGTTATATTTTTTTCCATTTTTTATGAATCATACAGGTTAAAAGAAATAGTATACTCCTAACAAAAACCTGACATTGGAAGCTGTTGTTGTATTCAACGGCACCCCATCTGAATCAAAGGTGCCATCACCGAAGGCAGCACTGGTATATTCCAGCTCTCCTGAAAATCGTGCTTTTCCACTATTGAAAATAATCCTGGGAGCGACACGCATGACGTTGGCTATATTATGCCTTGTTCCGGCAAAACTTGAGGTGTTTGGCGGAGATTCAAATTTCCCTGAGCCCCGGTTTGCGGTATATCCTGCAAACAGACCTGCCTGTAGGGTTTTTCCATTTGTATGGATGTCTGTCCAAACTGAATAAAGGTTTGTAGAAGTATATTCCATTTCGCCGGTGGCAGGATTTACGACACGGGTAGAAGCAAAGCTATTAATCATCAGCAGGTCGTATAAATTTTGGCCGTATACACCTTCCAGTTTAAAGGTAAGTGCCGGCAATTTTACTTTAGCAAAAGCCATAGCTGCTGAACTGCTGACCGATTCATCGATTTTATAATTTTGACTTTCTAAACGGGGCACAATGGTTTTGTGTTCTGCCCCAACACCAGCAAGAAAAGCTGTATTGGTTTCTTTGTTTTCGTTGGTGTAATGGAGCTGCAAATTTATGTCTGGCAAGCCGGAATTACGCAATCCGGCGCTACCTGCGGCAGTAACAAAGTCCCGGTGCGATAAGGCGGCGGCTATTATACTTAAATTGCCCAGGTAGTGGGTTACGCGCAATTGAGGATTTCTTGAAAAAGGCTGAAATGGAGCACCGGTATTAAAGGATACTGTGCCGGGAAAACATCCTGTAACAAACATGGGATGCCAGTATTGGCCAGCAAGCACTGCTGTATTATCCCATTTGAACTTTACAAATGCATGCCGTAGTCTGAAACCATTAATATCCGCATTGGTATGTCCGAAAAAAGCACCTTCAATAACTCCGGAAGTTTTGGCGCCAAATGCATCCGGACCGGTTATCGTTCCCTTTAACCGCGTTTGAATGGCTAAAAAATTGAAATTGGGAACTGCATTAATGTCTTCACCACTGGCACCTAAATTCTCTGCCGCAGGCCATAAGAGAAAATGACCTTCCCGTGCAGCAACCGTTTGGCGGCTATCATAAAAAAAATCACTTTTGACAAACCCTCCCAGGTGAATGCCGAAATTGTTTTCATCTTCCTGGCCATGCATTAGACAGGGAAGAATAAGTAGAATAAGGAAAAATAAAGATTTTGGTTTCATAGCTGTTGTTTTATTTTAATCGAATCAATGGTTGTTTTTATCCGGAGGAAATAATTTACGCAGAATACTTTGTTTTTCAAGAGGTTTTCCCAGGATAATATTGGCATTGTTCCTGGCAGCATGATTTTCGCTCCACAACTTCAGGGCTTTATTATACAATTTCAAAGCTTCTTCCGGCTGATTGTCATGCCTGCGGATGATTCCCAAATTGGTATAGCTGACGGACAATCTTCTGGGCATTTCTTTCTTTGCCAGGAGCATATCATCAACCCTGTTGCGAATGATGGCATCCAACTGATCATTTTTCATGAGTTGCTTATCTGAGCCAAATGCTCTCTGAACAATGACTTTAATTTGTTCTTCACCCAGTTCTCCGTATTGATCCATCCATGCACGATAATTATCAATACTCATTTGAATGTATTTTTCTGCCAATGCAAAGTAATGGTCTTTGCGCTGGTTTTGCGAAGCAGCATTAAGCGCCCTGGTAAGAAAGACAGAGGCCCGGTTATTGTGCAATACACCTATTTCGAAGGATTGTTGATAATGAGGAATCCCACCATACACATTTTCTATGCTGTCAAGCAATGCCAGTACTTTATCAGAATCATTCTCAGAAACATAGCGGTTATACCGGCCATACATCGTTTGAGCCAGCTTAACTCTTGGATCTTCAGAGCTGTTCAGGTTACCGTAATATATTATTGCGCTAATAACAGTTCCAGCAGAGAGGATGACCATCAGCAGGATGATCATCCTTGTTCTTTTATTTTTGAATGATGGAAGAAACAATTTTACGAATGTACTTTTTCAATTAGGAACTTACGAATTTCAATCGGCGTTTCTTTGGTCAATTTAGAAACAATGATGTTTGCAATAATGGCCAGGGGAGCGCCAATCCATGCGAAATACCATGCGCCAAGCCAGTATGTTATGAAATCGTTCAATGGCAATGACCAACCTGTTTTGCCTGCAATGAAATAGGTTAAAGCAATCAGTGAGACCAATCCCCCTACGATCAATCCTGCTTTTGCACCGGCCCTGTTTGAACCGCTCCACCAAATTCCCAATAAGAATAAAGGAAAGATCGTACAGCCTGCCAGTGAAAAGGCTACGGCTACCAATTGAGCTATAAGTGCCAATTCAGCCAGAGCAATCACTGTAACAATAATGGCCATAAGAACGGTTCCGATACGTGCCACGGACATTTGGGTTTTTGGTTTGGCCTGGGGATTGATAACCATTACATAAAGATCATGGGCAAATGCAGAAGCTCCTGCTACCAGTAATCCGGAAACTGTTGAAAATGCGGCGGAAACACCACCGGCAGCGAGGAATCCGACTATAAGCGGATTGATATTACCCAGTTGAGCTGTATAAACCACAATGGCATCTTTAGCCAGTTTACCTACTTCGGGATGTGAAGATAAAATCTTGCCCAATGCTGCATAGGAAGGTGCACTCCAGTATAGTAAACAGATAAAAAACAACCCCCAAACTACTGACCATCTTGCATCACGGGCTTTCGGCACTACATAGAACCGTTGAAGTACATGAGGCAATCCGGCCGTTCCGATCATAAGGGAAAAAGCAATGGCAATCCACTGAAAAAATGTTTGTCCTGTTGAAATATCCCAGGGCATTGCATATTCAGGGCTGGAAACAATGGCAAATTGATGGCCCAGTGAATTAACTGCCCCGGCGTTATTTGCTATTTTAACCCCTTCTACAATATCTTGAACCGCAGCACCATAACCTATCTGTGGCAACAGCCAGAAATAGTCAAATTTATAAGTTAGAATAAATAAAGGAATGAGAAATGAAATGATAATAATAACATATTGCACCTGCATGTTCTTCGTAACACCAAGCATCCCTGAAATAAGTGTATATACAAGAACTATCGTTCCCCCTATGACTACAGACCAGGTATAATCAATCCCCATGACCCATTTGAACATAAGACCTATTCCGCCAAACTGTCCCACACAATAAGAAATGGAGATCAGAATGGCAATAACTGCTCCAATGGTTCGCAATGTTTGTGAATAATACCTGTCTCCAATGAAATCCGCAGCGGTATATTTTCCATATTTTCTGATTTGACCAGCCATTAATATTAACAGCAATACATATCCGCCTGTCCATCCCACTACATAGGCCAGCCCATGATATCCTGCCCCATACATCAGCGCTGCCATTCCTAAAAAAGAAGCAGCGCTCATCCAGTTAGAGGCTATCGCCATTCCTGACCCAATACGGGATATACCCCGTCCGGCTGCGTAATAGTCTGTTGTATCTTTTGCCCGGAAAAAAAATCCTACAAGAACAAATAATGACAAAATAAAGATTAAAATAATTGCCGGTCCTACCTTGAAACTTCCCTCAAGCTGCGTTGCATCATTAGCAGCATGAGCTATTGCAGGAATCATACATAGAAACAGTACATATATTTTTCTCATCTGTTTAAAATTTTTGTCGTTAAAAAAATGCCAAAAATTTTGGCACATTCAGGAATTCCCGA
>CAYYLT010000172.1:0-7562 GCA_964472385.1 uncultured Bacteroidales bacterium
TTAATCATTTGCCTGTGCGTAATTTATGATTAATAAAGTTCATGGTCGTTTCATAATGGTTTTGTTTGTTTTGGTTAACAAACTTAAAACAATTGTTTGAAATATGAAGGGATACAAAGGAAGGTATTTCTAAAATCAGATAGTTACTTTGATTGATGATGATATTTCTCTCATTTTTTTGTGGAATACAGATTATTGTATATTTTTATCCTGTTTTCTACCCTGTATGATATATGTCTTGGTTTTGATGAATCATAACGCCTATATCAGCAATCCCATCGGAAAACTTCAAAAGTATTCATATGCAAAATATATGGTATTCTTTTGGTTATTCTCCTATTATGGGGTTTGCTCTTGCCAGCTACTGCCTTCAGTCAGTTTTCCCTGCAGGCAATTATACGTCCGCGGGGTGAAATTAGGTATGGCTACAAAACGTTGGCGGCTGATTCCTCTGTTGCAGCAAAATTTGTTTCCCAGCGCACACGATTGATTCTTCATTATCAGCAATCTGAATATGAGATGGGTGTATCTTTCCAGGATGTCAGAACCTGGGGGGATGCATCTATTTACAGTGCCACGGGGGCAAAGGCTGATCCCGCTACAATAGACATGCATGAAGCATGGTTTGCTTATTCACCCGGTGAAAAGACGGCTATTAAGGTGGGCCGGCAGGAATGGGTTTATGATGACCAGCGGCTGCTTTCCAACAGATTATGGAATAACCACGGTATGTCCTATGACGGGGTATTGATCAAATACCAGGTTGATCAGGTGGATATTCATCTGGCCGGGTCCTGGAATAATGACCGGGAAGATCTGCTGGGCGACAGCTTTACTTCGCAAAAACTAAAAACACTGAATTTTGTTTACCTGAAAAAACCTTTTGTTCCCTGGCTTGAAGCCAGTTTCCTGGGTGTTTTTTCCGGGTTTAAGGAAAGTCAATCCGGTACCCGGGTGAACTACCGGTCAACCTTTGGGCCTTTTATCCAGGGGAAGAATGAGGATTCTTTCTGGGAAGGCAGCTTCTACTATCAGACCGGCCATAACAGAACTGGCCAGAAAGTTGATGCATTGCTTGCTCATGCCGATTTAGGATATTGGTTTATTCGCCGGGCCAATGCACTGGTCGGATTTGATTATCTGACCGGCAATAAAGCAACCGCTAAGAAAGATCATTCATTTTATCTTTTAAGCGGGGCCCGGCATAGGTTTTTTGGTTATATGGATCAGTTTTCCAATGTCAGAAAATCCACAAATGATGCCGGACTGCAGGATTACTACCTAAAAGTTAACTGGCTTCTGAGAAAGCACAGCAATCTATATCTCCATTACCACCGGTTTTTTACTGAAAAAAAAATGGCTGGTTATGATCGATATCTTGGAGATGAGCTTGATCTGGTGTGGAAACATGCCATACGCGAATTACCGATAAAACTCAGGGTTGGTTTGTCATTGCTTTGGCCGGGAAAGACATTAAAGCATATAAAAGGTGTTTCTATCCATGAAAGCGAAACGGCCTGGTTTGGCTACCTGATGGTTACTTTTTCACCTAAGCTGGTAAGATCCAATTAAGGTTTGTCTTATAATGTCTGCTTGCTGCGTTAGGCTCGTTTTTCATGCCCGTCATCCGGCAGTTGGCGGACTCATGAAACTTACGGCTCGCATGTTATTCTTGCCGCTCTTTTTGACCTGTCATGCATGCAATAGCATAAAAACGATTCACACCAAGAGAGGGGTGTGAATCGCCTTGGTGTGCGTGTTATTCCTTTTTGGCTTGCTGCACTGCTGCTGCAAGCTTTTTGTTGGGTTTGGCCACACTTATTTTGTTGATCAGCTCTTTGGTTTCTGCATCAAAGAAAAATACTACCCCTGTGTTGTTATGGGATTTCATTTTCTTATACAACCCATGTCTCTTCAGACTTTTCGCCGATTCTTCTTTGGTCTCCGCATTGGTGAGATTATTGGCGACAAACTGAATGGTTCCGTCTTTGTTGTTTGACTTCAGCGCTTTCATGGCCCTTTTGCCATGTTCTTCACATACCGGGCACCAGTCGGCTTTATTGATTACAGCAATGGATTTGGATTTCGATTGTGCCATAGCCGACATGGATATGAGTAAGCTAAGTACAAAGCTTGTAACAATTGATTTTGTGGTTTTCATCGTTTTAAAATTTTGGGTGAAACAATAGAAAATTTGTTTTTTAATATTGTCGATTGAGCTGGCACATCCTTACAGAAAATCCTTCCTGATTTTTTAGCAATTCGATTTATCCTCCAGGGAACCGGAGCAAAAAATAGGAAGGCAGATAAGGGCAGGGGAGTAGTTATCCTTACCATCTAAGGGTTAAATGAAACTCCGGGTAATGGACAAGCGGAGCATAACTGCTTTTTGATAAAGACCAGGAAAACAGATGGTTAAAATAATTTTAACTGTGAATCTTCCTGGTGTTTTTTCCTGAAGGTATTTTTTTCCACCTCGGTGAGTGCTTTTTCTATCCGGTTAAGGAAGGGGCTTCGGGTCATGGATTGCTCCCGGCCCATGGAAAAGCGCTTTCTTGCATGGGTCAGGTATAAGTATGATTTAGCGCGGGTCATCCCTACATAGAGCAAACGTTTTTCTTCTTCCGGGTCTGTTTGTTTTTCTCTGTAAATGGAGTAAGGAATCAGCCCATCCTCGCATCCTGCGATAAAGACACACTGAAATTCCAGTCCTTTGGAAGCATGCAGTGTCATCAGCGCTACTTTTTCTGTGCCGGAATCGTATGCGTCGTTTTCGGAACCCAGCGCAAGATACCTGAGGAATTCCCGGATGTTGCCCGTGTAATGACTGCCCAGCTTAAGCAAGTACTGCAGTAGTTCCTGATCATGCCTTCCCGGGTCTTTCCTGATAAGCATATCGTAAGCACATTGTATTTTATCATTTATCCCATTGAATTCTTTTATTTTGTCCAGGGCGTTATGAATGTTTTTTTCGGAATAGCGTATTTTTTTTATTTTGAACTGGAGAAACCGGTTACCCGGATTTTCGGTATATTCGATCATGCTGGTCACGTCTTTCACCAGCGGATCATGGAAGAAGGTATCTTCAGTAACGGCCTGACAGGGAATGGTATGGTTGAGCAGGGCCTTTTCAATGGCCGGCATCTGCCTTTTTGTCCGGCAGAGTATGGCAAAATCAGAGAGGCTTTCAATTTGTTCATCAGTATTCCCCTGGGTAATATTGCTGTCCATGGAGAAGAAACGCAATCCCCCGCTTAACGCCTCAATAGTCCGGGCAATGAATTCTGCTTCGCTTTTATCGGTTTGCTGGGGAGATATCTTGATCTTAACGCCCTCCCGCAGACCTTCCAGTCCTTTTTCTTCCAGTATATCCCCGGAAGCATTCAGGATGTTTTGAGAGCAACGGTAGCTTGTATGCAGTTTATAAACTTTTGTATCCCGGTAATCCTCAATCATCCTGCTGATGAAACGGGTATTGGAACCCCTGAACCCATATATAGCCTGATTGGGATCACCGATGATAAAAAGGTTGGCACCTTGGTCAGGGGCTAACTGCCGGATCATATGATATTGCATTGGATTGATATCCTGGAATTCATCGATCAGGAGCCATTGATATTGATGGGTTATATGATTTTGAAGGTCCGAATTGTTTTTCAACAAGGCAACCGTTTGATAGATCAGGTCATCCAGGTCGAACAGGTTGTAATCAGCCAGCTGCTTTTGGTATGCCTGGAAGGATGTGTATAGGTTATCGTCAAAATTGGAGTGGTTTTCAGGGGGATATTGTTTCATTTCTGCAAACCTGTGGGCATATGTTTTAGAATCCTTTTCACCAATCTGGAATAGATCGCTGATAATCTTCATCTTATCTGATTCATGGACAAGTGTGAAGTTTTCATCTTGTTGCAGATTATGATTATACGTTTTAAGCAAGAGGTAGCCAAAAGCATGGAATGTAGCGATGGTAGGGTCGGAGAGGCGAACCTTCCGGGATAACAGTTTTTTATAGCGGTTTTTCATCTCACCGGCGGCTTTATTGGTGAAGGTTATAGCCAGTATGTGCGAAGGATTGGTTTGTTTTTCCTCTATCAGGCAGCCTATCCTTTGGGTCAGCACTCTGGTTTTGCCTGTACCCGGGCCTGCCAGTACAGCTGCCGGGCCCTGCCCGTGAGTTACGGCTTCCGCCTGTTCGGCATTCAATCCCTCGAGCAGGTTACTTTTTTTCTTCGTGTGATAAACCGCCTTTTGCTCTGCTGCAGGATTCAGGGGTATATCCATTTTTTCCAACCGGCGGTAGGCTTTAAGGTCAAAATTGATGAGTTGGCGTTTGCCCGGTTTATGAAAGTTTTGTGAAGTATCAAATAAAGATTCCTGATTACCGAGATAATGGATTTCATGGGGCTGGAAAACCTTAATCTGACCATACTCCCCGTCATAACCTTCTTTAATAATTACTTCGTTGTTGCGCATGCGGCGAATGGCTTCGGCCAGCACCTCACCGCCTGCCTGTTGTATATCCTTCACCGGTAAATAGTGAAGTATATCGAATTCCGTTCCAGCCTTACGGATGAGTTGTTCATATTTTTTGGCTACTTTTTTTGAATTTTCTCCTACACCTTCAATTTCTGAAAGTATTTCCTTCAATGGGATGATGGAATAGCAGGGCAGGCGGTTTTTGCGCTGCATGATGTTTTCCCGGTCTGAAAGTTTCACCACCCGGTTGGTTACGCCAACAGTGACTTTTTTACCACAAACGGGGCAAATTCCTTGATTTTTCAACGTTTCAAGGGGAGACCACCTGACACCGCATTTGCGATGTCCGTCATAATGATACTTGCCTTCCTGGGGGTACATATCAAAGGTTCCTCCGAAATGATTCGGATCACCTGTTTTCATAGCTTGTATCATCGCATCATAGCTAAGCACGGATCTAAAAAGGTTGGCATTTCTACCCAATTTCTCGGGGGAATGAGCGTCTGAATTGGATATCAGGGTATAATTGTCCAGGAAACTGCACATCCAGTTCATCGGAGGATCGGTTGAAAGTCCGGTTTCAACAGTATGGATGTGTCCGGTGAGGTCTTCAAAACATGCTTCTATGCTGTCGAAACCTGATTTGGAGCCGAACACCGAGAACCAGGGTGTCCAGATATGGGCGGGTACAAAGAAATTGTTTTCATTAATATTCAGGGTGATCTCCAGCAGATCCCTTACATCAAGCCCCAGGATAGGCCGCCCGTCAGAGGTTATATTGAAGTTCATGGAGACTAGTTTTTGCTGAATCCTTTCTGCAGTCCCGAAATTGGGAGCAAATAAAACGCTGTGGATTTTGCGGACCTGGCCGCTCTTCTTATAAATGTTGCTGATCTCTGCTGTGAGCATGAACCGGACTGCATTCTCAGGCGTCTCAGCCACCATGTTTTCAAGCTTGTAGTCATTTTTTAACCGGTATAATCCCGGCTCAGCAGGTTCAAGTTTTTCCCTGAGCTCTGCAAGCCATCCCGGATGACTGAAGTCGCCCGTTCCCACAACCTTGATCCCTTTTATCCGGGCCCAATAATCCAGGTATTCAGGGCGCAGTTTTTTGCTTGTGGCCATGGAAAAACGCGAGTGTATGTGAAGGTCTGCAATAAATCCCATATCAAAACATTTTCTCAAATGTCTCAAATTATTCTTTTGATGGCACCACCGAAGCTACCTTTCTTTTTAACAATCAAGGAAGAGTTATCCACAGGGTTTTAATGCGTGAATGCAGGAATGATTGAATACTTTAATGGGTGAATGACAATGAACCGGGTGCGGCCCCTGAGGGATGACAAGGAATGACCACCGGATGGCAACGGAGTGTCCATTGCGTGACAACCGATTCGTATGCAATATGACATCCCCCTGCCATGCTTTCCATCATCATCCTGCCTTTATTACTTCATCATATCACCCAACTGTTATTTCCGGGAAAATTTTTATATTATTGTAAAAACAAAAAATCCTTCAAATGACAAAACAAATACTTTTATTATGCCTCTGCTTCAATTTCCTGACGGGTATTTCCTATGCCCAGGAAAATGAGGAAGCCAACTATTCCCGGGATCTGGGGAATAAAGAAAGCAGGAAAGAATGGCTCAAGGATGCCGGCTTCGGTATGTTTATCCATTTTGGTATGGACAGCCAACTGGGAATTGTAATAAGCCATTCGCTGGTCAATGCAACCGATGATTATGTCGACCGGTATATTAATGAATTGCCGGCTACTTTCAACCCTACAGCCTTTGATCCGGATAAGATTGCTTACCTTGCCAAATTGGCAGGGATGAAGTATGTGGTATTCACTACCAAACACCATTCCGGTTTTTGCATGTGGGATACCCGGACCACGGATTTCAATATCATGAATACTCCTTATGGTAAAGATCTGTTGAAAGAATATGTTCAGGCGATGCGCAAAGAAGGTTTGGGTGTAGGTTTTTATTATTCTCCTGAGGACTTTCATTTTTTGTATGAGAACGGTCAGATTATACGGAGGAGGGGATGGCAGGAAGCATTGACTCCGGCCCTGAAAGATAAATATCATGCATATATCCGGGCTCAGTGTAGTGAACTGATGACCAATTATGGTGATGTCGATGTGTTTTTTCTTGATGGTGAATTTGAGGAACCTGCCAAAGAGACCGCCTGGGAATTGCAGCCTGATGTGCTGGTTACACGGGGAGAGCTGGAAACACCCGAACAAACTGTTCCCGGGAATATCAGGCATGAGGCCTGGGAGTCGAATCTGACCATGGGCACACAGTGGCAATTTAAACCCACGAACGAAAATTATAAAGACGGCACCCGGTTGCTGGAGATCCTCATTGAGGTCAGAGCCAAAGGTGGCGCCATGCTTTTGAATATCGGCCCGAAACCCGATGGTTCAATGCCTGTGCCGCAGGAAAACCGCCTTCGGGAAATTGCAGCATGGCATTTTATTAACGGAGAATCCATTCACGATGTCCGGCCCTGGGTAGTGTCGAATGAAAAAGATATCTGGTTTACACGCGATAAAGCAAGCAATGCGGTTTATGCATTTCTGCTCAATCAAAAAAACTGGGATCTGGGGGAAAGACGCCAATTTGTTTTCCGATCCCTGAAGGCAACCCCGGAAACCCAAATTTCTGTTCTGGGGCAATTGGGCAAGGTTTTGGAATATGTTCCGGAAGCGGATCCCAAAACAACTTATGATCAGTATGATGACAGTCTTGTCGTATCCGTGATGCGGGCACAAAGGATCTATAACAACAAAAAATGGCCCAATCCCTTGGTATTAAAACTTGAGCAGGTAGAACCCACGATGGTTCCCCCAAAAGTACGCACCAAAGAAGTTACCGTTCGGGATAACCAGGCAGTGGTGACCCTAGAGGTTCAGGATATGGGAGATACCAGTCCTGTCCGGTTGGGGGTCAAGTACAGGATATATCCGGGTTTTGTTGAACAACTTTATCATCAACAGTGGGCTTATAGTGAGGATATGCTTCAGGTAGATGCTCCGGGTGAATACAGTATCACCATTGACGGGCTGGAAA
>CAYYLT010000173.1:0-7523 GCA_964472385.1 uncultured Bacteroidales bacterium
AAAACCTCGAAGCAGGGTTTGCTGAAAAACACAAAAAAATCTTTAAATCAATAGGTTAAACATATCTGTTGTTTCCAAAATGATAGGTTTTCAGCAAACCCGAAGTAGGCGACTACGTCGTCGGCTTTCGACGCCTTGCATCTACCCAAAACTTGACGCATGAATAATACAGGCCAATATATGGTCTACAAAGCCAAATGTCTGTTAATCTTTTTCCGGTATATTTTTAAGGGTTTCCAAAAGGAAAGACCAAAATTTCTCCACCGAGCCTATATGTACCTTTTCGCCGGGTGAATGCGGGTAACTGATGGTCGGGCCGAAGCTGATCATATCCAGATGCGGATAGGCCTGACTTATAATGCCGGTCTCCAGTCCCGCATGTATAGCCTTAACTTCAGGAGTTCTTCCAAATTTCTGTTGATAAACGCCTTTCATAACCTTGAGAATCGCTGAATCCGGGTTGGGTTTCCATCCCGGGTACGCACCTTCATGTAGTACCACTGCACCTGCAAGTTCAAATATGCTGCGGATCATGTTACCCAGATCTTCCTTCGCTGAATCCACTGAACTTCTCTGAAGCGTTTGAATATGAACCGAGCTGGCTTCTGACTGAACAACCGCCAGGTTGGTAGAGGTCTCCACCAGTCCTTCCATGGCATCGCTCATTCTCATTGCGCCGTGGGGGCATCCATATATAGCCCTGATCAGGTTATCCTGGGTCTTTTGATCCATTACAAAATCAGGTATAGCAGATTCAGAAATATGGATTTCAAGTTCGGGTTCAACCGCTGCCAATTCATTTTTCACAGCTTCGCCTACTTCCTTCACATAATCCTTCAATTCACTGCGTTGTTCATTGGGTACCACAATCCAGGCTTTAGCTTCCCGTGGTATGGCATTTCGGAGACTTCCCGCTTCAATAGCGGCAATTCTAACATCCAGCTTTTCGTTACCATACCAGAGAATGCGGTTAAGTATCTTATTGGCGTTGCCACGTTGCAGTTGGATATCAAGTCCCGAATGTCCACCTTTTAAACCTTTAACTTTCAATTCATAAGCTGTAATATCAGAAGACAGGTTTTCCTTTATAAAATAAAATTGTGCATTCGTTTCTAAACCTCCTGCACATCCGATATAAAGTTCACCCTCATCTTCAGAATCCATATTGATAAGTATCTCAGCATCCAGCAATCCGGGTTTCAACGCACTGGCGCCGGTCATGCCGGTTTCTTCATCTACGGTAAAAAGGGCCTCCAACGGTCCATGCACCAGATCTTCCGACTGCAATACCGATAATGCAGCCGCCAGACCGATCCCATTGTCAGCACCCAGGGTGGTGCCGTCAGCAGTAACCCACTCTTCATCCACATAAGCATTGATAGGCTGGTTTTCAAAATCAAAATCTTTATCGCTCTGTGGAACCATATCCATATGAGCCTGAAGCACAACCGGCTTTCTGTTTTCATAGCCTGCAGTTGCCGGTTTCCTGATAATCACATTGCCCGTATCATCCTGACTAGTTTCCAGATTCAGGCGTTTTCCAAAATTATGGATGAATTCAATAACCTTGCTTTCTTTTTTTGATGGCCGTGGAATCTGGGTTAATTGATAAAAATTTTCCCATAACGCTTTGGGCTCTAAATTGGCAATATCTTGCATATGTTCACCTCCGAAATTTATTTTGCGGGATTGACCCCTTAAGTTTGCAATTCTTTAAAAGTAATATAGCGCTGTTCATAGAGTTGTGAAAGAAATTTTGTCACCCGGTCCTCCAACTCATGGTGGGGTTTGATCTTCTCTCCCAATCTTCTCTTCAGGTTATCACAGATCTGCTGTACGTTCTTCTCGCCGTCAATTTCAAGCCAGGTAGCCGAACCCAGATCATCCAGATAAATGGTAACATTTTTTTTTCTGCCTTCGGGAATAAAAAAATCCTGCATCCACTTTTTCCCGAATTTGGGAACGATCAAACATACCCGATCATCTTCCATAAGCTGATAATTGTGCACCTGCACAGGATGCAATTCCAAATAATTGGCATTTTTCAGAATATTCCTCCGCTGAAAAAAATTCAATCCCATAGACTTACCCTGTGTCATTCACTTTGTTTACAGCATGTATCAAGCTTGAGATGAATCAGGCACATCTGTTCCTTTTGAGCCTCTCATGGGTATTCTCACGAGAATAAGGCCAATGAGAATAAATACCGCAATACTGGTAATGAACGAAGGATGGGCATAACGCCATATTTCGATCTTACCAAATGCCAGGCCGGCAAAGAGCAGACCGATCAGTGCTTCTCCGGCTATTAATCCGGAAGCAAGCAATATTCCAATATTTTCAGCTTTATTTTTCCGTTCCTGCTGAAATCTTCTTTTATTCTGATAATACCGCATGATACCTTTAATCATGCCGCCGATGAATATGGCGAAGGTTGTCTGCAGGGGCAGATACATTCCCACAGCAACGATCATAGGGCTTTGGACGCGCATCAGTATAAAACCGACACCCATAAGCATTCCGACAACAATAAGGGCCCATGCCATATCACCGGCAATAATTCCTTTAGAGAGCACTGCCATCAGGCTGGCTTGTGGTGCCGGCAATTCCTTACTACCAAATCCTCCTTCATAACCAAGTTGTTTGCCGGTTTCTATATCCCCGGCGTGAAGGATGAATAATGGTATAAACATCACAACTGCAGAGGCAACCAGACCAATCAGGTCACCAATCTGCATACGCCAGGGGGTACCCCCAAGTACGTGTCCTGCTTTAAGATCCTGAATCATCTCTCCGGCAACGGCAGCAGAGACACAAATGATAGCAGCCACCGCCAACACAGTAGCAACGCCGCTTTCTCCCCTTGACCCCAGTAACAGAAGCAACAGGGCAGTAATCACCACAGTGGATATGGTTAGTCCACTAATGGGGTTTGAGCTGGAACCTATGATACCCACAAGATAACCTGATACTGCGGCAAAGAAAAATCCGAATACGATCATAACCAGTGTAGCGACAACCGCCGTTGTAAAATCAGCATAAAAAACAAATTTCGCAATCAAAAAAGTAGCTATGGCTGCTGCTGCTATGCCTGTCATGATCCAGCCAAAATTAAGGTCTTTCTCAACCCGCTCGGTCGTGGATACACCTTTGGCGGTTTCCTTCAGATCCTGAATAGACCTTTTAATGCCTGTTGCCAGGCTTTTACGCATGCCATAAAGGGTATAAAAGGTACCCACCAGCATGCCCCCAATGGCAATGGGTCGAACGATGGCTTTCCAGGTCTCATTAACCCGGAATACCGGATCTTTTACCTGGGCCATCGCCTCACTCATGTTGGCAGCAAGATTTTGATCGATCAGATATTGTGCCCAGGCTTGCATATCGATGTTCGGACCTATAAAGTAAAAAATAATGGGTGTCAGCAAACCCCAGGCAAGGACTCCACCGCTGAAATTAAGAGAAGCCAGTCTGGGTCCGATGATATAACCTACTCCGATATACGCCGGCTTTAGTCCGGGAGATCCGAGCAGTATACCCCCTTTCGCCTTAATAGCCTCTCCCGCACCGGTAATAAACTGGGTTTTAAACTGAACAAATTTCTCCCAAACAGGCAGAAATAATCGGAATTCACCAAATGCTTTAATTAAACCGCCGAGGCCCATGGCCCAGAAAAGGTATTTTGAGCCTGCACCGGTCTGCCCTGTCTTGTGTATCTCTGCAGCAGCAATAGATTCGGGAAAAGGGAGGGTTGCATCGTTTGCCATCATCCTGCGAATCAGAGCAACGAATAAAATACCCAGCATCCCACCGGTAATCATGATCAAGGCGGAAATGATATAGTGGCCGGGTGTATAAAAGTCAGGCCATATACCACTGATATAAAATGCAGGCAAAGTAAAGATCGCACCGGCAGCTACCGATTCACCAACGGAACCCACGCTGCGGGTAAAATTCTCTTCCAGAATGGTGCCTTTTAAGGCACGCAGAATAGCCATGCCAATGACCGCTGCCGGATAGGTAGCTGCAATGGTCATCCCTGCCTTTAAGCCAAGATAAGCATTTGCAGCACCAAGAACAATCGATAAAACCACTCCGATAATGATACCCCTCAGGGTCATCTCGGCCATCTTGGTCTCTGAAGATACAAAAGGTTTGTAGTTAACTTGCTGGTCTGCCATATACAAGAGGTTTGGGGTGAAACATGTTGAAAAAAGTGGGTTAAATGTAAAAAAAAATTCCTGTCCGGCACTTTTCAAACCTCAATAGTGTTTGTCTATTAAGTCCGATTTCTTCGTCTTTGCTCAAAATTTAAATTATTCGCAAGGCTCATGAGATCCCTTCGCTAAATACTCCAATACACAATTACAGTGCAATTCGGATTTTTCACATGCCTCGAAGTTGAAATTTATAGCACAAACACTTGAGTTTACAGATAGACGCTCAATATCTCAACCACAGCAAAGCAAAACTTAATGATCCTAATCAAACTTATTTCTTTTCTTCGCCTGACGGGAAAAATTCGATGATTTGCGAATCATTCAGGAAATGATAAGGGATACGTATAACTGGGCCATATTGACTGATATCAAGATATTTTCTGGCCATAACCTGTTCTCCGTATTGAAGGGTTATCATGGAACGCATTGGAATCCTGTAGTAAAAAGATGCCCCCTGAACCGATGACCAGTGATTGTGGAACAGATCCTCCATTTTTTGGGCTTTCTCCAGGGTATCGGCTTCTATCCATACAGGAACACCTTGTTGCTGATCCTGTTTCATCATTCCGCCTTCTGTTGAAAAGCGAAACAGCATTTCCGGTTCGGAAAGATTGTTTTTTTGGGGTATCCATGGAATGGTATATTCAATAGAATCCATCAACCGCGTTCCGGTAAAAAGGGCAATATACTTGTTTTCCAGCCTGTTCATCTCATTGATGGCGGCCTCCATTGCTGTTCCTTCCGGATAATAATCTCCCATACCTGAGATCAGCTCAAACCGTTTTTCTCTGATCATAAAAATAAAATTTGCAGCTTCCCGGGCTTTTTCCGCCTTGGTTTTATTCACCACATTGGTCTCTGTAACCGGAACCCTGGCAAATATAGAATCTTTCCATACCTTTTTATAAACAGTTTTGGTTTCTTTGCCTATAAACTTCTTAACGCTCAAATCATCATGGTATATCCGGTCGCTGTAATCCTTCTTCCGGTAAAAATCCATCTTTTGAATAACGTTATCATTATCTGCTTCATCAAATGGGATGATCCAGCCTCGTTGGGTAAACTTCGACCAGTCGAACCGGAACCGGCCTTCGGGTTCTATGACATACATATGGTCATAATCCATATGGTCAGTTTCGTGGATAGTGACATCAGCAACATTCCAGATTGTTTTTTTCTGGTGGGTGACGTTAGACAGCCCCAACAGTTTTTCGGCAAATTCATGGTAAGGACCCGGCAGGATGGTTTTTTTCTTGATCTTAACGTCAATTATCAATTGCGTTTTGGGCAATCCATAGATCATGCCGTTATCTATGCGGGTATCGGCAGAATCCACCGGATAGATCCTGGGGGAAGCTACATGTTGGGTTTTGCAACTTATGAAAATCCCAAAAACAATGACCCCTGTAAGCAAAATATAACAACGTATGATATTCATTTTTTCCTGATAGATTTAAAAGCCAAACCAATTGCATCAATAATATCTGAAGCGATAAGGGAATCTGCACCGGTTTTGTCAGCTGCAATGTCTCCTGCCAATGCATGCAAATAAACACCGGTAATGGCAGCCCATTCCGGATGATATCCCTGTCCCAGCAAAGAAGTGATCATACCGGTCAGTACGTCGCCACTACCGCCTGTTGCCATTCCCGGATTGCCGGCGCTGTTGAAATACAACTTACCATCCGGGGTAGCAATGGTGGTATTACCTCCCTTTAAGACCAAATAGATTTGATATTTTTCTGCAAAGTGCATTTGCATTTGTATTCTTTGATAGTGATTGTCCACACCCCGGGTCAGCCTTTCAAATTCTTTGGGATGCGGAGTTAAGATACTGTTTTCAGGTAGCATATCCAGCCAGTCCTTATGTTGAGCAAGGATATTCAACGCATCTGCATCCAGCACGACAGGTTTTGTATTTGATTTAAGCAGTTTGGCAAGGGCCTCCTGTGTAGATTGTTCAGTGCCCAAACCCGGACCGGCACCTACATGATCGAAATGATCCAGCTCTGGTAGGTTCGAGAAAATTGTATCGGAGTCATCCAGGCTGATCATGGCTTCGGAAAGGGCCGTTTGCATGATATCATAGCCCACTTTGGGGATATGTGCGGTTACCAAACCCGATCCGGATTTTAAGGCTGCTCTGGCAGCCAAAACAGCAGCACCCATCTTGCCGTAAGCACCTGAAATCAAAAGGATATGACCATAATGACCCTTATGATCAAATCGTTTCCGTATCTTAAGTTGTTTTTTAACCAATTCTTGTGTAATAAGAAAATACGGAGAATCCATTTCGGCAATTTTCCCTTCGTTAAGTCCGATGGGCAGCACATGCCATTCACCTGTTATATCTTGGTTTTCAGGCATAAAAAAGGATATACCGGGAAACTGAAAAGTCAGCGTATGATGTGCCCTGAATATAGATTGATAATTATTATTGGCATTGTCTTCCCCAAAAAGGCCGGAAGGGATATCAATGGCAATGCGTGTGGCCTTACAGCCATTCAGGTGATGTATAAGATCAGCAGGTAAACCTTGAAGCGGCCTGTTTAGTCCGGAACCAAAAAGCCCGTCTATGACGACCTCTCCTTTGCCAATCTTTGGGAAATGTTCTTTATGTTCAATAGTACGGATCCTAACCTTTTCCTGGCTTTTAAGCCTTTCCAGATTTGTTTTGGCATCGGGAGAAAGCTTATCAGAGATCTTAACCAGATAAACTGTAACGACAAAACTCATCTCCGCCAGTTGGCGAGCCACTGCCAAACCATCCCCTCCATTGTTCCCCGGTCCGACGAACACATGAATACCCATACACGGTCCGAATTCCCGGCTCAACCATTTGGTGAGTTGCCGTGCCGCCCGTTCCATCAAATTGATAGAATGGATGGGTTCGTTCTCAATGGTAAAAGCATCTACTTCTTTAACCTGAGATGATTTAAGAATCTTCATAAAAAGAAATATTTCCAACAAAAATAGGACAAAAATAACAGTTCTGAAACTTTAAGCTTGAATAATACAGGTAAGAAAACAAAGTTATCAGGTATAAGACAGCAAAAAACGACCCTTGAAAAAAGCCGGGGTAATGGTATATGACCGGTGATGGGTTAAAAAAGCTTTTCTATCGGGATGTATTCAAAAATAATGCTTACGCTATGGAATAAGTGCGGTTTAAAAGATTTTTTTATATTTGTCGTCTTAATCTGTATTATTAACCTGTATTATTCATGCAGTTAAAGCATTAGGAAACGATCATGAACTTTATTAATCATAAATTACTCACAGGCAAATGATTAAAAAAGTTCA
>CAYYLT010000174.1:0-7517 GCA_964472385.1 uncultured Bacteroidales bacterium
AGGCACTATCGAAAAGTTGACAGGTGGGAAGATTCTTTAAAGTTGTAAAGTAGAACTAATCAGACACGGTGCATTGGCTTTATTGGTGATATTTCTTTCTAAAAAGCCTTTGCATCGTGTTTTTTGTTTGTTTGGAAAAAGAAAAAAGAAAACAAGAAAAATGTCATGCGCCGGATGCTGCCGGAACAGAGCGTTTGGGGCGGTTATCGCGAGCACCCTTTTCCTTCGGATGACACTGCATCATCCAGGGGAAATGGTTAAAATTGTTCATGTTTGCCTGTAGCCTCCTTTCCTTTGTTAAGCGGTTGGTTATTCATGTGTTTATTTGCATTCCGCATTTGTCAGCTTTTTATTATATCTTTGGCATAATCCTGCCTTTGTTCTGTTACAAATTCTAACAAATTATAGGTAACAAATGTATTTCCAGTGGCGACGGGGTAATGCCGATCCAAAGACCATATGGATGCTTTTCTTTTCTTTTCTTTTCTTCCTTCCTTATGGATTTTCTTGACCCCTTCGGTACAATACAACCACAGCAGATTATGCTGTCCTGGATCAACAGCCTTTGCGAACTAAAAATACAGGAGGGATTTTTTAATTCCAAATAATAAAAATGCAAGTTTGTAATGAATAGGGTTTTAACGTATTGAATGCAAAATCCGGAGCAGACCAGATACAGTGATACCGGAGTATGCCGGACACCCATTCCGGACGATGGTGGACAGTTATTCCGGTTAAGCTATTTCGTGTCTTAAATGCAGCCAGACGTATTATTCGTTATTGCTTTTATTTCGGCGGGTAAGGGCTTTTACAAATTCTTCATTCCGCCTCATGGCTACCTCCAGTTGAATGCCATTTTCCAGGGTAACTTTGTATCCGTTCATTTTTGTGTAGGACTTGATATAATTTAAATTGACCAGATACGACCGGTGGATACGGAAAAACATGCTGTTGGATAAAATATTTTCAATGCTTTTCAGGGTTTTGGGGACAATGATCGCTTCGTCACGATTGGTGAAAATTTTACTGTAATTTTCTTCAGCCTGGCAATAAACAATGTTGTGAATCCTTATCAGCTCAAATCCATCGGCTGTGGGCAAGGCTATTTTGTTAAATTTGTCCGATTGCGCATAGATATTCGAAAGAAATGCTTCAATCTGCACGTTGGAGGTGGCCTGTTTTTTCTTTTCTTCCAGCCTGCTGAGTACTTCCCGCAGATCTATGTAGTTGATGGGTTTTAACAGGTAATCCAGCGCGGAATACTTGATGGCATCTATGGCATATTGCTCATAGGCCGTTGTAAAAATGACTTCGAAAGAATAGTAATCAAAATACTCAAATAATTTGAAACCATTTTCTTCCGGCATTTCTATGTCCAAAAAGATTAATTTCGGATCATATCGTTTGATCGCATGAACACCTTCTTTTACAGAAGCTGCGAGGGAAACAATACTGATACATTCCTTGAAGTATTTGTGAATGATTTTGTGCAGGGTTTCCCTTGATTTTTTCTCGTCATCGATGATAACACTGGTCCACATTGGATAAATATCTCTTGTCTGATTAATTTAACCCGAATAATTCATGAGCTAATCCTGTTCTTGAATAATACAGGCCAGGTTAAATACAAAAATAATAAAGATCCTTCATTTTTATGATGTTTATGGCAATAAAATCAAATAAATCATAGTGCACGGATCACCCTGAATGAAAATCAATCAAGCCTTTCATCGGCGTTTGTACCACTTTATCAATAGCGATCTGTGCTTTTGACGCCTTGTTGAATACTTCATCCTTAAAAAACCATGCGATAGAACCTGCGCATCTTAACGGATATTGAAAATCAGAAGATGGATAACCGTTTTTCAATGTAAGGATAAATGCTTCCATGGCTTCGTATACCAGCTTCTTTATATATTCATGATCCCTGTTGGCAACCATGAATTTTGCATATCCCGACAAATAAATGTTAGGCTTTTCACTGTGATAAAGGTCATGGAGAATCTGTCTACGTCTGTTTCCGTAGTATGATATAAATTTATCTTTTAAATCACCCGGGAGTGCATTGTTAAGATAGGCCCGGAGTAATTTTTTTCCCAGGTGGTTTCCGCTGCCTTCATCACCCAGGATGTACCCCAATGAAGGTGATTGACGGATGATCTGTGTCCCGTCATAAAAGCCCGAGTTTGATCCGGTACCCAGAATGCATGCCATGCCTTTGTTTTTGTTGAAAAGGCTCCGAGCAGCTCCCAGTAGATCAGAAAAAACGCTGATTTGCGCTTCAGGGAAAAGTTTTTGTAAGGTAGATTGTACGGAGAGACAATTTTGCTCACCCCCACATCCGGCACCATAAAATGACAACTCCCTGATTTGATACAGATAGTGACCTAAGAGAGGTTGCTCCCTGATGCCTTTTTCAACATGCTTAAGGTTGATAATAAATGGATTCATGCCCGGCGTATATGCAGTATGAACCTTATCTCTGTCTATTATACACCATTCGGTAGTTGTTGATCCACTATCCGCTATCAGTTTCATGGTTGTTTTTTTACATGTTTCAGCACCAGCAAATTCATGGGATTGCTGCCCATGCCTTTCACTTGTTTATGGACAAACCTGACTACCTGATCATAATACAGGGGAACCACCGGTGCATCCGTTACGATCATCCGGTCCATCTGCCGGTAAAGGTGTTGCCTTTTTCTGCTGTCCATGGTATTGAGCGCCTTCTCATAAAGCGCGTCATATGCATTGTTTTGGTAATGGGTGTAATTGGGGCCTCCAGGACTAAAATTTTTGCTGTAAAACAAGGCCAGATAATTTTCAGCATCCGGGTAATCAGCAATCCAGGAGCCTCTGAAGAAAAGTAATTTGGAATTGGCTACCATATCGCGAAAGGTTGCGCCTGTGCTGATCTCTATATCAATTGTCACGCCAATCTCGGATAGCTGGTGCAGAATAAATTCGCAGATATCCCTGTAATCATCTGTGGTGGTTAGTTTAATTGCTTTCAGTCCCTTTCCGTTCGGATACCCTGCTTCTGCGAGCAGGTTCCTGGCTTTATCCGGATTGTAGGTATATCCCCAGAGCGTATCACTGGTAAAGGCAGGTAAGCCTTTGGGTATAAAGCCATTGTTGGCAGGTGTCCCAATGTTGTTTCTCAGGTATTGCATCATTTTCTTTCTGTCGAAGCCATAGTTGATCGCTTTCCTTACCAATACATTGGAAACAGGACTGTTTTTTACCTTTTCTATGGAGGTATCTACCAGAAATCCAAGATATTCTGTGTTGAGGTAAGGCTGGGTATGCATGACCAGTTCGTTTTCATACTTGGGGTTGAGATGACCTGCCCGGGTAAGCAGTTCGTCTTTATTTGCCGGACTGATACCAGAGAGGAAATCCAGATTGCCTTTGATGAATTCCAGAAATTCAGATTGCTTATCAGAAATAAAGGTAATGGCCACGGCATCCAGATAGGGTAAACGGTAACCCTGCCTGTCTTTTTCGAAATAGTTTTGGTTCTTGAGGAATATCAGTTTCTCACCTTCCCGCCACATTTTAAAACGAAAGGGACCTGTTCCAACAGGGTGACGACCAAATTCACTATCATAATGTGCTACAATTTCCCGGGGAACCACCGAACAATACTCCATGGTCAGCAAACCCAAAAATGCCGGGAAGGGTCTTTTGAGATATATTTTTAGGGTAGAGTCATTGATTGCCAGGGGACCGGCTTGCTTATCCAGATAATTGAATATCCAGGTGCCGGGGGAGGCGATCCGGGGATCATAGATCCTTTGCAAACTATAAACAAAATCGGTGGCGGTTACTTTTCGGCCTTCCCCATTAGGAAACAGCTTATGATCATGAAAGTAAACATCATCCCGCAAATAAAAGGTATAGGTTGTTCCGTCATCCGAAATTTTCCAGCTTCTGGCAATGCAGGGTTGAATACGAAGGGAGGAATCCATCTGCACCAGTCCGTTAAATAATTGATGGACAGGCCATATAAGTGTCTGGCTTTTGGCATATGCCGGATCCAGTGTTGCTATTCCCTTGGATTCGTTATACCGGAATACCGTTTTATGATGATCCTTTTCATGGGATGCGGAACAAGAGGATAAAAGCGCAATCAGTATGTAAATGATGATTGCTTTTTTGTTCATACTTTTCATATTACTGCAAATCTAATTTATTCTGTGGATAATACAGGCTAAAGGATAAAATCTGGTGATTTTATTTAATTTTAGCCCGAATTGCAGCCTGAATAATACAAAATATAATAGCCCTCATGATGACCAAAAAGATCCATCCGGAATACTTTAAGATCGTTTTAGCTGCTGTTATTTGGGGCTCATCAGGTGCCTTTGTTAAATACCTAAATCTGCCTTTTTCCGTATTGGCATTTTTCCGTCTGGCCATTCCCACTTTAATACTCGGTGCTTACTTTATTATCCGCAGGGAGTCTTTATTTGGCAACAATATCACCTGGTTGCTCATTGCCTCAGTGATCAATGCCATCAGGCTGATCTTTTTTTATATTGGCTTCCTGAATGCTCCAATCGGAAATGCAGTGATCATTTTATATACCTGGCCTGTGTTTGCAGTCTTTTTCAGCAACCTGTTTTTAAAGGAGCCAGTACCTATACGGAACAGACTCCTTTTGGCAGTTGCGATGACAGGAATTGTCATAATTTATCTTGATAAACCATTCAGTTTGGATAATGAAGTTTTTTGGGGCATGACAGCCATGTTGATATCTTCTGCTCTGTATTCCGGAACGGTGGTCATCTTTAAAAAAGAATCCATACGCTATAACCATTTGCAGCTTGTCTTTTTCCAAAACCTTATTGGAACAGGCATATTTTTCCCACTTTTTCTGTTGAACATGAACGTATTAACTGCACATACCTCCTGGGTAGCTTCGGGGTATGCCTTGCTGGTGGGTATTATCGGATTTGGCCTCTTCTTTTCTGCATTACGGAAAGTAAAAGCCTCTACGGCTTCTTTCCTGGCTTATATTGAAGTGATTAGTGCAATACTGTTTGGTATATTCCTTTTCCATGAAACGCTGACCTGGAATGTTATCACTGGGGGTATCCTTATTCTCGGATCTTCTGTGATACTGAAAAAATCATAAGTGCCTGGTCACATTCACGCATTCACGCATTATTACTTAGAGATCATCATTTCCCTGAGTTTCTCCAACATCCGGCTTATTTCCTCTTTTTCCTTATAAGGTTCAAGGTTCTTGCTGATGGTTTTTAGGGATTGATCAATCTGACGGTTAATTTGTGAAAATTCCTTTTTCATTTGATCTTTAGCCGGGGTTTCTTTTGTTTCCCTGTACTCTGCATCAAGGTTCAGGCATGCATCTCTTACTTGCTTCATAGACTGGTTCAGATCACCCAGTACATTGAAAGCATCTTCGGCCGAGTTTATTTGGTCTGATCTTGCTTCAATATTTTGTATCTCTTTTGCTTCCCCCCTCAGCTTATCAAGCGTTCCTTGCTTATCTCCCCCGCAAGCAGATAGCAAGAGCATGGTTAGCAATAAGGGCAGCATATTCAGATGATGTTTATTCATAGGTCTGTTTTTCATCTGTTTATTTTTTTATTTTTTAATGGTCAGATGGAAACGCATAATAAAAATAATCATTTTGTCGCGTGTGTTAATTATTATTTTTATCATGCTTGTTTCATTTTATTGGTTATCAGTTTGGCTTTTGGTGGCATTTTCCAGAATTTTCATGATGGAAAAGATGAAAATACCCGAAAGAACAGTCAATACGATAAGCAGCAGGAAGAACTGCCATAGTTCAACTATATCCCAGAGTTTACCGACAAGTCCTGCCAGAAGATTTCCTATGGCTGTTGCACCTAACCATCCGCCCTGGGCAAGGCCGTGAAATCTTGGAGGTGCTACTTTGGATACAAAGGAAATACCGATCGGACTGAGGAAAAGTTCGGCAATGGTTAATGTAAAGTAGGTTCCAATCAGCCAGTAAGGGCTCAATCCGGTAACTGCCTGCAATTTAAATGCGCCCAGCATCATGACCACAAATCCCAGAGCTGTAAGGAACATACCAATGCCAATCTTTTTGGGAGAAGAGGGTTCTTTTCCTTGTTTACGAAGCCAGTTAAAGAATCCTACAATAAGGGGGGTCAAAAAAACAATGAATATCGGATTAAATGATTGGAAGAGTTGAGGTTCAATGACAGGATTCGGATCAAAGGTGGTATAAACCCAGTATGCTATGGCAGAGCCACCTACCAGCAGAGATGCTCCGGTCATTTTGGAGCGGGTGGAGGTGTTTCTCCTGAACATGAATATCAGTCCTCCGATAGCCGCCAATATGGGAATGAATGTCCGCAGGTCGAAGAACATGTAATCAAAGCGGCTTACATCGCTTACTGTATAGTCGCGGGCAAAAATGGTGAGGGTAAAACCATTCTGATGGAAGGCCATCCAAAAGAAGGCAACGGTAATGAACACCAGTCCCAGGGCAACAAGCCGTTTCTTTTCTTCCTGCCGGGACATTCGCATCTTCGTAGTTTCTTTGCCTTCCCGGGCGGCTTTTGCTTCTGCCTGTTTGGCAGTAAGATCAGCATATTCATAGTGTTTACGAAATAATATGAATACCGCCAGGGAAATGATCATGCTCACGGCGGCAATGGCAAAAGCCCCACTGTATCCTGTAGATAACGTTGTGTTATAGGTATCTGCAAATTCTGATAATGTCCCACTAAAACCCATTTGCTGCTGAAAAGCTTGTATCTTGCCGGTATAGTCAGATACTCCGCTAAAATTATTCTGTACCGTATGGATCATCTTATCCAAAAAGGGATGAGCCTTTTCACTGAGATTTGCCAGATGAGGCATGCTGTTTTCATAAGTGAATCCTTTTTTGCCCAATATGTAATTTACAATGCCCGTCGCGGCATAGGGTGCAAAGAAAGCCCCAACATTGATCCCCATGTAAAATATGTTGAAAGCATTGTCCCGCTTGGGCGCAAATCGGGGATCGTCATACAGCTTCCCGACCAGCGCCTGCAAATTGCCTTTGAATAAGCCGGTACCTAGTGAAATGACAAATAAGGAGATGATGATCACAATGATCTCCCATTGTGTGTTGAAGTATCCCCCCTGCATAAAACCAGGAGCTGACAACAGAATCTTTCCAAAAAACATGATGAGGATACCCGCGATGATCGTTCTGCCATATCCCCACCTGTCTGCAATAATGCCACCAAGTATGGGCAGAAAGTAAATGCCAAAAAGAAAACCTCCGTAATAATCACCTGCCACTCCGGTACTAAAACCAAAACGGGCCTGCAGGTACAAAACAAAAATTGCCAAAATGGTATAGTAGCTGAATCGCTCCCCCATATTGGCAAAAAAAGCAATAAACAATCCTTTGGGATGGCCTTTAAACATATTGGACGGGTTTTATGTGATTACGTTTCATCTGTTTAAAATTTTTGTCGTTAAAAAAATGCCAAAAATTTTGGCACATG
>CAYYLT010000175.1:0-7381 GCA_964472385.1 uncultured Bacteroidales bacterium
ATTGTCACTGTTCATGTTTCCCGGGAAGGGCATCTGAAGATTATTTTTAATCAGAAGATCCTGCGGGTACCGGATGGTAAGCTTGTTGTTAAGGCCCGGGTTGAAGGGGTGGCCCTTTATAAAGGGAAACTGGTTAAACCTGAAAGTATATTGGATATGCGTCAATTGGGATTTTGAATCTCAGGGTGTCCGGATTGTATCAGGAATGCGAGTTAATTGATGACAGAAGCTAATCTGCATTATGATTAATGCAGGCTAAATACAAATGTTATGAAACACAAACTATGGATATTTTTTTTGGGTTTATTTTTGACCTCGTGTAATCTTGCTGATAAACAACAAGAAGAAGCTATTTTTCATGGTGATCTTAGCCACTGGAAAATTTTGGAAAATCACCAAGCCTTTAAAACTTCGGATGGTGCATTAAAATGCCAGGGCCCGGATGCTTTGATTGTTTATGCAGGTGAGGATGGTAAGGCTTCTTATAGGAATTTTGAGTTGAAAGCTGAAGTCAAAACGCAACCGGGGGCAAATGCTGCAATGCTTTTTCATGTCAACCCTGAGGGGGAGGATGTTCCAGGAAGTGGGTATGCTGTTCAGTTTAAAAATACTTACAAGGGTATGAAGGGTTATCCGCATATCAACATGACCGGAAGCCTGAACAGGATCCGGAATGTATATTTTCCGCTGGTTGAAGATGAAGAATGGTTCGAATTGCGGGTTCATGTTCAGGAAAATCATATTCAGGTTTATGTTAACGGGAATCAGACTGTAGACTATGTTGAGCCTGATGATCCCTGGAGACCTGAAGATATAAGGGGGCGGATACTGTCTCGCGGCACCATTGGTATTCAAACCCAAAATGACCATTCGGGGTTGTCTATCAGGAATATCCGGGTGCGTTCTTTGGCTGATACAGCGAAAAGTCCCCTGCATATAGATAAGCAATGGAATCGCAGGGTAACCCGCTTGCATGCACGGAATTTTCCACTGATCGATTTTCATATCCATCTGAAAGGCGGTCTTACCCTGGAAGAAGCTCTGGATTCATCCCGTTGCTATGGCATCAATTACGGAATAGCTGCAAATTGTGGCCTGAAGTTTCCCATCACCAATGATAAGCAATTGCTTGAATATATTCAATCCCTTAAAGACAAACCGGTATATACAGCCATGCAAGCTGAAGGGAGAGAATGGGTCGACCTCTTCTCCTCTGATGTGGTTGCTCAGGCTGATTACGTATTTACAGATGCCATGACCTGGAGCAATGATCAGGGTCAACGCATGAGACTCTGGATTCCGGAAGAAACTCATGTTTCCGATCCACAGCATTTTATGGACCAACTGGTGAGTAAAATTGAGGGGATCACCCGGGAACCTATTGATATCTATGTCAATCCGACTTTTCTGCCGGAAAAAATTCGCGACCGTTATGATGATCTTTGGACGGAACAACGCATTTCACGGGTGGTGGATGTTCTTGCCAGGCAGCAGATTGCTCTTGAGATCAACGACCGTTACGAGCTTCCCCGAAAGCAAATTCTTAAAAAAGCCAAAGCAGCAGGAGTATCTTTTGCTTTCGGCACGAATAACACCGGTGCGCATATCGGAAAGTTGGATTACTGTTTGCGGATGATTGAATACTTAGACCTGAAACCCACTGATATGTGGCTTCCGCCACAATAAGCGTAAATACCTTCATGAACTTTTATGCTTATGCGCTATTTAGATAATAAATTCATAAACAACACTTTGATCCTTATTGTGATGATAGGCCTTGGTTTTGGCAGCTTTTCTTTTACAGTTATGGATAAAACCGGGTTTCCCTCAAAAGGTAAGGTCAATCATCAGAATGATCTTGAATTGATAAGGGAAAGAATACTAAATCGATTGATGGAAGGCAGTATCCGTTCAAATCATGTCAGAAAGCTGATCCGAACCAATCAACCTGATGGCAGCTGGCCGGATATCAATTACGCGGATACTTCTTTAACAGGCTTTGCCCATGAAAGGCATTTGAGAAACCTGGTGTATATGAGTCGTGCTTACAGGAAGGCAGAATCGGCATACCATCATCATGCCCTGTTGAAAAGGACCATTCATCATGCACTTGATTTTTGGCTTGCACATGATTTTTTAAGTGCAAACTGGTGGTGGAATCAAATTGGTACACCGGGTTTGCTGGTAGATTTTCTATTGTTAATGGATGGAAACCTTACGGTTGAGCAAAGAAGAAAAACCGCGGAGATAGTGAGCCGGGCAAGCATTGATCCGGTAGAAGGGATGTTCTGGGGAGCTCGACCCGGTGGAGACCGAATTAAAATTTCGGCCATCGCGTGCAAGCTGGGGTTATTTGAAAGGAATACACAACTGGTGGGGAAAGCCACCCGGGTTATGGCGGAAGAGGTTAAATATGCTGAAGAAGCCCGTGGATTGCAGGAAGATCTGAGTTTTCACCACAGAAGAGACGGCGTGACTTCAACCCTTTCTTATGGCCTCGGTTATGCTAATGTCTTTGTTGAATGGGCTTCCATCCTTTATGAGACCCAATACAGCTTTCCTGAAGAGGCAGTGCAATTGCTGGTAGATTTTTTTCTGGATGGGATATGCCAGGCCATGGTTTACGGAAAATACCCTGACCCGGGATCCAAGAACAGGAGTATATCAAGAAAAGGAACACTTGGTGCCCATAGCGCTCATTTGCCCCAATGTTTGCTGGAGGTTACTTCTTACCGCGAACAAGAACTTCAGACCATTGCGGCCATCAGAAGAAACCCGATTAAACCCGATCTGTCTGGAACGAAATTTTTCTGGCAATCCGAATACTTCAGCCATCAACGTCCGGATTACTTCACTTCGGTGCGCATGTTTTCTTCCCGTAACCATAATATAGAACAGCCTTATAACAGTGAAGGGATTAAAAACCATCATTATGCCGATGGATCCAATTTTCTTTCCCGCACGGGAAAAGAATATTATAATATTTTTCCGGTATGGGACTGGCAAAAGATACCGGGTACGACCATTGTTCAGAAACCGGATTTACCTGGAAAAGAGAGCATACAGCAAAAAGGGCTTACGGATTTTGTCGGTGGTGTTACTGATGGTCATTTTGGTGTCGCGGTGTTTGATTTTCAAAGCCCGCATGATCCCCTTGAGGCCCGTAAAGCTTGGTTTTTTTTTGACCGGGAATATGTATGTATGGGAGCTTCCATACGATCAGCATCCCAATATCCGGTGGTTACGACCGTCAATCAATGCCTGTTGAAAGGCAGTGTCAAGCTCCATCGCAAAGGTAAAACCTTGCGACTTAGGCCGGGAAATCATGCGCTGGACAAAGTGAACTGGGTATACCATGATCGGATTGCTTATATCTTTCCGGAACCCACCGATCTTCATCTTAGCAACCAGGAAGCTGCCGGAAGCTGGTATAGCATTAACAAGCAACATAAGACGTCAAGAGAACAGGTGACCCAAAAAGTGTTTACCTTATGGCAGGATCATGGAATCAGACCGGAACAGGAGCAATACCTGTATATAATTGTGCCCGGTATAAGGGTATCCGAAATAGCAAGCTATAACCATGACAGGGAAATTCATATATTGGAAAACAGCCCAAAAATCCAGGCTGTAAGGGATGAAAGGATGAATCTCAGTCAGGTGGTTTTTTACGATCGTGGTAACATAAACGTTAGCAAAGATTTAACCGTCTCTGTGGATCATCCCGGTCTGTTAATGGTCAAAACCAATGGAAAGCAAATAACCGAAGTTGCTGTTGCTGATCCTTCAAGAAAATTAGAGGTTTTCCGTATGAAAATTTCTGCAAAACTCGTATATGATGGCGACCAATGCCAAGCCACGTGGAACGAGCAGGAAAAATGTACCCATTTGCATATCAAACTCCCCACTGGCGGGTATGCAGGCAAGTCTGTGGTTATTGCTTTTTAATGACCATGCAAACGATGGTCGACCTTCTTATCCTGCATTATCCATGAATTATTCTGGTTATGATGGCTTAAGCATCATTTTTTAGGTTGGATATTTCTTCCTGCAATTGCGTTATCCTTTGAATGATTTGACTTTTTGGGATTTCGGGTTCAGGGAGTTCATGACTGATAAAATGCCGGAATCTCCATATCTCTTTGATTTCATCTACGGCGATATCATACGATTCATAAACCGGGTTAAGTGAGTGCACGGTGAGTTTCCGGGCTTTTTCCAGTCTGTTCTCTACGATTTTGAATACCACGCCTTCATTGAGGGTCAATATAATGCATGCTTCACCATTATTCACTGTAAGCCAGTCTTGTATAAATTCGCCGGTGATCCATGAACCATTCGGTATAGGAAGCATGGAGTCGCCGCTGATCTGAAATGTTCTGAATTTTTTTGCTTTTGACAAGAATGGAAGCTGAAATGTCGGTAACTTGCGGATGAACTCCGGATCTGCAAATCCTCTCTGGTATCCGGCTTTTGCCTTTTCATGCACCAGTTCGATGTTTTCTTCATTGTCAGGATCGACAGTTGTAGCCAAAACCCTCAGGTTACTTCCTTTGATATACACATCATATCCTTTCTCCAACTGGGAAAGCTGATGCTCGGTTAATTCCGATAGATCTACTTTGAGCAGGGTATCCACCGCTACATGGAAATATGCTGAGAAAGCAATAAGTGCTTTTATACCGGGTTGGGCCACTTCATTCTCATAACCACTTAGGGTCGAGCGTTTCATGTTTAATGCATGGGCTACGTCATCCTGGGTTCTCCCGCGGCGTTTTCTCAATAATCTGATGTTTTTACTAAAGACCATGACAGTAAGTTGTTTATGTAAGGCAAAAAATCATTCAAATGCTTTGGTGACTGCAAAAAAATGATTAAATTATAGCCTCAATTTTGATTAAAATCTAGTCAAATTTATAACAAATTGTTAACAATTGCAAAAATGATTGAATAGAAATTGCATTCACCCATTCGCGCATTCACACAAGAAAGAGGATCAAAAGATGGAACGGAATATTGTGCATTTGGATTTGGATTCATTTTTTGTATCAGCAGAAAGGCTTCGGAACAGCAGGTTAGCGGGTAAACCTGTAATTATCGGGGGACTTTCGGACCGCGGGGTAGTGGCCAGCTGCAGTTATGAGGCCCGTAAATTTGGCGTTCATTCTGCCATGCCCATGCGTATGGCCCGCAATCTTTGTGGTGATGCAATAGTCATACGGGGTGACATGGATCTCTATAGCCGTTATTCCCGGTTGGTAACCGAAATTATTGCGGAAAATGCCCCTTTATATGAAAAGGCTTCTATTGACGAGTATTATGTTGATCTGACAGGCATGGAGCGTTTTTTTGGCACCTTAAAATGGACAAAAGCACTGAAGCATGATATTGTGAAGCATACAGGTTTACCGGTTTCGTTTGGATTGTCTGTGAACAAAACCGTTTCCAAGATAGCCACCGGGGAGGCCAAGCCTGATGGCGGACTGCATATAGCTCCTGTTCAGGTGAAACCTTTTTTGTATCCCCTGTCAATAAGAAAAATACCTATGATAGGGGATAAGACCTATCATCTGCTTCGTTCAATGGGTATCAGCCGTATAAAAACCCTGAGCAGTGTGCCGGTGGAAATGCTGGAACATGTACTTGGAAAAAACGGGGTCATACTCTGGAAAAAAGCCAATGGTATTGACCATACACCTGTCAAACCCTATTCCGAACGAAAATCGATCAGCAGTGAACGTACGTTTGAACGAGATACCATGGATATCCATGCCATATCTGCATGGTTGGTTTCCATGGTGGAAAAACTGGCTTTTCAGTTACGCCGGGAACATAAGTTGACTTCCTGTGTTACGGTTAAAATACGGTATGCCAATTATGACACCCATACCATCCAAAAGCGAATTCCTTATACGGCTTTTGATCATGAGTTGATCAAAACAGCCCGGGAGCTTTTTCATAAATTATATACCCGGCGGATGCAGATCCGTTTGCTGGGGGTGAAATACAGTCACCTGGTATATGGCACACAACAATTGAATCTGTTTGAAGATACCACTGCCGCTGTAAGGCTGTATCAAACGATGGACATGATCAGAAAACGCTACGGTTCAAAGGCCATTGGAAGAGCTTCCGGATATGGCAGTTATGAAGGATAAAACGGGTTTCTGGTAATAAATAGCATCCTCCAGTATATTCAGGCACGGAAAAAGCCCCGAAAGGTTAGATTCTGGGTGCACAAACTTGCTGCCAGAATCAGGAAACAAAAATATGCGCTCATTGACAATTTGGTACGACAGGGGATACTGATCAAACAAAAAAAAACGCCTGCTGGGATTTATTCCCTGCACCACCTATCCAACCGTCGATTCAACGCAGGAAGACGGGCTTAGGAGTCAATTGCTTGCTATTATCCGCGGTAAGCGCTCTGCTGATCCCAAAAGCCTGATGTTGCTCAGCTTACTGGAAGCCACCAAACTGACCCGGCCCCTTTTTTATCAAAGGCAGGCCTACAAATTTGCCCGTAAACGGATAAAATCCCTCATCAGAGAATTTGAAACCAACAATCTGATCTATATTATCATAAGAGAAGTTTGCGCGGCAGTTATTACTGCTTCCACTTCGGCTGCGGTGGCTGCAGCTTCTGATCTTTCCATGTCTTTTTAACCCGACTGCATCCGTTTTTTTTGCAAAATTGGAAAAAATGTAATATCTTAGACCTGAATATGAATACATATATAAAATACTTTTGTTATGAATATATTACAACAATATTTGGAGGAAAGGTACAGAGACAAGAAACAGGATAAGGATTTTGGTGAACCGGGTCCTGTGATTACCATATCCAGAGATTTTGGATGTTCAGGAGCCTTTCTGGCAGATAAGCTGAACCATCGTTTGAATCAGGAGAAGCTGGGGGATCGGAATCAAGGCAGCTGGAGGGTTGTAAGTAAAGAAATTCTTGAAGAGTCTGCAAAAGAACTTGAATTACACCCCTCCCAAATTGAATATGTGTTTAAATATGAAAAAAGGAATGCCATCGATGAGATACTGGGTGCATTATCCAGCAAATACTATAAGAGCGACCGCAAAATCCGGAATACCATTAAGAAAGTGATCTATACCATTGGTATGGAAGGGAATAGTGTTATTTTGGGCCGGTGTGGTGCTGTAATCACCCGTGCCCTGCCAAGATCATTGCACGTTCGGCTGATAGCGCCTATTGAATGGAGAACGGAGGTGGTAAAGAAGCGCTTTAACCTTTCCAATAAAGAAGCCAGAGACTTTATTCTGGATATTGATAAAAAAAGGGCTCAGCTTAGAAATAGTTTGGCAGATACTGAAGTGGATGATACCTTCTATGATTTAATATTCAATACAG
>CAYYLT010000176.1:0-7311 GCA_964472385.1 uncultured Bacteroidales bacterium
GCGATCGTATTATCAGAAAAAAATCACCGGATCATCTATATCCTGTATTATTTATACAGTATAGACCCGGTGATTCACAGTGCATGTTTAGCATATTTTGTGTTGTATCATCTATGTTTCGAACGCTAAGGCTGCACTTATTCATGAATTTTACTATAAACAAAAATCAACGCAATGCAACACCCTGCGATTCAAAACCGGGATGCAATATTACTTCATATCATCAGGCATCCAGCTTTCAACCAAAATCTTATGACTATTATACCATTGTTTTGCGGCTTCCAGTTCATCATCACCTTTTTCAATGGCATCCATCAGGTTATAAAGCTGGGTTTCCTGCAGATTGAAGTTGGTAAAGAATTCATGAAGTACAGGAAAATCTTGTTTAAATCCTTGCCGTGTTACGATGGCACAAACATCTTTAGGAAAGACTTCTTTAGGATCCTTCAAATATTTCAGATCATAGTCTGCCCACATATGATGTGGTTTCCATCCGGTAATCACAATAGGTTCTTGCTTATCATATTCACGCTTAAGACTGGCCATCATAGCAGGGCCACTAGATGTAACCTGTTTAAAATCTAGGTTATATTCCTGAATGGCCTTTTCTGTATTTCTGTGAATTCCTGCACCACTGCCAATCCCGATAATTTTACCATCGAAATCATCAACATGGTCATTCAATCCGGGTATTGACTCAACATCCACATATTGTGGTACCACTAAACCTGTAGTACCTCCACTGAAGGATTCGCCAATCTTTTCCATCTTATCCCCGTATTTATCCCAGTAATCGGAATGGGTATGTGGCAACCAGGCGTCAAGCATCAGGTCAGCATCACCTTTTGCCAGGGTAGCATAGATCGGACCTGGCTCCAGTGGGGTTATCTGGATGTCATAACCCTTATCTTCAAGTGCTGCTTTTGCCAGGTTGGTAAAGGCAATTCCTTCGGCCCAGTTAGGATAAAGGATTTTAACCTGCTCCGATTTATTGGTAGCTTTCTCGTCTCCACTTTCCTTTTCAGCGCCCTGCTTACAGGAAGAAAAGCTCAATACTGCAGTTGCTAAAATAACTGCAAAAATGTTTTTAAAACTCAATTGAATAGTTTGCATAGTCAACTTCTCCTTTTTTTTTTGGATCAATTAATGATACACTGCTTTATTATCTGTATTTGGTCTAACATAAATTATTCTTCTTCGATCTGTTTTTTGGATATACCCAACGCCTGGGTAACGCGGTCGAGAAATATTGCTAAAATAACAATTCCCACGCCTGCTTCAAAACCCAGGCCCATATCTGCCTTCAGAATACCTTTGTAAACTGCCTGGCCCAGTCCGCCTGCTCCAACCATAGAAGCAATAACAACCATGGAAAGTGCAAGCATAATAACCTGGTTCACGCCTGCCAGAATCGTTGGTTTGGCAAGGGGTATCTGAACTTTAAAAAGCAATTGCCGTTTTGTACAACCGAAAGCCTGAGAAGCTTCAACTACATCCTGTTGAACATTACGGATCCCCAGGTTAGTTAAACGGACTGCCGGAGGCAATGAAAACACGATAGTTGCCACTACTCCGGGTACATTACCTACACTAAAAAAGATGATGGCAGGTATAAGATAGACGAAAGGAGGCAGGGTTTGCATAAAATCAAGTATGGGGCGTATGACTTTATCCGCACCGTCATGCCTGGAGGAGTAAACACCTAACGGTATGCCGATAGCCAGTGCAATGATGGCAGCTACAAGAATCAAGGCAATGGTTTGCATGGTTTCCTGCCAGTACCCCATACCATGAAGGAGCAACAGACCCAGGATGGTAAAGATCGTAATGCCTCCACCTGCTTTCCAGGCCGACCTGGAAAAGAATTTCCGCCCTTTAGTGGTGATCAGATAGGCGATCAAGGCAAAAAGGCCAATGGAAACAAAGGGATTGGGAAATAATAAACCGGTCTGCAAAGAGGTCACCATGGAATCAATACCCACGGTAATACCGTTAAAAAAACCCGATGCATTGTTAGAAAGCCATTCTACCGCATTTTCAACATATTTACCCAGTTCTATCTTTATCATAAGTCAACACCTCCTTCGTCTCTGATTTGTTTAACTTCTGATCTTTCTTTTCCGATCATCTCAGCAATAACCGATGAGTGGACAACAACACCGGTCAGTTTTCTGTCTTCATCCACCACAGCCAGGTTTAAATCTGTATCCAAAAACAAGGGTAAGAGTTCTGCTACCGGGGTATCCGCTGTAACAGCCGTAACTTCTTCTTTAGAGTACATATATTCTTCAATATTCCGCATGCCTTTATCTTCCATCTCTTTCATATCGTTATCTTTAACAAAGCCAAGGAATTTTCCGTTCTCTCCGACAACGGGCATAGAAGTGACTCCGGCATTACTCATTTTCCTGAGTGCAGCGCGGGGACCGTCATGTTTGATTCTGACGGCAGCAGGATTTTTAAACATGACTGATTCTGCTGTAACAATACCTCCACGAGCAACATTTTCTACAAAAGCCCGCACATAATCATCCCCCGGATTGGTAAGTATTTCTTCGGGCGTTCCGGTTTGTACAATATATCCGTCCTTCATAATAGCAATGCGATCGCCAAGCTTAAGGGCCTCATCGAGGTCATGCGTAATAAAAAGAATGGTTTTGCGAACTTTCTCCTGCAATTGCAGAAGTTCTTCCTGCATTTGCGTCCTGATCAAGGGGTCAAGTGCACTGAAGGCCTCATCCATCAATAGAATTTCAGGATCTGTAGCTAAAGCTCTGGCCAGTCCGACACGCTGCTGCATACCTCCACTAAGCTGACCGGTCATTTTTTCTTCATATCCCTCCAAACCAACTGTTTTTATCACTTCATAGGCTTTGTTGATCCTGGTGTCTTCATCAATGCCCTGTATCTCCAACCCAAAGGCCACATTAGAACTTACCGTCCGGTGCGGCAAAAGACCAAAATGCTGAAAGACCATAGTCATCTTGGTACGCCGAAATTCTCTTAAATCATGCTCATTGATCTTTAAAACATCATTGCCATCAACCAAAACAGTTCCTGTTGTAGGTTCTATAAGCCGGTTAAAACAACGCAAAAGGGTTGACTTGCCGCTACCGGAAAGCCCCATAACCACGAAAACCTCTCCCTGTTCAATCTCAATATTTGCATTGCTAACGCCTAACGTACAACCGGTCTGGTTTAAAATCTCTACTTTGCTTTTTCCCTGCTCCAGTAAATCTTGTGCCTCTTTAAATTTTTTCCCAAATATGACACTAAGATTTTCAACTTGTATTTTACTCATAAAAACTTTAATATAATTAGGATATCAAATTACCAAAAGTATGGAAAAATTTCATCATTAAAAATTATTCACGGATAAATATCCTGCAGAAACAAAGGGAATAAAGCTCAATATCCCTAAAAAAGGGATAAAGAGCTTTTCCATCATATCAGGTAAAAATGTTTTTTCGCCTGCATGAATATTGCTTAGAAATAATATCCAATATTGATATTGAAGCGGGTTAGCCAGTCAGGGTCCTCAACACCCGCACCCAATCCTTTTCCAAAATCGTCTGTCAACCAGGGCTGATTCTTACCCATAGCATAATCGATATAGGTATAAATACTGCCTGCTGTAACGAGCATTCCGGGGACCAAATGTTGTGTATCGTAGAAGTCTTCATTGGTCTTATCGATAAAAGTATAATCCACATAGGGCTGTATGCTTGAGATAGGTCCCCATTCAACAGGTATGGTATAAGATAATCCGGCTACATAAAGGCTGGCTTCGGAAGCCACCGGATAATTAAATCCATATGCCCCCATTTGAACTGTTTCCAGATCATAAGTGGTTACATTTTCCGTTGGATCACCGGCGCCATCCAGCTCAACACGGGCTCCTTTGGCATTGTAATTATATTTTATGTATTCCGTTTTTAGGTTGAAATTGCCAAAATTACCCACCAGATGGCCGGCAAAAGCAGTTGAGGTTTCTATTTCTTCCAGGTAATCATTGTAAATCCCGCCTACCTGGGCAGAAACACCAAATTCCCATGAATCATTTAATTGATAGGCAAGTCGCGCATTAAACTGGTTCAATTCCCGGATTGATTCCTTAAAAGCTACTGTATTATCAGCATTGTAATAATTGTTACCGGAAGTTATATCATACGAATACCTGCCGGCACCTGCATTCCCAAAAGTAACATCTCCGCCGTAAATAGGACCCTCGGGTTCTGCCTGTCTAAAATAGGACAAGGAAAGTTTCAACTTATCCGCAGGCGTAATATCAAAGTTGATACCCATGTCGTAATCATCTTCCAGCCCGACATAATAAGGTCCCTGGAACCACCATGAATGAGAAGCATACGTTGTAATACCAAATGGAACCTGAGTGGCACCCAGTTCCATGTAAATATTATCCGAGATGGCATACCCCAAAAAACCATGGTGTATAAAGTGGGTTCCAAAAGTAGGATAAAACCGGTACTCAAAACTCAAATCCACATTGGCTACAGAACCATCCACATTTATCCGCCAGGTATCCCAGGTAAAATAGGTACTTGTTGCGGTTGGATCAGATTCATAATTCTGACTCACAATATTATACCTCACTGCCCCTCCGATGGTAAAACCATCTTCGTTATCCTGTGCAAAACCGGAACCGGGTGCAGTAAATAACAATAAAGCAATAGCAATTGCCATAACCGAATACGTGCTTTTTGTTTTCATATAATCTGTTTTTAGGGTTAGGAATAAAAATTAATCATTTATGTTCGAGCGAAACTAAAAAAAAAATTTTGTACAACCGTTATTTATTATGTTAAATATTTTCCGGAAAAGAGCATTACTGTTATATCATATTCATATTAAGCATATTAACCATTAAAACCCAAATCAAATGTTATGCTTACAGGAAGACCCATAGCTTGAAACAATACCCCTATACTGTTTAGAAGTTCTTTTTGGTCAATGGATTATTCTTAGCCAGCAGTTTCAATTGCATTATAACTTTTTTCTATAGAAATCAATCCGATGATTATCAATTCGGATACCGTTCCCTGCATGAAAATAAGAATGCATAGAAACTTTAAAAGAAAGTAACAAGAATCATTCACAAATATTTAATGTGTTCTATGAGATGCTTCCGGCAGGCAGTTCCACTTCTTTGATAAACCGGCACTTACAGGGCAACCGGAAAAGCATCCCCTTTTAGCAGCAAATGCTCTTCACCAAGAGGGTGGCTAAAATGAATATATGGATATTATCATGAACACCCTATCAATAACTCAGGCCATAACCGAAAGGATAAAGTGGGTTTTCTGAATCATAGGGAACATCCGGCAATTGCTCTTTTACCGCTTTCATGGAGGAGGGCAGCTCAACAGGCAGTTTACCCTTAGGTTTTGCCTTGCCAAATACAACATCCAGGATGGCATCGTTTTCATTCTCGAAGTCGGCCAGTAACCCTTCAGCTTCTTTGCTAATGTCGGGGATAACAGCAGGACGATCCAGGGTAATAACTACCACAGCGGGTTTATCGGACATTTTATTCAGTATACGTTGTTTTTCCACCGGAACGAATGCCAAACTACCCTGACGAAATAGTCTCTCCAACAAAAAATCATTGCGAATCTGGAAGGGGGCCTGAAGTTTAAGTAATACAACATCAGCATTTTTCCGGGAATCAACTACCTGGGTATAAGCTTCAGCAACTGCTTTATCAATCCCATCGACATAGACTTTTGTACCTTCTTTCAGGGGAAGGATGTCGTTTTGATTTTTTAACAATACCATGGATTGGCTTTGTGCTCGCTTTCCTTCATTTATAAATTCCCTATTTCTTACTTTTTCCGCGGCCTTGGGGGGATTCACATAAGGATCATCAAACAACCCCAGCCTGAATTTATCGCTCAGAATCCTTCTTACTGATTTGTTGATGCGGCTTTCAGAAATTTTTCCGGAACGAACCAGTTCCACAACCATTTCAGGAGACGATTCACCTCCAAACATATCACAACCGGCATCAAGAACCTTTTTTGCCCGCTGTTTCTCTGACAAATTCTGCACGCCCCAGGCCCTGGCCTTACGAAATTTCCGGTCGGTGATGATGCCCCAGTCGGTGCAAACAACCCCGTTAAAATCATACTTTTCCCTTAACAATCCGGTGACAATATTTTTATTAAAAGCAAAAGCCACATCTTCATACTGCGTGCCTTCGGGTATGGCATAATAAGGCATGATCTGGGCAGTATTGGCAGGAAAAGCACCTTCTTCGAAGGGGATCAAATGATAGTCGAAGTTATTGCCGGGGTAAATCTGACCCTTGCCGTAAGGAAAATGGGGATCGTCGCCGTCTTTCTGGGGTCCGCCGCCGGGAAAATGTTTTGTCATGCAGGCTACACTCTTCTCATTTAGACTGTCACCCTGTAATCCCTCGATATATGCCTTGGTCATCCTGGCGCTTAAGTGGGCATCCGATCCGAAAGTGCCGCTTATGCGTCCCCATCTTGGTTCCGTTGCCAGGTCAGCCATGGGATGAAGAGCCAGCGTTATACCTATAGCGCGATACTCCTGGCGAACGATGTTGCCGAACGTTTTGACAAGCGAAGTATCCCGTGTAGCTGCCAGTCCGAGGAAAGAAGGCCATGTTGAAAAATATTTGGTAAATACATTGACCGTGAAATTTTTCATTCCCGAATGCCTGGGATCGGTAGCAATGGTAACCGGTATACCCAATCTGGTGCGTTCGGCCAGCTTCTGAATGCGATTATTCCACCTGGCCATAACCTCAGGAGGATAAGATTGCGCAATATTAAAATGGTTCATCTTTTTCTCCACAACCATCTCAGAATTTCGCTCCATAATAAACGTCAGCGGTTCCAACAGCCTGGCATGTTCAAACAAACTACCATCCGGATCCATGCCGGTCATGGTAATAAACATACATCCTGCTTTTTCCTCCAGTGTCATCCTTTTTAACAGATCATCAATCCGCCGATCATCGTGCTTACGAAAATCTTCATAAACATCCAGTTGCCCGTTATGATTCAAATCCCTGAATTCTTCCCCATGAATCTCAAGCACCTGGGTATCCGGGGCCACCGCTTCCATATTGTTTGAACGATCTATATAGCATTTGATCCTATATACACCGTAAGCAACAACAGCAAGTATTATCAGTACAGATAAAATCCATCCGATGGTTTTCAGAATCTTTTTCATAAACACCTTTTACCCTTTAATGCTGTTTCCAAAACGCTGAAATTTTGTATTTCAACATACAACTATTGAAAAGCCTTGTTATTGCCA
>CAYYLT010000177.1:0-7310 GCA_964472385.1 uncultured Bacteroidales bacterium
TTTTTCCCTTTATTTAACTATTTAATTATTTTAACTATTTTATAACTATAACTATGTTAATTATTTAGTGTCTGTCTATTTACTCAAGTGTTTGTTCTATAAAGTTCAAATTCTAACTTTAGGGACATAACTTTAGGGACAGACACTATTTATTTCCAGGTATATGTGGTGAAAAGCTTTTTTCATAAAGGTTTTTCACCTCTTTGAAATCTTTTGAAAGATTTTCATATAAATCAACCGCAGCTCTGGATTTGTTCAATGTATAAAAATGAATTCCCGGCGCGCCGTTATCCAGTAAATCACGACATTGTTCAATAGCCAGATCCAGTCCAATCTTATAAACTTCATTGGGTTTATCCAGATAAGGCTCCATTTTGTTGGCAATCCCTTCAGGTATGGAGGCTCCGATCTTTTGGGCAAATTTTCTGATATTGGTATAATTGGTTATGGGTATGATACCGGGAATGATCCGGCAACGAATGCCTTTTTGTTCGGCTTTATTGACAAATTCCCAATAGTATTGATTGTCAAAGAACATCTGTGTTGTAAGAAAATCCGCCCCTGCATCTACTTTAATTCTTAAATTGATCAGATCCTCTTCCATATTAGGGGCTTCCAAATGTTTTTCAGGATAAGCTCCTGCTCCGATGCAAAAATCATACTGATCCCTTACAAATCTTACCAAATCACTCCCATAATTAAAGCCATCAGGATTTTGCGGGAAATAATCCTCTCCTTTTGGCGGATCACCTCTCAATAACATTACATTTTCAATTCCCATGTCCTGCAAAACCCGCATGTCATAAGCAATCTTTTCTTTTGTTGCGTTAAGGCAGGTATAATGGGCCATGCAAACGAAACCCAGGTCATTATGAAAAAGATCCACCAGATTAAAGGTGTTTTCCTGCGTACTCCCGCCAGCACCATACGTTACCGTAACAAAAGAAGGATCGAGCTTTATCAGCTGACCAGCATTAATACCAAACTTAACAGCACTTAAATAATTTTTCGGCGGAAAAAATTCAAATGAAAATGTACGCTTTTGTTTTTTAAAAATTTCTGTGATTTTCATAGTTCAGTCCTATTTTTTTTTACTTTTTAAATGATTACTTCAAATATAAAAATAGCAATCTGCTATTTATAATCCAAAACCGGAAAGAGCCATTTTTCCGCTTCATCAATTTGAACGTCTGCCCTTTTGGCATAGTCTACCACCTGATCGATGCCGATTTTTCCGATACCAAAATATTTGGATAAATCATGCGCCATATAAAAACCTGCTATTGAACTGGCCGGTTTCATGGCCAAACTATCGGTCAGGGTTATTCCTATGCGTTGTTCTACGCTCAATAATTCAAACAGATGGATTTTCAGGGTATGATCAGGGCAGGCCGGATACCCCGGTGCCGGTCGAATCCCTTTATATCTCTCTTTGATCAGTTCATCTTTGCTTAATTTTTCGCGTGGATCATAACCCCAATATTTTCGTCTTACCCATTCATGAAGAATCTCGGCAAAGGCTTCTACAAGCCGGTCCGCTATTAATCTAAACATTATGCTATTATAACTATCTCCCTCTTCTTTATATTTTTTAACATAGGTTTCTGTTTCAAAACCAGATGTCACGGCAAATCCACCAAAATAATCCTTTTTCCCGGAGTCAGCCGGGGCAATGTAATCGCTAAGAGACAAGGTAAAACCTTTTTCATCCCGCAATTGTTGCTGACGGAGCATAGGGATTCGTTTGTAAAGTTTTTTCCGCGAATCATCTGAATAAATGAGAATATCATCACCCTTTGAATTGGCGGGGAACAATCCAATAATGCCCCTGGGCTTAAACAATTTTTGCTCAACAATTTCGTCAAGCATCTGCTGCCCTTCGTCAAACAGCCTGGAAGCTTCTTTTCCTACCTTTTCCTTATCAAGGATAGACGGAAATACACCTTTTAAACCCCAACCATGAAAGAAGGGTGTCCAATCGATATAATTGCGCAAGAGTTTCAAATCAAAATCGTGAAAGATTTTGGTTCCGATTAGCTTGGGCACTACTTCTTTGGCCTGTTTATAATTATAAGCATACCGGTTATTTCTGGCATCTTTGAGGGATAAAAATTTCCTGGATCGTTTCCTTCTTTCATATCTGGATTTGAGATCTTCCTGCTCCTTCTTGATTTGCAGTTTATATAGGGCAGCATCTTGATCAAGTAATTTGTTAACGATTTGGATACTTTTAGAGGCATCAGCACAATGTACAACTGTTCCGGAATAATTTGGCGCCAACCTGACTGCAGTGTGTATTCCGGAAGTAGTTGCTCCGCCAATAAGGACGGGGATCTGATATCCCCTGTTTTCCAGATCTTTAACAAGCTCAACCATATAATCCAGAGATGGAGTAATCAATCCGCTCAGGCCTATCATGTCGGGATGTTCTTCATCTATTTTTGACAGAATCTCTTCATTGGAGACCATCACACCCAGATCAATCACTTCAATATTATTGCTTTGCAAAACCAGGGATAGAATATTTTTCCCTATATCATGCACATCACCCTCAACTGTTGCCAGCAGAATTTTGCCATAATAACCTGATTGATACAGTATCTTTTCATCTTCAAGGTATGGCATCAACACAGAAACAGCGCGTTTCATAACGCGGGCACTTTTAATAACCTGGGGTAAAAACATTTTTCCTTTGGCAAACAGGTTGCCCACCTTATCCATTTCTTCCATAAGGGGGCCTTCGATAATCTTTAACGTTTGATCATAAAGATCTTTTAACTGCAGAACATCCTGCTCCACGTAATGAATAATTCCATGAGAAACAGCATACCGTATACGTTTTTCGGGTGATGTATTCCGCCATCTACTTTCTGTAGGTAAAGTCTTTTCATTCTTCCCGTATTCACTGGCAATCTCAAGCAACCTTTCAGTAGCATCATTGCGACGATTAAAAACCAAATCCTCTGCACGGCGAACAAGTTTTTCAGGAATATCTTTGATGGAGAATATCCTGTAGGGATTAAGAATAGCAAAATTTAACCCGGCTTTTTCACAATGGTGGAGAAAGACGGTGTTAAATGCATCTCTCAGATAAGCATTCCCCCGAAAAGCAAACGAAACATTGCTTATTCCGGCAATAGTCTTGGCGTAAGGTAAATTATTCCTGACCCAACGAACAGCATGGATAAAGTTGATTGCATATTCGTTGTGCAGAGGTATTCCGGTACCTACAGCAAGAACAATGGGATCAAAAATAATTTCTTCGCCGGGGAACCTCAATGATTTGGTAAGTATGTTATAGGCACGTGCGAAAATCTCAGTTTTGCGCCGGTAGGTTGTAGCCTGCCCTTTCTCATCAAAAGCCATGACCACGACTGCTGCTCCTAAGGCTCTTATTTTCGATGCCTTTTGTTTAAAATCTTCCTCCCCCCTACTTAAACTAATGGAATTCACGATACTTTTGCCCTGCAAACATTTCAACCCTTCCTCGACAACCTCAAAATAAGAAGAATCGATCATGAACGGGACCGTAGCTATATCAGGTTCCGAGCTTAATAATCTCAGGAATTTAGGCATAACCCGACTTGAATCGATCATAGCCTCATCAACACTAATATTAAGCATATCAGCTCCCGCATCCACCTGTTCTCTGGCAACCTGCAGAGCCGCTTCGTAACGTTCCGCCCTGATTAATGCTCCCAATAGTTTAGAACCACTAACATGAGTACGTTCACTGATCTTAATAAGGTGTGTTTTATTTTTAACGCTGAAAGACTGGAGACCACTTACTTTGGTAGACCTGGAATGGACCTCCAACGGCCGGGGAGCATACATTCTGGCTCTTTGTGCCATGATCTTCGTATGCTCGGGCGTGCTACCACAGCATCCCCCTATAATATTTACATATCTCTTCTGAAAAAAACGCTCCATATGTGCTGCCATCTCCTCGGGGGATTGATCATACGCTCCAAGCTCATTGGGTAATCCTGCATTGGGGTGCGCACTGGTATAAATCGATGATTTTTCAGAAAGTCTTTCCAGATAAGGATGCATCTTACCTGCCCCGAAGGAACAATTCAAGCCGATTGAAAACAGGCCGAAAGGTTGCAAGGCATTGTAAAACGCTTCAACTGTTTGTCCGGAAAGATTCCGTCCGCTTTCCCCTGTAATAGTTCCTGAAGCCATCACTGGAATATCAGAACCGGACTTTTTGCGAATATCATTAACAGCATACAGGGCTGCTTTAGCATTTAGAGTATCGAACACCGTTTCAATCAGTATCATGTCAACGCCACCATCAAGCAAACCTTGTGCCTGCTTGCGATAAGAAAAAACCAACTCATCGAAGTGAACATCCCTGTAGGCCGGTTTATCAGCATAGGGTGAAAGTGAAGCCATTTTACTGGTTGGCCCCATACTACCTGCGATAAAACGAATATTCCCTGTGTGTTCAGCAGAAAATCTTTCTACTGTTTCTTTGGCCAATCGTGCTGCCTGAAAATTGATGTCATAAATATATTCCTTCAAGCCATGTTTTTCCAATCCAAAATCATTCGCATTGAAACTATTGGTGGTGATAATATCCGCTCCGGCAAGTAAGTATTGATAATGGATATCTTTTACGATTTGCGGATTGGTAAGATTAAGGATGTCGTTCATCCCCTTCATTGCTACAGGATGATCCGAAAACTGTTCACCACGATAATCATGTTCGGAAAAACCCTTCTGCAATAAAACAGTACCCATAGCACCATCTAACACCAATATCTGATTTTTTATCCTGGTATATAGGTTATTGATTTTTGCCGGAACACTCTTTTTGAACATACGTAATCCGATTATGAGAATTGATAAATTCTTTTTACAAGCTTCTTCCTTAAATAATGATCAGGATTTGAATGAATACAATAGTAACTGAGGCTAAGTCTATTTGGTCAATCAACCAAAAATCATTACTTGATCATGCAGTATGTATTCAAAGGTCATGGTATCACCTAATTCTTAAGAATTTTTCCGCATTTTTGCCAAAACAATTCCATAAATAATTTCTATGCAAACTTAAACAATATACATGAAATAGCAAAATGATTCCATGTTATTAACTGATTATAATTCTTAATTTTATGTTAACAAAGCAATTAGAATGTCAGGGCACATCCCAAAGTGTTCTATTGAAAGTAATGGACGGGGCATTGTCCATAACCTGCCATGGTTTGACCAAATGATCTCAAAACGTTGAACCTGTATTTTTTGGGCGCACAATACAGGTTCAAAGCCAGGCTTTTTCTTGAACTTACAGACAGACGCTAATTAAATCTAAGGAATTTACTTTTGTTGTGTATAAAGAAGGCTAAAGATGACTCAGGCCTTTTTCAATATGCTCTTTAATTCGTGCTTCCACATTTTCAGAGTCCATATACTGAAATTGTTCGCCGGTAATTTTTTCAAACAACTCTATATATCTATCTGAAACCTGTTTAATGAAATATTCGCTCATGTGGGGGACCTGCTGGCCTTCATGCCCCTGAAATCCTTGATCGACAAGCCATTCTCGAACAAATTCTTTTGACAGTTGCCGCTGGGGTTCATCCTTCTCAAAGCGCTCTTGATACACGTCGGCATAAAAATACCGGGAGGAATCGGGTGTATGTACCTCATCGATCAGATAGATTTTCCCATCCTTCTTACCAAATTCATATTTTGTATCCACAAGAATAAGACCTTTATCATAAGCCATTTTCGTCCCCTGTTCGAATAATTCCAAACTGTATCTTTCAAGCAATTCGTATTCATCCTGGCTAACCAATCCCTGTTGAATGATCTCCTGCCTGGAAATATCCTCATCATGACCCTCATGGGCTTTGGTCGTTGGTGTAATGATTGGGCGTTCAAATTTCTGATGCTGTTTCATCCCATCCGGAAGCGGTTCGCCACATAAGGTTCTCTTACCGGCATTGTATGTTCTCCAGGCATGCCCGGTTAAATATCCGCGTACCACCATTTCTACAGGATAGGGATCGGTATGATGTCCAATCATTACATTGGGATCCGGGGTACCTATTTTCCAGCTGGGAACGATCTCAGCGCTGGCATCCAAAAATCGGTCTGCGATCAGATTAAGCACCTGCCCTTTATAAGGAATACCCTGTGGTAAAACCACATCAAAGGCTGAGATTCTATCGGTAACTACCATCACCAGGTATTGATCCTTAATATTGTATACATCCCGAACCTTCCCTTGATACAAGGATTTTTGTCCGGAAAAATGAAAATGGGTTTTCAGAATCGTTTGTTGCATCATATCAAAAATTTTTATTGTTTTTATTTTGTAAATAACTACTGTAAGCCTCTACAATTTGCTTAACCAGCTCATGGCGTATGATATCTCGTCGATCAAAATAAACAATGGAAATACCCTGGATGTTCTTTAAAATTCCCATTCCTTCGATCAGTCCTGACTTTTGTTTTCTGGGCAGATCAATCTGAGTTATATCGCCGGTAACAATAAATTTAGCATTTTTCCCCATCCGGGTCAGAAACATTTTTAATTGATTTACTGTGGTATTCTGAGCTTCATCAAGAATTACAAAAGCATTATCAAGGGTTCTCCCTCGCATATAAGCCAGGGGGGCAATCTCAATAATACCTTCTTCAATAAATTCAGCCAGTTTTCTGGGATGAAACATATCGCGCAGAGCATCATAAAGGGGTTGCAGGTAAGGATCGAGTTTCTCCTTCATATCTCCCGGGAGAAATCCCAGATTCTCCCCTGCTTCTACTGCAGGCCGGGTCAATATGATCCTGCGAACCTGCTTTTCCTTGAATGCTTTAACAGCCAAAGCAATAGCCGTATAGGTTTTTCCGGTGCCGGCCGGACCAATAGCAAAAACAAGATCATTGCTGTTGTGGGCTTCCACCAGTTTGCGCTGATTAATGGTCCTTGCCCTTATGGGTTGGGCATCAATCCCATATAATAATGCATCTTCCGTTTTTTCCTTGGATTTCATCATCTCCGCACCTTCTCCCTCATCCTCAAGGAATGCGTCAAATTCATTTTCTTTCAGATTCCTGAATTTATGCATGTATTCAACAATAAGATCAATTTTCTCTTCAAAATCGTTGATCTCCTCCTCCTCTCCTTTTACCTTTATCTCATTGCCCCTGGCTATTATTTTGAGCTTGGGAAAATAATCCTTTAACTTCTCAAGCCGGTTATTTCTAACCCCAAATAAATTTACAGGTTCTATACCTTCTAAATATATAACCTTTTCCATCATAGAATTTAAACAAATATTATTTACTTTTGATCT
>CAYYLT010000178.1:0-7309 GCA_964472385.1 uncultured Bacteroidales bacterium
GTGTTTTTCAGCAAACCTGAAGTTGGCGACTACATGGTCGGCTTTCCACGCCTTGCATCTACCCAAAACTTGACGCATAAATAATGCAGGTTAAAGAATTTTCAACCAATAATCAACCCGATATGAAAAAAATCACATGGAACGTACTAATGGTGGTGTTAATTATTCCTGTGTTTGCAGTATCCCAGCCAAAGGAAGTCGACACGGTCTTTTTGTATTATCTGGGAGGGCAATCGAACATGGACGGACATGGATACACTTCCGGACTTCCGGAAAAACTGAACAAAACCTTTTCAGAAGTTCCCATGTATCATGGTAATCCTGCCATCGAAACCGATGGCAATGGAGGCCTTGGCATCTGGGATGCGCTAAAACCCGGCCATGGAGTTGGATTCTCATCAGATGGGAACAAAAATAATCTTTCTGAACGTTTTGGCGTAGAACTCTCTTTTGCCCAAAGGCTTCAAGCGCTCCATCCAAAAAGGGACATTGCACTGATCAAATATTCACGGGGTGGCAGCTCTATCGACAGCACAGGTGCATTAAACAGCGGTTGTTGGGATCCAAACTATCAAGGCAAAAACAGAATCAACCATTACCGGTATTTCCTGAAAACATTAAGGCATGCTTTTGATGTTAAGGATATTGATGGAGATGGCAGGGAAGAATATCTGATACCCAAAGGGATAATTTGGATGCAGGGTGAAAGTGATGCTGCACGTTCTGAAGCCGTCGCCATGCGCTATCATTCCAATCTGACAAGCTTGATGGATTTGATCCGGGCAGCTTTTCTCGATCATACACTTCCTGTGGTAATAGGAAAAATATCCGATTCATGGGACGATGCGGATGGTAAGGTTATGAACTGGTGTGACCTCGTGCAGTACGGCCAGGAAAAATATGTCAAAACCGACCACAACGCCACAATCATAAGGGATACGCGGTATTATGGCTATGTCGATAAATGGCACTATGACAATAAAGGATATATCGACCTGGGTGAAAAATTTGCCGAAGCCGTTTACCGGTTGAATAAATAAAGTGAGCAAACTCGGAATGTCTTCCTTTTCAAACGCCTTTCGATCCGCTCAATCATACGGCCAGGTGATTCCTGATTTCAGTTGTATGGGATCCCTCAATCCAAATCAGCGCTTTATATTTCCTTTTTTAGCTCTTTGATTATCCCGGAAATAAAACGAAAAGGGATCCTAACGCTAAAAAGGTTGACCACCCATAACGGTATAGCTCCGCCAGGATTCACCCAGCCATGAACCGTAATGTGGGTCATATCTTTACCTTGTGCCGATTCAATAACCCACTCTTCATAGAAATCCTCAACAGGAATCATATCCTCACCGGACGCACCGGTCATTGTTATGTTACTGGATACCAGCCTGATCTTCTCCGGTCCCATATGCACCCTCATATCCATAACCATTTCCCTGTTTTGAACAGGCCAGGGCAAATCAAACCGCATGTAGTTCACATAACGTTCATCCTGGCGGTGATCCATATAGGCCATTGAATCCACAAGTTCCATATACTTTACATTTTCCCCGAAATCTACCACCTGTTCATAAACTTTCCGGGGCTCCATCCCGATCTTTGTCTTAACCTTGTACATATAGAGATGACTTTCTTCCCGCTCTCTTGTATAGACCTTAATGCCATTCTCTTCCTTTCGCAGGCGCCAGTCATCCCTTGCAGCGAAAGAAAATGCGGAGATCATAACCAGGATCATCAGGAAAACCATTTGACCGATTTTCATCTGTTGAAAATTTTTGTCGTTAAAAAAATGCCAAAAATGTTGGCCCATTCAGAACTCCCGATGAACTTTTTTAATCATTTGCCTGTGAATAATTTATGATTGATAAAGTTCATGGTCGCTCCTAACAATTTATTTGTGGGTTAAACAACCAACAGGGCCAGGGGGTTCACCAGGTTATAAATGCTTCCTCAGGGGTTTTGGTGCCCATCACGATTACATCCCGGTCTGTACAAACACTAATCATATAATTGTATTTGGATTTGCCAACTTTCTTACCGGGTTTGTTTTCATCCGCAATATGGATCATGGCATTTTGTAAAAAATGCTTTCCCAGTTCTTTAGCTCTTTCCTTAGAAGTGTCCGAAGCAACAATCAATGCCAGAGATACTTTTTCAATATCTTTCTGATCTATGACCAAAGCCTGCTCTACTTCCTCAAAGGCTTTCATTTTGGAAATGACCATTTCCTTCTCTTCCTCCTTTAATGGCAAATTTTGCTGGGAATAAACCGACAAGCCGCCAAAAAGCAATGCGATTGTTAAGATGATGCTCATAATACCGTTTTTTGGCCCGCTAAAATACAATTTTCATTTGAAAATTTTTGTCGTTAAAAAAATGCCAAAAATGTTGGCCCATTCAGGAACTACCGATGAACTTTTTTAATCATTTGCCTGTGAGTAAATTATGATTAAGAAGGTTCATGGTCGTTTCATTCTGCGCCAAAAATGCAGGGAAATAAAAAGTAAGGAACCAAAAGCCAGAATTTTTATCATTAGGCTTCTACACAATGTCACTATAAATGATTAAATATGAGCAATTTACTTTTGCTGTGCATAAGGCAGGTTAGTTATGAATAAAGTAGATGAAAAAGAAATTGTGACAAAAGGGAGCGTTTTTCATATTATTGTTATAGTTTTGCGGCTCAATTTCTGACCACTGCTATTCATGCCAAATCATACCTTAACCCGATCAGGTAAACGCAAACAGAAAGTGCATTTTATAGAATGCCTTTTTACTGGCAAATTATATAGGGTTTGCTGAAAAAGTCTTCATACATCAGCTGCGAGGCGGCAAAGCTAAGCTGTATATAAATACTGCGCGCTAAAGCCAACAAAGCAGATAATGTGCTAAAGGCTAACAAAAAATATCAATTTTAAAAATGCAAGGTTTTTTACGGCTTTTTGCTAAAAACATTGCATTTTGGAAACAACAGACATGTTTATCCTATTGATTTTAAGGATTCTTTGTGTTTTCAGCAGGTTCTATATAGGAATAATAGGGTATACAGAAATATAGTTTTCAGCTACACGTTGTAAAATGTACCTAAAAATTGCACAAGTATGACATTTAACACATTATCGCCCGGTTTAGTAAAAGGCACTGTTGAGCTGGGGTTCGAAAAGCCTACACCCATTCAGGAAAAAGTAATTCCTTTTTTATTTGATACGGATCGCGACCTGGTAGGGTTAGCTCAGACTGGAACAGGAAAAACTGCTGCCTTTGGGCTTCCCATTTTAGAGCAAACGGAAAGCAATGTCCGGTGGGTTCAAACCCTGATACTGGCTCCCACAAGAGAACTGTGTATTCAGCTCTCCAAAGACCTCCAGGGTTATTCCAAATATATGCATGGATTAAGAATAGTGCCGGTATATGGTGGTGCCAATATACAAACCCAGATCAAGGCCTTGAAAAATGGTGCCCATATTCTTGTTGCTACACCTGGCAGGATATTGGATCTGATCAATCGTAAAGCAGCAGATCTAAGCCAGGTTAAAACGGTTGTACTGGATGAGGCAGATGAAATGCTCAATATGGGATTCCGCGATGAACTGGACGGTATTCTGGAGAGAACACCGGGCAATAAGCGCACTTTACTTTTTTCGGCTACCATGCCTAAAGAAGTAGCGCGTATAGCCACCAATTATATGACCAACCCTGCTCAAATCGCCATCGGCAAACAAAATTCCGGAGCCGATAATGTTCGACATGTCTATTACCTGGTGCAAAGCCGTGACCGTTATCCGGCGCTCAAGCGCATCGTCGATTACCACCCGGATATCTTCGGGCTTATTTTTTGCCGAACAAAAAAGCAAACGCAGGAAGTGGCGGATAAGCTTCTGAAAGATGGATACAACGCCGATGCACTGCATGGTGATTTGTCTCAGGCACAACGAGACCACGTAATGAAACGCTTCAGAGACCGTTCGCTGAATATGCTTGTAGCCACTGATGTAGCAGCCAGAGGTCTTGATGTAGACAATATTTCACACGTTATAAACTTTAACCTACCCGATGACCTCGATGGATATATCCACAGAAGCGGCCGTACAGGCAGGGCTGACAAATCAGGTGTATCCATTACCCTTGTTAATAACCAAGAAAAATTTAAAATCACCCGGTTTGAAAACACCCTGTGTAAAACCTTTGAAAAATTGCCCTTACCCACCGGAAAAGATATTTGCGGGAAACAGCTTTTTAACTTCATCAACCGTATGGAACAGGTCGATGTAGATGATGAGCAGATTGCACCATTTATGGAATCACTCAGCAAAAAGCTGGAATGGATGTCTAAAGAACAAATCATCAAACAATTTTTGTCTCTGGAATTTTCCCGCTTGCTCAAATATTACAAGAATAGCAATGACTTAAACACCCCTGTTGCACATAACACAAACCCCGAATTGCAACACAACAGGAAAGGGACAAACGGTAAAGTGCAAAAGAAAAATCAATATACCCGCTTTTTTATCAACATGGGTAAAAAAGATGACCTAACACCCAAAAGTTTGATCGGAATGATCAATACCCATACCCGGAAAAGGAACATCAAAATTGGAGATATACAGGTGAAAAACTCCTTTGCTTTTTTTGAAGCTGAAGCAAAACATACCTCCACCATATTGCAGGCTTTTCAAAGCAATTCCACAAAAACCGATCGTATGTGGGTTGAAATAGCAGAAAACCCCCATAAAAACAATAAAAAAATACAGCATGAAAATAAAGGAAGCCGCACAAGCAAAAGAACGGCATGAGCCCCAATTCCCCTTCAACTTAACTGTTCCGCCAAAAATCATTGGTATTCTTTGGTACGCAAAAGTTAATTCATTCTTTTTGAATAATACTGGTTAGCAAAGTTTTGTCGAACTGCATAAAGCAACATATTTATCGCATATGTACAGTGTGCTGAAAAACACAAAAAATATTTATATTTATGGGCGAAAATAAAATTTTCTGACGGTCTATAGAGTCCAGGCCAAAACCGGATCATGCAAATCATTTCATTAAATCATAATAAACTTGATGTTTATGAAAAAAATCTTACTGAACGAACAGGACATACCCAGGCAATGGTATAACTTGGTAGCCGATCTGCCTTCGCCCATGGAACCTTTTTTAGGTCCTGACGGGAAGCCTATTTCACCCGATCAGTTAAAGGCTGTTTTCCCGGAAAATTTGATCGAGCAGGATGTCAGCACAGACAGGTGGATTGACATTCCCGATGGGATATTGGAATTGTTGCTGCGTTGGCGTCCTACTCCGCTTCGCCGTGCTGTTCATCTGGAAAAAGCGCTGGGTACTCCGGCAAAGATTTTTTACAAAGATGAAAGTGTATCCCCGCCGGGAAGCCACAAGCCCAATACAGCAGTAGCCCAGGCTTGGTATAATAAAGAATTTGGGATCAAACGCATCACTACTGAAACAGGTGCAGGCCAGTGGGGAAGTGCATTAAGCTATGCAGGAGCTCTACTGGGTTTGGAGATCAAAGTATTTATGGTTCGGATCAGCTTTGACCAAAAGCCTTACCGTAAGATCATGATGCGGGTTTGGGGTGGAAACTGTGTTGCCAGTCCCAGCCAAGAAACAGAAACAGGTAAAAAAATACTGGCAGAAACACCGGATACACCCGGAAGTTTAGGGATCGCCATCAGCGAAGCCATCGAACAAGCCGTTATGGATAAATCCGGTCAAACCCGATATTCTCTGGGCAGTGTGCTGAACCATGTTATGCTTCATCAGACCATCATCGGTCTGGAAGCCCAAAAACAACTGAAAGAAGCAGGTATAAATAAAGTTGATACGGTAATTGGATGTGCCGGTGGGGGAAGCAATTTTGCAGGATTAGCCTTTCCCTATGTCAGAGATAAGATTCATGGCGACCAGGTAGAGATCATTCCGGCTGAACCAACTTCTTGTCCTACGCTTACCAAATCTCCCTTTATATATGATCACGGCGATTCTGCACAAATGACCCCGTTGATTCCCATGTACTCACTGGGTCACAATTTTGTTCCCCCGCCTATCCACGCCGGAGGCCTGAGATATCATGGCATGTCTCCGCTCGTAAGCCAATGTGTGGTGGAAGGCCTTATGAAACCCAGATCAATCCATCAGTTGGAAAGCTATCAGGCAGGTATGCTTTTCGCCCAAACCGAAGGAATCATTCCGGCTCCGGAGACCACCCACGCCATCGCAACTGCTATCCAGGAAGCTAAAAATGCCAAAGAAGAAGGAAAAGAAAAAACCATCCTGTTTAACTTCAGTGGCCACGGTGTAATGGATCTTACCGGATATCAGAGCTACCTTGATGGCAAGTTGAGCGATTATGAGCTGCCCAAAGAAGATATCGACCAGAACCTGGAAGCAATGAAAGATTATCCCAGACCCCAGGAGAAAAAAACCGGTAAGTGGTAATGACCGGCTGCCTTTTGCCGGTTTCTGATGACGCATTGTTTTCATGCTTTGATTTTTGATCAGCTTGGCACTTCATCCCTTCATCGAGGGCAGGATGAATGGTTGGAAGGATGGAGCGGGTCTATATTAGGAATGCGTGAATAAAAAGATGAGTCATTTCTCTGGGCTTTGCCAAGGTCCTTGACATGATGGGCATATTCACGCATCGGACGATGGGTGAATGGTGGCAATGAATGCATTGATTCCGTCAATCATCAATCATTTTACGGACAGAACATCTTGTCCTTAATGGCCATATGATGAAAGTATGGCCATTTCAAAGGTCTTTATTCCTGGAGTCTATCAGCATGGTCACCGGTCCGTCGTTTTCCAGATTTATTTTCATATAGGCACCAAATTCACCCGATTTGATATCACGCCGTGTTTCCTGTTGCATATATTCAATAAACTGGTGATATAAAGGAATTGCCATATCGGGTTTGGCAGCTTTACTGTATGAGGGCCGGGTTCCTTTTTTTGTTTTGGCATGAAGTGTAAACTGGCTGATAACCAAAACTTCTCCGTTTACATCATTCACACTGTCGTTCATCTGTCCCTGTGCATCGGTAAATATTCTTAACCTGGATATTTTGCTCGCCAACCAGCGAATATCTTCTTGGTTGTCATCCATCTCTATGCCAATGAATATAAGCAACCCATGCCCGATTGATGCAGTTTCCTGATTTTCAATAATCACTGATGCGTGATTTACACGCTGAATGAGACCTCTCATAATGTAATGCGGATTTATTCCTGTAAACATCGCAAATGTAATAACATCTCGATTAATCACATACAGCAAATGGCTGTT
>CAYYLT010000179.1:0-7294 GCA_964472385.1 uncultured Bacteroidales bacterium
GGATTGCTGCCTATGCGTATGGAGCTGCTGCCCAAGGGGGAGGATCTGATGAAGGATGGCATGGGAGGAACACTTTTTGTGGGCTCCAAAGATGCCTTACTTTGCGGTACCGGTGGCTTCAATCCACGCTTGCTTTCCGGACGGGTACCACAGGTGGAACCCTACCTTCGAAGGATACCCGGGGCAACCGGTTATCAGGACGGACCCCATGAACAGGACTGGATCAGAGCCTGCAAGGAATCTCCTGCAAACAGAACAGAACCCACCTCAAACTTTGCTTTTGCCGGACCCTTTAATGAAAGCGTTTTATTAGGAGTACTGGCTGTACGGCTGAAAGCCCTGAATAAAGCACTGGAATGGGATGGCGAAAACATGAAGTTTACCAATATCGGAACGAATGAAAAATTGAAAGTATTAAAAAAGTTCGGTTTTTTTGTTCATGAGGGACACCCTACCTTTCAACGGGAATATGCTACGTTGAATGCCCTGGAAGAAGCCAATGAATACATCAAGCATACTTACAGAGAAGGGTGGAATTTGCCTAAGATGCCTGTTTAACAATATGGTGTTTAGTGCTGATAAGATAACCAGTGATTTTTTTATGACTTCACCCAATGATTATTTAATGACAATAAAATAAAGATCTATGGCAAAAACGCTATCTTATAACAGAGGTTATGTTGTTTTAATCGCTACCGTAGCAGCATTTGGAAGTTTGCTGTTTGGTTTTGATACCGGGGTCATTTCCGGTGCTTTATTATTGATCAAGAATGATCCGAATCTGTTGATCAATGGAATGGAACAACTCCCGGAAAGAACGCAGGAATGGATCGTGAGTATAACTGTTCTGGGTGCGGCAGTCGGTGCTTTGAGCAGCGGCAGGATAACCGATGTGCTGGGACGAAAAAAAGTGCTCATGATCACCGCATTTATCTTTGCAGTAGGTTCGGTAGGTTTGGCTGCGGCCAATGCTGTATCCCTGCTGATTATCTGGAGGCTTATCATCGGTATTGCTATTGGAGTCGCATCTTATACTGTACCCCTTTATATTTCCGAGGTTTCTCCAACACATGTCCGGGGGGCACTGGTTTCGATCAATCAATTGCTGATAACAGTAGGTATATTTGCATCTTACTTGGTGGACTTAGGGTTTGCCAATGTTGATGACGGTTGGCGCTGGATGTTCCTCGTCGGTTTGTTCCCCGCCCTCGTACTGGGTATTGGTATGATCTTTTTACCGGAAACCCCCAGATGGCTTATGACTTATAAAGGAGAAGCGCAAGCCAGAAAAGTGCTCGATAAAGTAGGAGAGACCAATAAAGAGGATGTGCTTGCTCAGATTAAAGCCAATATAGAGGCTGAGAAAAAAGAACTGAGCATCTTCCATATGCTAAAAGCTAAATGGGTCAGGCCTGCCCTGATTATCGGGATTGGGATCATGATTCTGTCACAATTTGTAGGCATCAATACCATTATCTATTATTCCCCAACCATATTTGAGATGGCCGGTTTTGGGGCCAATAGTGCCAATGCCGTTTACGATGCCATTCTCCCCTCGCTTCCCATTGGATTTGTCAATGTGCTGTTTACGGTTGTGGCTATCTTCCTTGTCGACCGGTGGGGGAGAAAACCTCTGCTGTATTTGGGTTTGATTGGAATGGTTGTGGCTCTGATTGCTCTTGGTATCGGATTTACTTTTAACCAAACCATCGGCGGAAGTGCACTGAAATGGATCTCTTTCCTCAGCATGATGGTTTATATCCCATTTTTCGCCATCAGCCTTGGGGTAATTTCCTGGCTGCTGATATCGGAGATTTATCCCACAAAGATCAGGGGCCTGGGTATGAGCATTGCCAGCATGGTGTGCTGGGTGTCCAACTTCATTGTGGCCAATACATTCCTTTCTTTAGGTAGGGCAGTGACAGGAGAAATGTCTAATCCGGCCGGTGAAGGTATGCTGGTCAACCCCGGCGGAGCTTTCTTTATTTATGCAGCGATCGGCATATTGGGACTTATATTTGTGTATACTTATATTCCCGAAACCAAAAAACATTCCCTCGAGAAAATTGAACAGCATTTTCTTGCTGGAAAGCATCCGAGGGAATTGTGATCCTGGATCTTACTGTATTGCTGTATGCGATTAAGGTGGAGGATGAGATGTAAGTAATTGTATATGAAATTATTGTCATTGATTGTCATTCGTTGACAATTAATGACTATCCATGACTATCAACCGTGTCCGGCCTCTGACGGATGACTATCAATGACAATTGAGTGACTATCGAGTGACTATTGAGTGTTGGTGGAGTGATGATGGGGCACAAAGGCTAAGTATGATCCTTATCAAACACCTAACGAGTAACCCATTGAGACATTCAATCATGCACACATTGGAGCATTCACGCATCAAAAATTGAATATCATGTACAAAAGATCCCTATTCCTCATCATTTTTATCTTCGGAAATTTATGGATTAACGCCCAATCCTTTACAACAGTCAGCAATATCTTTACTTCCCAACTTAATACGCCTACCGATCATTTTATTGCGGATTTAAACGGCGACGGGAATGCGGATATCCTGATCTCCTGTAACAACATGATCCTGTGGTATGCCAATACCGACGGACAGGGTACTTTTGGTCCACAGCAACTCATCACCGACACGGTAAAAGGTGCTAAATCCGTTTTTGCTTCTGATCTGGATGGTGATGGTGATCTGGATGTACTTTCCGCATCCCTGTGGGACAATACCATTGCCTGGTACGAGAATATAGACGGGCAGGGTTCTTTTGGCCAACAGCAGGTGATCTCTACTGCTGCAGACGGGGCCATTTCGGTTTATTCATCGGATGTTGATGGCGACGGCGATCAGGATGTGCTTTCGGCATCGCTGTGGGATAATAAAGTTGCCTGGTATGAAAATACCGACGGACAGGGAACATTTGGCCCCCAACAGGTGATTACTACTTCATTGAACAAGCCGGGTACAGTATATCCCGCTGATATAGATAGTGATTCAGATCAGGATATCGTCTCTGCTTCCTATGGCGATAAACAAATTGCCTGGTATAAAAATACTTTACCGCTGGAAATTACACAGAAACCTAAGGACACAACCGTATCCCCCGGTGCTGATGCAAAAATGGAAGTTATGGCGCTTTCAGCTACAGATTTTCAATGGCAGGTCGACACGGGGAAGGGATTTTCCAATCTAACAAATAACACCACTTATTCCGGTGTTGATAATGACCTTTTGCAGATTAGTGATATTACCCTGGATATGTCAGGTGCCCATTACCGATGTGTTGTTTCGGCCCAGGCCGATACGCTTGTTTCAGGTCAAGCTGTATTAAAGGTGCTTGATGCCCAGGCACCGACCATCACTTCTGTACCTGAAAAGCAAATCTTGGGAGCGGAAAACGATTGCCAGGGTATACTTCCGGATTATACCGGCCAGGTAGAGGTAACCGACAACCATGATGAAAATCCGGATATTACCCAAAATCCCATACCAGGATCCCAAATAGATCCATCCACAGTTGATGTTGTCGTAACAGCTCTGGATAATGCCGGAAACAGTTCTCAGGCAACATTTTCTTTGGAGGTTCAGGATCTCAGTGCCCCTGTCGTTACTTCCCAACCTTCTGATCAAACCATCAATGCCACCGAAGATTGTCAGGGAGCTTTGCCAGCTTATACAAGCATTTTGACTGCCAGTGATAATTGTTATGGTACGTATGAACTGGAAGTAAGCCAATCACCCGAACCCTTCACGCTCATTTCAGATACAGCTAATGAAGTGTCATTAACTGTGACAGACCCTAAAGGCAATGATACTACGGTATTCTTTTATGTGGATGTGGTGGAAGAGGTTAAACCTACGATTGAATGCCCTGAAGACCAGTTAATACAATTGGATGAGGGCCAGTCCGCTTATACGGTTTCCGGAACGGAATGGGACCCGGATTCTGTGAATGATAATTGTTCCATTGCCAGCATAACCAATGATTTTAATAACGATTCCACCCTCAGTGGAGCCCGGTTCACAGATGATACCACCTCCGTTGTATGGACCGTTATGGATAATTCAGGGAATCAAGCTCAATGCAGCTTTGAAGTGTTACTCAAAGCTCCTGCCACCGGCCTTAATGCATTGAAAGAACATGGCATGAACATCTATCCCAATCCGGCTAGAACAAAAGTTTATTTTGCGTCGGGCAAGCGTCCTGTAAAACATGTGAAAATATCGGATTTTACAGGGAAAATACTGCTGGAAAGATCCGGACTGAAGAAGCAGGGATTTATAGATGTGAGCGGATTAGAAGCCGGTATATATCTGGTGACCCTAACGACACCCCAAAGAGTATTTACCATCAAGATGGTCAAAGAGTAATTTTTTTTGATGTATAATGCAATGATTTGTTCATGTGTTTTGTTGTCGATGCTGAGAACGGATAAACAACAGTTATTGCTTATCCCATCTCCGTTTCCGCCAACAATGATGTTAGGAGAATTTGGGGAAATTGATAAGTGGTGATTTGTTTTTTTGGTATATTTGAATCCATTATTTATTATTAAATCAATTTCAATCCATGAAGCGATTTGTATTTCTGTCCTTTATCCTGAAAAGCCTCTTTTTGTTTTTCATGGCAAGATTTGCCATAGCGGCTGAAGAGCCTGTAAAAGAGAAGCCGAATATCATTCTTTGCATGGCCGATGATCAGGGTTGGGGAGATGTTGGTTACAACGGTCATCCTGTTTTAAAAACTCCTCATTTAGATGAAATGGCCGGTACTGCCCTGCGTTTCGACCGCTTTTATGCAACTTCGGCATTTTGCACGCCAACGCGGGCGGCTATACTCACCGGCCGTCATCCAAACCGGTTTGGATGTTATACCTGGGGTGGTACCCTTCGACCCCAGGAGGTTACCATTGCTGAAGCGCTAAAGAAAGCCGGATATACCACCGGGCATTTTGGGAAATGGCATGTTGGCTCTGTACTGGAGGGAAGTCCTGTTAATCCCGGGGCAAGCGGTTTTGATGAATGGTTTTCAGCACCCAATTTTTTTGATAATGACCCGGTATTAAGTCGTGAAGGGAAAGCAGTGCAAACCCAGGGCGAGAGTTCCATGGTAGTTATGGATGCTGCACTTCAATTTATTTCCAAACAGGCTCAGACCACCGAACCTTTTTTAACCGTGATATGGTTTGGCTCTCCTCATCTTCCTCATGAAGCCTCAGAGGCTAACCGGAAGCTTTATCCCGACCAGGATGAAGCAAAACAAAATTTTTATGGTGAGATCACCGGAGTGGACAACGCTGTTGGTAAACTGAGAGAAAAGTTGCGGGATTTGGGAATTCATGAAAATACGGCCGTGTGGTATTGCAGCGACAATGGAGGTCTGGATACCAGTAGTACCGGTGGCCGTGGTAAAAAAGGCTCGCTTTATGATGGGGGGCTGCGTGTACCGTCTATACTGGAATGGCCTGCCTATGTTGAGGAACCCCAGGTTATTGATATTCCTTGCAATACAGTAGATATATTTCCCACCCTGCTTCATATGGCAGGTATCACGAATCCGCCGCAAACACCACTAGACGGTATGACCTTGCTGCCCATTATTGATGGAAAGATTAAACAGAGACGCGTAAAAATGGGATTTTGGCAATACCCTGCCCAGGGTCGCCGAACGCCAAGTCATGAATGGATGCAGGAGCTGTTGGAAGCCCAAAATAACAACGAGGAACTGGAAAACAAAACCGAACGGTTGTGCCTTGATGCCGGTAAGATCGCCGAAAAACACCCATGGGATTCTTTACCCGGCCATGCAGCCCTGATTGATTGGCCATGGAAACTTCACCGCATCGTCTATAGCAAGGATAGCGTTAAATTCGAGCTTTACAATTTGGATAAAGATCCCGGGGAAACAAATAATATTGTTTATGAGCGAAGGGTACGCGGCAGTGTCCTGGAAAATATCTTGACATCCTGGCAGAAAGATGTTATCCGGAGCCTAAATGGCAGGGATTATAAATGATCCAAATAACCCGGATATCACATGTGCCGGATAATTTTGGACAATCTATCAATGCATAACGAGATTTCAATATTTTAACAATACATGACAAAAAGGAGCTGTCTTATGAAGATTCTATCAAGAACATTAAAGATTGTATTCACGTTTTCAGTGGTCACAGGATGTCAGACCCAGGAACAGGAACAGGAAAAACCCAATATACTCTTCATTATGTCGGATGACCACACTTCGCAGGCTGTTGGTGCTTATGGAAGCCGCCTGGCAGACCTGGATCCCACACCGGTTCTCGATCAATTGGCAGAGGAAGGCATGCGGTTCACCCATGTTTTCTGCAATAATTCCATCAGTACGCCTTCCCGGGCTTCCATTATGACCGGCCAGTATCCCCAAACTAATGAAGTTTTGGATCTTGACGGACATCTTGATCCTGAGAACCAGTACCTGGCCAAAGAAATGAAAGAATTGGGCTACCAAACAGCCATGATCGGCAAATGGCATCTGAAAAAGGAACCCGCAGCCTTTGATTTTTATACCGTACTGCCGGGTCAGGGAGATTATTTTGATCCCGAGTTCCGGGTGCAGGGAGAAAAAGACTGGCCCAACAATACCATTCAAAAGAAAGGACATTCAAGCGATGTGATCACCGACCTGACCCTCGAATGGCTCAAAAATCGTGAAAAAGAAAAACCTTTCTTTTTGATGCATCAATATAAAGCGCCCCATGACATGTTCGAGTTTGCTCCCAGATATGCTGAATATTTGGAAGATACTGAAATACCCGAACCCGCCAGTCTGTATTATAACCGTAATCATGGTTCTGTTGCCATACGGGGTGAAAACGAATCCCTGATCCATGATATCGGTTCCTCCATTTCCCATAGAAACCATATACGGAATATGGGTATGCATATGGATATTGATCAGGATATTCCTGATCCCAAATATGCCAGCATGGCTTACCAGGAATATTTAAAACGCTATCTTCGCTGCGTGAAAGGTGTGGATGATAACCTGAAGCGATTGTTTGATTATCTTGAATCGGAAGGTATCATGGACAATACCGTCATTATTTATACCGGGGATCAGGGTTTTATGCTGGGGGAACATGATTATATCGATAAGCGTTGGATGTATGAAGAATCCATGCGCATGCCTTTTCTTGTGCGTTATCCGGATATGGTGGAAGCCGGATCTGTCTCGGATGCCCTGATCAACAACACGGATTTTGCACCTACCATGATTGAACTGGCCGG
>CAYYLT010000180.1:0-7274 GCA_964472385.1 uncultured Bacteroidales bacterium
TCATTTATTACTTTGGTTTTCAGTTCGCGAATCATGAATAAAGAAACAAAAATTTTTCATCCACTCCAATATTTTTTGACTGTTTTTGTGTATATTTTCCACATAACAGTTCTTAAACAGACTGATCAATAAGGGTCACTAAATCACTCCAAATGAAACCATTGCATATGTGCCCCATTCGGTGCCCTTAGATGAAATTGTATCAGTAACGAGTTGATAGATAAGATAAAAGGCAGGGGTGGACAAATTTCACCACCCCGACCAGAATAAAAAGCCTTACGAAGCGGAAGCTGAGTAGGGCTTTTTTGATTTTGGTCAGGGCCAAGCCTGCTTGGGGCCAGTGCAAAACCAAAAAAGTCAACCGGTGAGCAGAGGGTGTCAAGGATTTTTGCTTCATAATTTCCCGCAGGAAGCTGGTTTTTTTAATCGTGGATGCCTGCATCCCCATTCGTTTTGAAAAATTTAAGGCAATACTTCATAAATTGATCAACAAGGTATATCTTTGCCTTAAAAAAAGAAAAATATTGATGCCCAAACATCCGGCCGTATTTTTAGACCGAGACGGAACAATAATCGAAGACGTTGGCTATATTCATCATTCATCCTTGGTTGCGTTTTATTCTTTCTCATTTAAAGCCCTTCAAATACTACAAAACCATTTTTTGCTTTTTATAGTAACCAATCAATCAGGGATAGCAAAAGGGATTGTTACAGAAAAGCAGGTCGAAGCGGTTAATCAGCATATCACAGATCACCTGATATCAAACGGAATAGCGGTTTATGACACATTTTATTGCCCGCATAAAAATGAAGACGCGTGTCATTGTAAAAAACCCAGTCCGTTTTTCTTAAATTTGGCTGCCCGGCTTTACAATGTTGATCTGTCAAGGTCTTTTATGATTGGTGACCATCCATCAGATGTTGAATGCGGAGTCAATGCCGGAGTTACGCCAATATATGTGAGAAGTGGACATGGGATAAAACATCAAAGTGAATTGACCAGGGAGGTATGTATATGCGGAAATATCCTGGACGCTTCTGAATTTATTTTGTCAACGATAAAAAGGTAGAAATACATATGGAAGCATTATTAAAAAAGCTTGAAAAAAAGAAAATTAGGCTGCCCGATGATGTTCTTCGTGTACTTGGTAATTGTAAATCACACCGGACCTTTGATACAATTCATCAATTGACTAAGGCTGCTGTTGGGGGAGATAACAATCGTTACGAGGTAAAATATGACATCCCGGGTAAAGGTGAAGTTACCGAAACAACCGTCCATAAGGTTTCCAATGGTATTTCGGCAAATTACACTGAGCCATATATGCGACGCCGGGATCCGGAAAGCATGAGTATTGCTGATGATTTGCCCAGCGACAAAGAACGCTTTGCCAATAGGTTTGGGTATAACTTCGATACAGTGCGTAACGAAACCATAGATTGGCTTCAATCGCAGGATTTAGCGGTATTCTTTTTTATTTCAGGAAGCGATAATATTGGCTCGGGAGGGATTGCTATTGCTCCTGCTAATGCAGGTTTCTTTGCCATGGGACTGGCCATGCTTCAAGGGATCATACCGGCAGACGAGCTGCCTGAAAATCTGTTCATAGAGACAGTTGTTTTTGTTGCACCTATTTTTCGTCATACCCATTTCAGCGGAAAACAGATAGTGGTTCACAACAGGTCGGATCATTTGCACGAAATTTTTTCCTATAACCTTTATCCTGGTCCAAGTGCAAAAAAAGGAGTATATGGGGCATTGTTAACCAAAGGTGAAAAAGAAGGTTGGGTCACGGCCCATTGTTCTACCGTACAGGTGGTTAGTCCTTACGATAATATTACCACTTTTATGCATGAAGGTGCAAGTGGCGGGGGTAAAAGTGAAATGCTCCAAAATATTGTAAGAGAAGAAAATGGAGAGGTATTTATTGGAGAAAATATTATAAACAATGAAAAAAGGTTTATCAATATTCCGTTGTTCTGTTCTTTTAATCCTGTTACCGATGATATGGCATTATGTCATCCTTCAATTCAGAATAACAGTGGCAAACTAACTGTTTTGGATGCTGAAAATGCCTGGTTTATAAGGGTTGACGGTATAAAAGAATATGGTGACGATCCGTTCCTTGAGAAACTGACCATTAAACCAAAGGAACCTTTGCTGTTCCTGAATATAAAATCGAACCCTGACTGTACTGCCCTGGTTTGGGATCATACAGAAGACAGTCCGGGGAAAAGATGCCCCAACCCAAGAGTTATTGTTCCGCGGCATATTGTGCCCAATATAGTTAATAAACCCGTAACTGTTGATATTCGGAGTTTTGGTGTACGCACTCCACCTTGTACAAAGGAAAATCCGACTTATGGTATTATAGGATTGTTTCATATCCTACCCCCGGCGCTGGCCTGGCTGTGGAGGCTTGTATCGCCCCGCGGACATGCAAATCCCAGTATCGTTGATGGTGGCAAAATGGAAAGCGAAGGCGTAGGCTCTTACTGGCCGTTTGCCACTGGGAAAATGGTTAACCATGCCAATTTATTGCTGGAACAAATTATGAACACACCCCGCATGCGTTATACCCTTGTGCCCAATCAGCATATTGGGGCCTGGAGGGTTGGATTTAAACCGCAATTATTGATGCGTGAGTATTTAACCAGAAGAGGCAATGCAAAGCTTAGAAGTAACCAGTATCAAGCCGCACGTTGTCCATTATTGGGTTTTGAACTAAATTATCTTACCATTGAAGGAGCCAAAATTCCTACCAGGCTTCTTCAGGTTCACAAACAAGATGAAGTAGAAACATCGGGTTATGATGCCGGTGCTCAAATGCTTTTTGATTTTTTTAAATCGGAATTGTCAAAGTTTTTAACCCCTGAATTATGTGATACAGGCAGAAGGATTATTGAAACTTGTTTGTCAGGCGCAAATGTTGAAGATTATTTAGAGATTATACCGATGGATTACCAGTATTCGTTTTTAAAAACGAATAATTATAATGCGTAAATGGATAGATCGTAGTGGTATAATTAGTGTTTGTTTATAAAGTCCAATTTCTTCGCTGTTGCTTAAAATATAAATTATACGCAAGGCTTGAGAGCGCTTCGCTAAGTTCTCAAATACACAAGTATTCTGCGGTTTAGATTTTTCATACACCGTGTAGCTGATGCACGAATGACTTTTTCAGCAAACCCTAATTAAACCTGTATTATTCATGCGTAAAGTTTTGGGTAGATGCAAGGCGTCAACATCATACCCTTCTTTCCTTGATCTTTGATTTGGCCTTTTTGCCAGTAAGTCCACGCAGGTAGTAGATCTTGGACTTTCTTACTTTTCCTCGTTTGTTGATATCGATGCTATCGATATTGGGAGAATGAACCGGAAAAATCCGTTCAACACCCACTCCCCCCGACATCTTTCTCACTGTAAATGTTTTCGACAATCCTTCGCCTTTTCTTTGAATTACCACACCCTGAAAGTTCTGGATCCTTTCTTTATTGCCTTCTTTAATTTTATAGTGAACAGTAATGGTATCACCAGCTCTGAATGCAGGTATTTTTTTCTCCTGGCCGAATTCCTTTGCAACTTCTTTCATTAAATCCATGACCTTATACTTTTTTGTTTTTTATTTCTTCATTAACAGGGCGCAATATTATAAATAATTTTTCACATACCTTAAACCATATCCAAAATTTCTTATGATTCTCTCGTGGGATATAAATAAACCAATTGATAGTCAAGTTATTGATTGATCCGTGTCATCCTTTGCAAGATCCGGATAAAATAAGACCGGAAACAAAATTTAGCCTGTATGTAATACAGGTTCGGTACACATAAAATTTTAACCTGCATTATTTATGCGTCAGGTTTTGGGTAGATGCGAGGCTTTCGCGACGCAGCATATGCATAAAAATTAGCGCACTTGCAAAAGATCACTAAAAATAAAAATCTTTGAACATAATATGTAATATGCTAATATTATTTTGTTTATAAATGTTTTTTTATTTTTCATGAATCATACAAGATAGGTTAAAGCATTGGTTACTGGTCTTCTTTTGCCGGCACCTTAAATTTTTTCCCTGTTTCTTCAATTAGCTGTTTGTACCATTCTTCACTGTAACCTGGTTGTTTCAGTTTGACCACACCGGTACCGTTGGTTTTAAATGACCTTCCTTCGGTCGTTTTTACGTTACCGTCGACAAACTTCATAAAGAGGAACCGGTAGAATTCTTTCCATTTGTGGACCAAAGCAATGGCATTATCTACGGAAAAACCCGAAACGAAGGCTTCGGCTTTGCCCTTATCTTCTTTAAAAAGCTCCAGTGCTTTTTCATCCACCATGGAGGTATATTGAACAAATCTTTTTTCCAGTTGCTGCTGCAGATCGTGGATATAGGGATGTATTAGGTTATACCGTGTATATGCCAGGTTGGAGACCTGGTTAAATATCCAGAAAGCTGCATTGTCAGACCATTCCATCATGGATCCGTTGCCTTCGGCATAGGGTGGGGGAGCTGTTTGAAGTCCGGCATAGAGCGGGGTATAAACGGTACTGGCAGCATCATCTACGCTGAACCAGAATATGCCGCCAATGGGATCGGGAAGCCAGTCCCTGGCCTGCGCAACAAAAGAAAAGCCAGTTTGCTGGGTAGCAGTTGCGCGTTCGTTAATATATTTATTTCCGTCTACCTCCCATATTAAAGGCCTCCACCGGTAAGGTTTTTCAAAGGGTCCGGCGCCAAAGTCTTGCCGCATGTCCAATTCAGTTCCTTCCAGGTGGTCGCGCATAAAATTCATCATATCCCGAACGGTGATTTTTTTGTTGGGCTTGATCCACAAGGGCATTCTGTTGTCCAGCTCATGGCCTTTGACATATTCCAGATACGGGTCCATATTGTTATGTATATCCTTGAAGAAAGACCATACACGAACTTCACAAAACCTGGCACCTTCAAAGGTTATGGGTGCATAGGTATCTGAAAAGCTGAAATCTTTATCTGTACCCTTATACCAACCTTTTTTCCGTGCAAAAGAGATCACATCATCTGCATATACCGTTTCAATAAGGGGATTGTATATCTGGCCGATATGGGTATAGCTAATGCTTTGCTTATTGTCTGAGGCAAGCGGGAAAGTTCTGATCCTGGCCTGGTTGGCATGTGCCGATACCATACCGTCAGGGATCTTACGGGCTACCCATACAGCGCCCGGGTCTTGAGGCCCTTTGCCTATGATCTCCAGAATCCATACTTCATTAGGATCAGCAATGGAAAATGATTCGCCGGTGCTGTAATATCCATGACGCTCTACAAGTGTAGTGATGATTTTGATGGCTTCTCTTGCTGATTTGGCTCTCTGAAGGGTAAGGTACATCAGGTTTCCATAGTCTAAGATGGCATTGGTATCCTTCTTATACAGTTCTTCCCTTCCTCCAAAGGTGGTTTCTCCAATAGATACCTGGTGTTCATTCATATTGCCGATTACTCTGCAAGTGTGACGGACCTGGGGAATCTGGCCCAGATATTCTCCGGTATCCCATTCATAAATATCTACCATAGCTCCTTTGGGATGATCTGCAGCAGGACGGTAATACAGCTCACCATATAAAACATGGGAATCCGCAGCATAGGTGATCATCGTGGACCCATCGGATGATGCACCTTTGGTTACCAACAGGTTTGTACAGGCATCAACGGTGAAATATCCGGATAAGATAAAGAACAGGGCCGAAAAATACATTTTTGTTTGGGTTTTCATGGTTTGATTAGGGTTTTATTGAAGTTGAACATTGGTTTGGTTTATTGATCCATATAGGCTACAATTTGCTTTCTGTCGTTGTCATTGAGTTTGTGGACTCTCCCTGTTGCCTGATTGGCCTGGAGTAAATCCAGGTATTGATCTTTTGAGCTATAATCCAGTCCGATATCGGATAATCTGACGGGACATCCAATGGAGCGGTAGAATTTTTCCAATTCTGATATGGTCTGTTCTGCGGTACTTACGTCGAAAAGCAGTTTTCCCAGCTTTTCGATTTTCCCGGACAGGCTTGCTTTATGCAGTTTTAGCCATGCCGGAATAGCAATGGTCAGCGTTGCTGCATGCGGGGTATCGAAAAGGATGGACATATTATGCCCTATGGCATGCATGCCTCCATCATTTTTGCTTTTTCCGTATGCACAAAGTCCGTTCATGGCATTGGTGGCTGCCCACATGATGTTTGCCCGGTATTCATAGTTTTGTGGTTCTTGCAGCACTTTGGGGCCATATTCAAGCGCTACTTTACAAATTCCTTGCACAAAACGGTCGGAGAGGGGTGCTTCACCGCCTCCAAAAAAGGATTCAAACGTATGTGCTATCAGATCAGCTATACCATAGGCCGTTTGATCTTTGGGCACCGTATAGGTGAATTGCGGATCCAGAAATGAATGCTCAGGATAGTTGAGTTCATGCCCAAATCCAAATTTTTCTTGTGTTTCGTTGTTTTGCAAAACAGCTATTTTATTCATCTCTGAGGCTGTAGCTGCCAGCGTTAACACACTGATCAGCGGGATTTTGGTCTTTGGCTCCACCTTTTTTTTCATCAGTTCCCACGCATCTGCTTTATTTGCTATGCTAAGGGATGTTATTTTGGCACTGTCGATAACACTGCCTCCACCAACTGCCAGTATTATCTCCACATCCTTTTGCCTGCCCAACTCAGCAGCTTTGTTGACATCCGATACCAGCGGATTTGGTTTGATGCCTGAATATTCATATAGGTCAGCCCCCAATGCATGCAACTGGCTGGTGATCTTTTCATATATGCCGTTTCGCTTGATGCTACCCCTGCCATACATCAGAAGAACACGTTTGCCATAAGGTGCAATCCATTGGCTCAGGTCATTGCAAACATCTTGGCCAAAATGAACACAGGTAGGATTATAAGCTGTAAAATTTTCCATGATTATTGCATTTGATATAATTCATGATTAATTTAAGGACAAATATTGGCAAACAAAGTTTAACCTTCTCCTGTTATTCCCTTGATCTGTGCGACAAAAATATTCAACCCGAATTATTTACAAAACATTATTGCTGACCCTGTTGAAAAACCTGGCTTTTAACCTGTATTATTCATGCGTCAAGTTTTGGGTAGATGCAAGGCGTCGAAAGCCGACGACGTAGTCGCCTACTTCGAGGCTTTCGCAACGCAGCAGATGACCAAAAATTGGCGCACTCGGAAAAAATGTATGAAAATAGAATTTTTTGAACATAACACGTAAAGCACTAATGTTAT
>CAYYLT010000181.1:0-7271 GCA_964472385.1 uncultured Bacteroidales bacterium
TAACCTGTATTATTCATGCGTCAAATTTTGGGTAGATGCAAGGCGTCGAAAGCCCACGACGTAGTCGCCTACTTCGAGGATTTTGCAACGCGGCAGATGCCCGAAAATTGGCGCACTCGGAAAAAATGTATAAAAATAAATTTTTTGATCATAACAAGTAAAGCACTAATATTCTGTTGTTTATATTTTTCCATTTTTATGAATAATACGGGTTAGGACGTGCTACGGCCTGGGCCTTGCCCGGATGAGTGTTTCTTCTCCGGAGGTTCCAGAATAATATCCGAAACAGATGCTCCAGGAGGAACCATTGGAAAGACATTGTATTCCTGTTCAACCAAAACTTCCAACAAATAAGGGCCTGGTGTGTGGAACATCTCATCAAGGGCATCGGATAAATCCTGCGAATGCTTTATTCTCCTTGCTTGAATGCCATAACTTTCTCCCAGCTTCTCATAATCGGGGCTGGATATGGGAGTAAATGAATACCGTTTTTCAAAAAATAATTCCTGCCACTGCCTCACCATACCAAGATAAGCATTGTTAAGCAAGATTATCTTTACGGGCAATTGGGCTTGCGCTATAGTAGCCAGTTCCTGCACTGTCATTTGAATACCGCCATCTCCAATTATCGCAACAACCGGTATACCGGGGCTTCCAACCTGCGCTCCTATTGCCGCTGGCAATGCAAAACCCATAGTGCCTAATCCACCCGAGGTGATGTTACTGCGGGTCCGGCCATACTGAAAATATCGCGAAGCTGCCATCTGGTGTTGTCCAACATCCGTGACCAGTATAGGATCCTGCTCTTTCTTATTCAAAGCCATTATAACCTCTGCCATATTGATCTGACCATCCTGCTTTACTTTATTCAAAAACAGCTTCTGAAGCTCCTGTTGTTCTCGTACTTTGAACTTTTCCAGCCACGTAGGATAGTTTTTAGCTTGTACTTTTGCGGTAAGCGCAGGCAGGGTTTCCTTAACATCACCCAGCACTGCAACATCTGCCTTTACATTTTTATTGATCTCAGCAGGATCGATATCCATATGGATCACTTGGGCGTTTTGCCCATATTTACGCAAATTACCGGTAACTCTGTCATCAAAACGCATGCCTATTGAAATGAGCAGGTCTGCTTCATTGGTCAGGACATTGGGGCCATAATTGCCATGCATTCCAAGCATACCCACATAATTGGGATAATTGACCGGCACGGCGGAAAGACCCAAAAGGGTGCATGCGGCCGGGATATTTGTTTTATCCAGGAATTTTATGAGATCATCCTCGGCATTACCCTGGATCACACCCTGACCTACCAAAGCGAGGGGACTTTTAGCCTGATCAATTAAGTGAGCTGCATCCACTATCTGGTTTTCTTCTAAATCTGGCACAGGCTTATAGCTGCGGATATGGTGACATTTTTTATACGCAAAATCTACCAAGTCAGATTGGGCATTTTTGGTAATATCAATCAGCACGGGCCCCGGGCGCCCTGAATGGGCAATATAAAAAGCTTTCGCAATGGTCTCCTGGATCTCCTCAGCCTGGCTTATCTGGGAATTCCACTTGGTAACGGGCGAGGAGATGCTGATCACATCTATTTCCTGGAATGCATCTGTGCCCAACATGTCATGGTTCACCTGACCGGTGACACACACAATGGGTGTTGAGTCGATATAGGCATCGGATATACCCGTAATCAAATTGGTAGCTCCTGGCCCCGAGGTAACAAAAACAACTCCGGTTTTACCGGTAGCCCGGGCATAACCCTGGGCAGCATGGACAGCACCCTGCTCATGTCTGACCAGTAAATGATCCACCGAATCACGGTAATCGTAAAGGGAGTCGTATACCGGCATGATCGCTCCGCCGGGATAACCGAATATCTGGTTAACACCCTCCTCTAACAAGGAAAGTATCAATGCTTCTGATCCTTTAACCGTTCGAACAGTATTCGCTGATCCCGCTAATGCCTGTGATTTATCTTCTGTCATTTTCATGGCTAACACATTTTAATTCCCAACATCCCTGCTCTGGTTTTATATAGGATTTGCTGAAAAACACAAAAAACGCTTCTAATCAATAGGGCAAATATTTTTGTTATTTGCATCATGCAAGCTTTGAAACAAATATCCGTACAAAACCTTGCATGATGATGATCATTTTTTAGCCTTTAGCAAAGCATCTGCTTCGTATCTATCTATAAAATCAGATACCATATAGCTGATGTATTAAAGACTTTTTCAGTAACCCCTATATATTTCGCACAGCTCCCTGGTCTGCAGAAGTGACCATTTTAGCATATATCTGAAGCGCCTTGGATACAAATCGTTTTCTTTTTCTGGGGGTAAAGGCTTTATCCTGATATTGCGCTTCCTGTCTTTTACGCTCTTCCATTTCCTTATCATCAATTTGCGCCTGTATCAATCTGCCGGGAATATCAATATCAATCACATCCCCGTCACGCAGCAAAGCTATCTCTCCTCCGTCGGCTGCCTCAGGAGAAATATGGCCTATAGAAAGACCTGAAGTACCACCGGAGAAACGGCCATCGGTAATCAGGGCACAATCCTTATCCAGCTTTTTGGATTTGATGTAAGAAGTCGGGTAGAGCATCTCTTGCATGCCCGGCCCACCTGAAGGCCCTTCATAAAGGATAACCACTACATCCCCTGCAACAACCCGATCATTAAGTATGGCATCACATGCTTCATCCTGAGAATGAAAAATCATGGCCTTTCCGCTAAATTTCAAGACCGAGGAATCAACGCCTGCTGTTTTGACAATACATCCTTTTCTGGCAATATTCCCAAAAAGCACTGCCAATCCGCCATCACGCTCATAAGCATGGTCAATATCTCGGATACAACCATTCTCCCGATCCAAATCAAGCTGATCATATACATTCTGCTGACTTGCCAACTTCAAATTCCTGACATTACCGGGAGCTGATTTATACAGGGCTTCAGCTGTTTCCAGGGGTTCACGAATGGTAACATCATATTTTTCAAGCACTTTTCCTAGAGTTTCTCCCTCTATGCGCTTCACATCCGGATAGATCAGGTCGCCCTTATTCAGTTCATTCATGATACCCAAAACACCCCCTGCCCGGTTTACATCCTCAACATGGTAATCTGAGCTTGGCGCTACCTTGCATAGTACCGGTACATGCCTGGATAAATAATCAATATCCTTGATGGAAAACTCAACTTCTCCTTCTCTGGCTATTGCCAACAAATGAAGCACCGTATTGGTGGAACCACCCATGGCAATATCCAGAGACATTGCATTAAGGAAGGCATCACGGGTAGCAATGGATCGTGGGAGCACCGAATCATCATCATTAAAATAGTAGCTTTTTGCATTGTCAACGATAAGTCGGGCAGCAGTGAGCATCAATTCCTGGCGATTGGCATGGGTTGCCACAACCGTACCATTTCCGGGTAAAGCCAAACCAAGTGCTTCGGCCAGGCAATTCATAGAATTAGCCGTGAACATCCCCGAACATGAACCACAAGTAGGACATGCAAATTGTTCCGTTTCAGCAAGCTGATCGTCACTAAAACTGGAATCGGCTCCCCTCACAATGGCATCGATAAGGTCCAGGGCTTCTCCGTTGGTCTTACCTGCTTCCATCGGACCACCTGAAACATACACAAAAGGTATATTCAAACGCATGGCAGCCATTAACATCCCAGGTACAATCTTATCGCAATTGCCAATGGCAATCAGTGCATCCGCCTTATGTGCATTGCACATATACTCAATACTATCTGCAATAATTTCTCGTGAAGGCAGGGAATAAAGCATACCGTCATGCCCCATAGCAATGCCATCATCTATGGCAATGGTATTGAATTCAGCAGCAAAACATCCCAGTTTTTCTATCTCGTGCTTAACCATCTGTCCGGCTTCATGAAGATGAACATGACCCGGTACAAACTGCGCAAAAGAATTGGCAATCGCAACAACAGGCTGTCCTATATGATCATCCTTCATACCATTGGCCCGCCATAAACTCCTTGCTCCCGCTCTCTGACGGCCAACAGTCGTCTCACTGCTTCTTAACTGATGTTTTGAATTTTTTCTTATCTTTTCTCCCATCGTCTTGTTATTGAATAAAAAAAGCGCCTGTTTCCGGGAAATGGCGCTTTAAAATGATAATTACATACACCATTTCCCATCAGTATTCCACCACAATACCGAGAAATAAAGAAATCGAAATGATGTACAAAAAATTTTGCATGTAGCTATTGTCTGTTTGCTACAAAATTAAAAGGTAAGCAAGAATAATAAAAATCAAAATTGAAGGATAATACGATCCTTAATGAACGGACGACCCAAATTAAAATCTTGGGCAACAATGATTTATTTGCACAAACAAACCATTGTTTTACAATAGCAAGCCAAAAAAACCTATTTGGTGGGGATCAAAATAAAAATTTCTATGAAATTTAACATGATATGCAGGGCATGATCCTTCTGCATAAAGTCAAGTTAACGAACACAAGGCCATTACCTGAAATTCAATACAATAAAAAGAAATGATTCATCAAATCAGAAGCCTTGACAGTACATTCATGTTTCAATTTTTGATTGTCATCTCATCGATAAGCCAATCCACCTCACCAATGTTATCAAGAATAAAGAGCAAATAGCGTATATCGGTACAAACGGTTTTTTGCATTCTTTCAGCAAATTCAATATCACCGGTCATGCCTTCCCAGTTGCTGTCGAAAGCCAAACCAATGAGCTCCCCTTTACCATTCATTACAGGGCTTCCTGAGTTTCCGCCTGTTATGTCATTATTGGTAATAAAACAAACCGGCATTCGACCGTTTTCACCATATCGCCCATAATCTTTACTTTGATAAAATTTTTTCAATTGCGGGGGTACGATAAATTCGTAATTGTCGGGGTCCTCCTTTTCCATGACACCTTCCAGCGTAGTGTAATACTTATAGTCCACAGCATCTCTGGGGCTATAACCGCCAACCGTCCCATAAGTAAGGCGCATGGTAAAATTGGCATCGGGATAATCAACCATGCCGGGCTGCATTTCTTTCAAGCCACTGACAAATAACCGTTGTCCTTTGTTTAACGTGATATTATAACGGTCAGCCAGCCGGGTAAGCTGACGATATTGATCCAAAACCGTCATAGCAAACCTGTAACCCGGATCATTCGCCAAACTGTCAATAGAGGGGTTATCCATAAACCGGTTAAATCGCTCGGGATCCGTAAAAAAAGATTTGCTGTAGATATGGTTAACATAGCCATGAACACTGCCGAATTGTTCTAATCCTTTGGTCAGTGCATCCGGGTAATATTGGGGTTCGACATTTTCAACAAACATAGAAAACAGCGTATCTGCCACAGCCTGGTCGGTTTCCTGTAAATAGCTCTTAAAATATTTAGCGGCCTGAGTTTGCAGTTTAGCTACTGCTAATTTGCGTTCTTTACGGCTGAAAAGTCTTTGGAAAAACGACTGTTCCAATAATTTGCGCAAAGGATAGGCTTTATTAGCAAAAAGCGTAATTTCAGGGCCTATCAGCATGGTTTCATAAAGATATTGACGGGCATTCACATATGGGGCCCGCTTTTGATAGGCCTCAGCGATTATTGCCAAAGCATCTTTATATCTACCCATATACCGGCGGGTATTGGCAGCCCAATCCTGGAATTGCGCCTCAAGCTCCTCTCGTTGGCTTAACAGGTCAATCCTCCGGAAACCTTCCATCTGGCCAATACTATATTTCCAATAGTTGCTGGTTCCTTTGTATTTGGAAGCATACATCAATCTGTACCTGGGATTTTGTTCCATGGTACGCCCGAGGATCTGCAATTTTTTATCCCTTATATCAATGCGGTTAGGATGTTCAATTTCTTTAAGCTCCCGGATGCCATAGGAAGTCATCCGGCGATCGGTATTTCCTGGATAACCCATTATCATTGCAAAATCACCCTGTTCAATGCCTTTAAGGGAAACCGGCAGGTGATGTTTGGGTTGATAGGGAATATTTTTTGTATGATATGCAGCCGGTTTTCCATCAGCGGACATATATACCCTGAATATAGAAAAATCAGCTTTATGTCGCGGCCACATCCAGTTATCCGTCAGACTGCCAAAATCTCCGATCGAGGCAGGCGGGGAAGCAACCAACCTTACGTCTTTAAATGTCTCATATACAAAAAGATAAAACTGATTGCCCTGATGAAACTTTTCTACAGAAGCATCATAATGGGTTCCTTTAACAGCAGTCGATTCCAGTTCTTTTGAAACCTGACGGATAATTAAATCCCGTCTCATTTCGCTAATACCTTCATCCAACCTGGAATGGATCTTATCCGTAACATCCTCAATGCGGACGAGGAATTTCACTTTGAGTCCCGGATTAGGCAATTCTTCCTCCATGCTTTGCGCCCAGAATCCATTGCGCAAATAATCATTCTTTACTGTTGCATGCGATTGTATCTCATCATAACCACAATGCATATTGGTCAACAAGAGCCCCTGGTCTGAAATGATCTCACCTGTACAGCCGCCACCAAAAACGACAATGGCATCCTTCAAGCTGGACTGGTTGATATTATATATCTCCTCCGCGCTTAACTTCAAACCCATTTTTGTAAGTTGCCCTTGATCCAGTTTATGCAATAAATTGACCATCCACATGCCCTCGTCGGCATGTGTGAAACCGGTAATCCATAAAAAACATATGGCGACCATCATTCTATACATTCTTTTCATAAGGCTATGATTTAATAACATTCAACTTCCTGACTGTATGCAAAATAAATGATTTAACCGCGTTTATTTTACAATAATATAATTTTAGCCTGTATTATTCATAAAAAATGGATAAAAATTTATAAACACTATAATATTAGTACTTTACTTATTATGCTCAAAAAATTTTATGTCGGCTGCCTCTTTTCATAAAATGAGCGTCTGTCTATAAACTCAAGTGTTTTTTCTATAAAGCCAGATAATATGGAACAAAGCATTTATTCATGACCGGATCAATAATGGATGCTGTAGTACAGCAAACGACTGACTCCACGGGTATTTTAAGGGATGTCAATTCCCGTATTATACACTGGGAATTGTTGTCATGGCTGTTATAGGTGGAAGCCTCGTTGCAAAACTTTGCCTGCAGAATTGAACTGGAAATCCGGATGTTTTGGCTGGAAGGATCATAGCGCTCGCTATAGCTATGTAGGGTCTGCTGAAAAACACAAAAAAACCTTAAAATCAATAGAATAAACATATA
>CAYYLT010000182.1:0-7261 GCA_964472385.1 uncultured Bacteroidales bacterium
TATTACAAATCAAAAATCAATCTTATGAACAGAAAAATCAGAATGGGGATGGTAGGAGGCGGAATAGATGCCTTTATAGGAGCCGTACATCGTAGTGCAGCAGCTTTAGACGGAAAAATCGAACTGGTTTGCGGAGCTTTCAGCAGTACGCCGGAAAGATCCAAAGCCTCCGGGAAGGAATTATTCCTGCCGGACAACCGGGTATACGGCAATTACGAAGAGATGATCGAGCAAGAAAAGGCACTGCCGGAGGAAGAACGCATGGATTTCATTTCGATCGTCACCCCCAACCACATGCACTATCCACCCGCCAAACTGGCTTTGGAGAATGGCTTTCATGTGGTTTGTGATAAACCCATGACATACAGTCTGAAGGAAGCCAAAGAACTGGAAAAGCTGGTGGAAAAAAATGATGCGCTCTTTGCCTTAACCCACAATTATACCGGCTACCCCATGATCAAACAGGCAAGGCAAATGATCAGGGAAGGCAAAATCGGAACAATAAGAAAGATCGTTGTGGAGTATCCTCAGGGCTGGCTGGCCACGCGGTTGGAGGACACCGATCACAAGCAGGCTTCCTGGCGGATGGATCCCAAAAAGGCAGGCATAGCCAGTTGTATGGCAGATATCGGAACCCATGCAGAAAATCTCACCGAATATATTACGGGTTTAAAGATCTCCGAAATGTGCGCCGATCTGCATGCTTTTAGAGAAGGCCGGCCATTGGAAGACGACGGCAATATCCTGCTGAAATTTGATAATGGCGCCAGTGGTGTCCTACATGCCAGTCAGGTTAGCGTTGGAGAAGAAAACAATTTAAACATAAGGGTATACGGAGACAAAGCTGGCATCGAATGGCACCAACAGGAGCCCAATACATTGGTTGTCAAACACAATGATCAACCGATGGAAATCTACCGTACCGGAGCGGGTTATGCTTTTCTTTCGGCCGGTGCACTGGCCCATACCCGCGTACCTGCAGGTCATCCGGAAGGATTTATCGAAGCTTTTGCCAACATCTACAGAAACTTTGCCCTTACTTTAAGTGCCAAAATGGAAGGCAAGGAACCCGACCCGGTATATGCCGACTTTCCAACGGTGCATGACGGCGTGCGGGGTATGGCATTTCTGGAAACCGTGGTAGCCTCCAATCATTCCCAGGAAAAATGGACTGCGTTCACATCCTGAAAAAACCATGACCACACGCATAAACATTGTATACCAATCAATAGGCCTAACCAGTGGTTGATATGGATAATCAATGATTGCATTCAAAAAGCCGGAAAAAGATCCGGGCTCAGGGTTTTTCATATTCAAACCGCCAACCTTTCACTTCGGATTTTTCATGAGCCTTTTTCATGATATCCAGCATCTCCTCCGCCACCCCGGGATGATCCCCTGCAATATTTCGCGTTTCACCGATATCTGTGGAAAGATCATACAGTTCAACAGGTTTATCCGGATCATTGGTCATATCACATCTTACTGCTTTCCATCTTCCCTTTCTGGCAGCTTGCTTTCCCCCATGAGGTTTAAACTCCCAATACAGGTAACCATGCGCTTGCTGTTCTTTGCCAAGCAATTCAGGTAAAAAAGATATGCCATCGATATCCTGGGGGATATCAACACCTGCCGTCTCACAGGCGGTAGGCAGAAAATCCCATTGAGCGGATATGTGTTCGGATGTTGTGCCTGCCTCAATCTTTCCGGGCCACCAGGCGATAAAGGGAACACGAATGCCCCCTTCATACAGGTCTCTTTTTATTCCCCTTAAAGGGCCAGCACTGTTAAAAAATTCCGGCCTGGCGCCACCTTCCTTATGGGGCCCGTTATCGCTGGTAAAAATCACCAGGGTATGCTCATCAATGCCCAAGTGTTCCAGTTGATCTAATAATTCACCGATATCCCGGTCCATATAGCTGATCATAGAAGCATGGGCTTTCTGGGTTTCAGTCCAGTCGGTGTTTTTGGCATACTCCATCATCTCAGGCGTTTCCATACCGATCTGATCTAAATGGGGTGCCTCGTTATTGGCATGGGGAATGGTCAAAGCCAGGTATAAGAAAAAGCTGGTATCCTGGTGTTTATTGATGAATCGGGTGGCTTCCTCCATGAAAACATCATGCGAATGGGTATGCTTTTGGGTGGCCGCCCCACCACGTCCTTTTGCATAACCTTCCTTCCTGAGCATCACCTCATTTTCCAAACGCAGGGTATCCCGGTTTTTCCATAACCATTCGGGGTAAGAATTATGAGCCCTGACCTGGTCCAGGTAGCCGGTAAAAAAATCAAATCCTTGATTCATAGGATGTCCCGAGGTATATATTTCACCCAGTCCCCATTTGCCGATCAAACCGGTCTTATATCCTGCCTCTTTGAGCAGTTCTGCTACAGTGGCCTTTTCATCAGGAAGGGGAATGGTACCATTGGCCCGCACATAAGCATGCCCCAAATGCCTGCCTGTCATTAAGACACATCGGGAAGGAGCCGATATGGTGCTGCCGGCATAATGGTTGACGAACCGCATACCTTCCGAGGCCATGGCATCCAACCGGGGCGTTTGAATGTCCTGTTGCCCATAGCAACCCAGGTCACCATAGCCCAAATCATCTGCATAGATATAAATGATGTTGGGTTTGGATAGACGCGCCTTATCTTCAGACTTTTGTTTCTGATTGCCGCAGGAAGAGGCTACTCCAAGCAGCGCTAGATAAAAAAGCGGATTGTGGTTCATAAGAATAGGTTTTTGTTAACGTTCATGTCAAAAATATGAATTCTTCAGCAATTTAAACGCATGCTGATTCAACTTTTCATGCTTGTACCGCCTATCTTCTAAATATTGCAGCGCTCATCGCGGCTATCCGGCTATGCAAAAATGATGGACAGCAGGTTAGGTATACATCCTGCCGGCAGTCACCCATACATACAATATGGTCAGGCCCTTCCGGATATTCCCCCGCAATATTTGCTTCAAAGCGCGAACGGGAGAATAGAAACGCTGCATGTTCCTTTTTACTTCTTTCCGGAAAGCATCAGGGGTCATATATCGGGTTGGGATCACCGGCGAGAGAAAGGTCCACTTATCCCAATCGGGTGAACGATTGTGCATAGCAGTAAGGCTGGATTTATATTTTTCCCAGTATGCTGTTCCCGGAATGGGTGTTTCGATGGTCATATCCGCATAGGTAACACCTTCTTGCTTCAATTTTTTGAACTGATTTCTGATGCTTTGCCTATCATCTACCTCCGGTTTGGCCATGCCAAAAGCATAAATAATGATGCCATGATCTCTTAACAAACGAAGGGCCTGTTCAGAGTCGGTTCGGCTGTGCGTTTTGTGGAGCATTTTAAGCTTTTCATCATCAAAGCTTTCCACACCCAACATCACTGTTTTGATACCGGCCTGTTTCAGCAACCTGACGTATTCATCCCCTCCCTTTAAAATGCCGGGCACTTCATCCTGAACGATCATGCTCTCAAACCACCGGCCTTTCGCTTTTTCATCAACCATCCCCTCCAACAGCGGTTCTCTTTTGGCGGGTTGCACCGAAAAATTATCATCCACGAAAAATATACGCTTATAGCCTTCCTGCCGGCGTTGACGGAGCTCTGCCATGACCTGTTCAACCGACCTGCGGCGTACCTTTTTCCCGTGAATATTGCTTACACTGCAAAATTCACAGGCTCGTGGACAACCCCGGGCGGTGGAGATGGGTGTTAGCTTAAAACAATCAACCAGGTTTTTGCGGGGCTGATAGATCAAATTCAAATCCGGAACCGGCAAGTGATCAAGTTTTTCAACCACAGAGCCCTCAACGATCCCCTTCAACTGACCGTTAATCAATTCTCCCAGCATGTTTTCGGCTTCTTTTTGCACGACCACATCAGCTATTTGGGCAAATTGTTCCGCCTGCTCCCTGCCCAGCACATGGGGTCCGCCAACTGCAGTGCGTATTGCTGGATTCCCCTCGTGGATAGCCTTCAATAGATCAAAAGCCCGGTTGGCTGCGGGCGATATTACCGAAAGCCCGACCCAGTCGGATTCCCATACAGAAGGATAAAGGATCCCCTTCTTTTTATGATATACAGGGGTCCTCGCCTCATCATAAACCGTTACTTCATGGCCCCGGTTGCTCAAGATGGTCCCAAGGTAGAGCGGCCCCAGCGGCATGATATTGAACAACCCATAAGCACTATGTTTTGGCCTTACTGCTATCAATACTATTTTCATGAGAACGCGCCTTCTTGGTTTTCCTTTAAAATATACCAAATATCGTATTAAAATGAAAATAATTCCCCTAAAAATTTTAGTCCGCATGATTCAGCGGGATGGGCTGTTCGTTTATAAATGATGCTTATCAGCCTCCGGCCTGGTATTGTGAAATCAAAACTTGCCAACCCTCCACAGGCCAAAAATCATTTAACAAAAGCTTAATGATAAATCAGGATTGGATTAAAACCGTCATCGTACTTTTGGGCAAATTGATCGCATCATGAAAAGCAATCATCTTAACCATCGCATACCATGAAAAGAAACGAATTTTTAAAAGTCTTATGTACAATACCGGTTGGCATTTTATCCTCAAAAAGGATCCATGGGAATCTAAGTGAAAGCCGTACCCGAAGAATACTGATCGAAGCCCATCGCGGAAATACATTTAAGGCTCCTGAAAATACACTGACCGCTATAGAACAGGCGGTTGAAACAGGTGTGGATCGCGTTGAGATTGATCTGCAGCTATCGAAAGATCATAAGCCTGTTGTAATCCATGATGATACGGTTGATCGAACCACAAACGGAACCGGCAGCGTCTCTGATTTAACCTACAGCCAGCTTAAGAAGCTGGATGCGGGAAATTGGAAAGGATCGCAATTTAAAGGCTTAAAAATACCCTCGCTGGCAGAAACCTTTGACATGTGTAAAGGAAAAAGCATGGTGAATATTGACCTGAAGAATACTGCAGCGATCCCCTATATGATGCGTGTCATTGCAGATATGAAGATGAAAGAACAGGTTGTGATCACAGGCAAAGTGCCGGCATCGGTTGAATCGATACGAGCAACCGGTACAAACCTTACGATGTTCTATGAATCTACACCCAAATTTAAAAATCTGATTTCAGCAGGTCATCATAAACAGGCCATCGATTTTGCTATTGCGGATGCCAAATACTATGCCCTACCCGGTTTTTTGTTCAATGCAAGCTGGGTCAATCCGGACATTGTTTACCGAGCCCATTTGCATGGATTGGCTGTTAATGTTTGGGATGTTAATACGGCAGAAACATTGAATAAAATGTTAGAAGCAGGCGTGGACGCGATCATGACCGACCATCCTGCTACCATGAAGCAACTGCTGCAGGGATGAATCCGTAATTGAATAGCGTCTGTCTCTAATGGCCACTGGCTGAGTTACGCTCGATTTTCATGCCACTCATCCGGCGGCTGCCGGAATACTGACATTCAATAATCTCTTTCCAATAACTTAATAATCAATTGACTCCGCAGCCTTAACCTGGCTTTAACATGCTGCCTATGACATCCTTCTTCCTGAAAATAGCTTTTCCAGACTCAAAGCACAAATCTGCACCCAGGTATAAAATACATTTAAGGCCTTATTAAAGTAAAGTTAACGAAATAAATAACTAAAATACTCACGACTAAACAGTTAAAGAATGCCAAAAGATTGTCAATGCCCCCATTATTTAACCCAATAACAATCTTACATTAAAATAGCTTACGATACTTCACCATACTTTTGTACAAAAACTAATAAGCGCTATGTTGTATTCAAAAATCTTAAAACATTCATCTATCTTGTTGATATTGCTATTGCTTCTGACAGGTAAATCCCCTGGTCAACAGTTTTCCCAGGAGTTTTCTGATAATCCCGGATTCTCTGATAAAAAAGAAGCGGCGGAGACCTATTTTGTATTCCAGGGTGAACGGTTAGACGATATCAAAAAGGACATTCAATCTCTTAATGCGTCAATGTTTAAGGCCCATATGCTGGGCACACCGGTAGCCAAAAGGCTGCATCTGCTTGAAGAATCATATACCCATTACTATAAAGCCCCCGGCGCTATATCAAGCAGAAAAGTCGTACAAAAACCAGCTATCTACAACAGCATCTATGAAATGGAAAAATATTTCCGAAAAAAAGTTAGAAAAGCGCTACAGGATAAAGAAATGGCATCGGAAAAAATGAGCCATTTCCTGGAAATTGCACTCATTCTGCTTTATAAAGATACCGAAGAATTCGAGCAATCGCTTAAGAATTGTGAATCAGAACAGGCATTGATAGGAACTTTCGGCAAGGTGACCTTTAAATAATTGCTATTCAGTAAATTATTTTTAGGCACTAACAAGTTATTTGTGCAGTAATTACGACCTATTTTAACCCTAAATCACTAAACCCTAATCCATTAAAAGATGAACAAAATGAAAAAATGTTATTTAGCACTTGTCATGCTATTGCTGAGCGTGTCGATCTTTGCTCAGGAACTGGAAGTAACCGGAGAGATAACGGATTCGCAGGGAATCCCGATTCCGGGAGTGAATATTGTTGAGCAAGGCACTACAAATGGCACCTCCTCGGATGTCAATGGAAATTACAGCCTGAATGTAGGATCAGAGAGCATGCTGAAATTCTCTTCCGTCGGCTACAAAACAGTAGAAAAATCTGTTTCGGGACAAAAGGTCATCAACGTCGAAATGGAAGCGCAAACTTTCCAGTTGGCCGAGACGGTTATCACAGCGCTGGGTATCAGCCAGGCCAAAAAAGCCGTAGGATATTCAACCCAGGAGATCAAACCGGAAACCCTGGAAAAGGCAAAATCACAGAATATCGGAAGTATGTTCTCCGGAAAAATTGCCGGTTTGACCGTAATCAACCCAACCGGGATTTTTCAGGCGCCCGACCTGAAATTAAGGGGTAAAGATCCGCTGATCGTTGTGGACAATGTGCCGGTGACAACAGATATGTGGGAGATCAACCCGAATGACATTGCTGAAATAAATGTGTTAAAAGGTACTACGGCCTCTGCCTTATATGGTTCCAGGGGAAGAAACGGTGCCATCCTGATCACCACCAAAAATGCCACAGAAGAGGGACTCGATATTGAAGTATCCACCAATACTATGGTCACAGCAGGATACGTATCTTTTCCGGATGTACAGGAAGAATATGGCAACGGCAGCCAGGGCAAATATGAATTCTGGGATGGTGCGGATGGTGGTATTTCTGACGGCGATATGATTT
>CAYYLT010000183.1:0-7230 GCA_964472385.1 uncultured Bacteroidales bacterium
TTTAACGAAATATTTGCTAATAACCTTACAATTTGCAAATAATAAATGTACGCATGCTATTTATTATAGGCATTTTTTGTGTTTTTCAGCAGACCCTATTTAAGTTGAATCTATGAAACGACATGATCCCCAGATGCATACTGCTGAGCATATTCTGAACCAGACCATGATAAGGATTTTGGGATGCAGTCGTGCTTTTTCTTCTCATTTAGAAAAAAAGAAAAGCAAATGTGACTATTATTTCGATCGATCCCTTACCGACGCGGAAATACGGCAAATACAGGATAAGGTAAACCGGGTTATTAACCTGGCACTTCCTGTTCGGGAGCGGCATATCGATATGACTGATGCAGCTCATTTAATGGACATTTCAAAACTCCCGGATCAGGATCTGCAGGATATTCGTATCATTTATGTTGGTGATTATGATGCTTGTCCCTGTATCGGTGACCATGTTGATAATACTTCCGAAATTGGTAACTTCCGGATAACGACTACCAGCTATGATGATGGTGTGCTGCGCATTCGGTTTAAACTGGATTAGAATTTGAAATAGATAAATGGTTGTATGGCAGCAGATTTTACTTGATAAATGATGATCACCAAAAGGATAACGGCCATGATCTTCACAGCAAACGGTAACCGGATGAACCATCCCCTGTAGCGTTCCTTGAAATTAGCGGGGAGCCAGTGTAATATGAATCCGGCAGCAATGATGGAAAACATTAACCGGTATGACAGGATCATTTCAGGGATCATATCCGATTGAAAATTATATAAAATCTGATGGATCATCTGTTTGGCTTTAGTCATATTTTGTGCCCGAAAAAAGATCCAGGCAGCTGTAACGATATGAAAAGTAACGAATAAAGAGAGAAATCGTTTAATTCTGCTTTTACCGTGGATTGGATGTTTGTAGGGGCTGATTTTTTTTCTTATGGCCGACCATGATTTATGGATCACCAGTGCCAGTCCGTGAATTCCTCCCCAAATAATAAATTTCATATGTGCTCCATGCCAAAGACCACCGAGCAACATGGTAATCATGATGTTGATATATCTGCGGAGTTTTCCTTTTTTAGAACCACCCAAAGGGATATACAGGTAATCCCTCAGCCATGAAGATAGGGAGATATGCCATCTGCGCCAGAATTCGGTTACATTTTGCGCTTTATACGGGGAATTGAAATTCACAGGTAACCGGAAACCTAAAAGCAGGGCAACACCAATGGCAATATCGGTGTATCCTGAAAAGTCGCAATAAATTTGAAGCGAATAGCCATAAATACCCATTACATTTTCAAATCCTGAATATGAAAGGGGAGTTTCAAATATCCTGTCAATATAGTTGATAGAAATATAATCGGATATGAGCATTTTTTTGATCAGTCCGGTTAGGATCAGAAACAATGCATGGGAGAACTCCCTTTTGGAAAGGTTGAATTTATGGTACAGTTGTGGGACAAATTCTGCCGCTCTGACAATAGGGCCGGCTACCAGTTGAGGAAAGAAGGACACATAAAAACCAAAGTCGATGATGTTATTTACTGGTTTGACTTTTCCCCGGTAGACGTCAACTGTATAGCTAATTGTTTGGAAGGTGTAAAAGGAAATACCTACGGGCAGGATAATGGTACTGGCATCGAAATTTGTGCTAGCCAATTGGTTGGACCAATCGGCCAGGAGGTTAACCACCTCGTAGTTGCTGTCAAACGTGCGATTGATCATATTAACGAAAAAGTAGCTGTATTTAAAATAGGAAAGCACACCCAGGTTGATAACCACACTGGTGGTAAGCCATAATTGTTTTTTCAGACGGTTTGATGATCTATAAATAAGATGACCCAGCGTAAAGTCGGCGATTGTTGAAAAGATCAGCAGCGTAAAAAAGTATCCGCCCGACTGATAATAAAAGTAAAGGCTCATGAGGAATAGGTAGGCATTGCGAATGGTTCGCCGCCGGTAAATAATGCTGTAAAGAGCAAGCAATACCGCAAAGAATACCCAGAAATAGAGCCTGGTGAAAAGCATGGGCTTTTCATGGGAATAAGTTAGTATATCTTGAAAATAATCCACAAATCGGCTTTATTGTTTGAACAGGTAACGGTTCTCAAAATAATGCAGGAAAGCTTGCAGGAATGCATCAAAGAATAGACTGGCCTTAAGGCGGTAGCCGGCTTTATTCAGATGCAGTTTGCCGGGAGCAGCAAGATTGGCGTTATGCCAATGATGATTAGCGTGGGGCTCGCCCATTAAATGGTAAAAGTCCCGGCAACCGCAGTTAAGTATCCGGGCTACCTGAAAAATAATTTTTCTTACAGTTGCATGATTTGGATTTTCGAATTGACTGTCCCGCAACGCATCACCTGGTGTGGCAAGCAGAATCAAGGCAGTGTCGGTATGGCGTGATTTAGGGAATTGCTTCATTCTTCTTTATCCTTTTCTGTCAGCTTCTGTTTCTGCTCAGCATGTTTTTTGAATTCTTGATATTCTTTTAACAATGCTTTATAAAACATTTTCGCGATGACAACCGAGCCCTTATAGGTAAAATGGGTAAAATCTTTCCTTGCCAGCGGTGGATCTGCAAATACCCAACTGGGCATAGAATTGTTACCACCCATAGCGCTATAGGTATCCCAGAAGGCGCAACCAGCGCTGAATGCTGCTTTTTTTTGGGCATCTCTTATCCTGGGAATATTGGGATATGATTGGTAATCGCCGCCTACTTTTCTTGACATATCCGATACACCCATAACTATAACAGACATGTCCCGGTCAATAGATTTGAAGAACCTGAGCTGTTGATAAAATTGTTTTTGATAATAATCATATTTGTCGCGTATAACAGGTACAACATTAACGCCAAAATGCATGATGATCAGTTTCACATTGATTTTGTCCAACATTGCCCTGAGAAAAGTGGTGTCAGATTTAGTGAATTCGGTACCGCTGCTTCCTCTTAGAGGGATATTGTCCAATGCGATCCCTTGTTCTGCATCCAGGGCTAAACCATAGATATTGGGGCTGTGTGTCCCTTGAAATCCGAGGGTAAATTGTTCTACAGATTGGGGTATATCCCATTTCAATGTTTGCAATGCATCGGATGGGGTTACCATATCGGCTTCAGCAGTTTTATCCTTATAGTTCATCTTGACGATAAAAGGTTTTTCATTATAGCCATACAGTATTTTGCAAATGGTAAATGCTGATGTCCGGTTGAACGCCAGGGGTGAGCTTTTTAGGTTTATCCATGCTTCGTAGACTTCCTCTTTATAATAACTGTAATAGGGTGAGAATCTTGAAAAGGAAAGAAGGGCCCCAAACCTTTTGTGTCTGAAATTCGCTTCTTTTGTATCGAGGATCGTAAAACGTTCCCAGCTTTTTGAAATAGCATGATTCAATGCGATGTTGGTATTATGGGGAAAAACGATTGGAAACAAGCCAATACCGGCACCTCCAAATTTTTTTTGTAATTGATCTCTAAGGTAAGAGGAAATCCGGTCACCCTCTATTTGAGAATCACCATAATGAAGGATTCTTATCAATTGATTATTATGGGGCAGCTTTTCCAGGCTGCTGAAAAAAGGATACAAAACCTCAGGGTTGTTATCCGGATAGGTGAGGTTGTTATTCGGAGGGGATTGCGGTTTGCGGCCACCCTTACTAAGATTTTGCCGAGATATTTTTTTTGACGTGTCTTGTATGGGTAAGGTATCTTCTTCAACTAGCTGACCTGTATGATTTTTTTGTATGACCGGCGCTATTGTGTCGATGGGAACATTTTTTCGGACAATGCGGGAGATATCTTTGTATTTTTCTGTATCTTGAAAAAGTAACTGATTCCATGACGGGAAGTTCAGTGTGATCCCCGGAAGTACCTCAATGCCTTTTTTGGGGAAGACATAAGCCATCATCGCAATTAAGATCAGGATGAGCAGAAAAGTAAGAAAGATCTTAACAGGTTTCAATCCATTTGAATTTATGATTTATTGTACAACGGATGCAGGCCGTTGAATGGTATAATGCATTATTTGGTCAAAACAAACGGACAGATCAGGTTGTTTTTTTGATTTTTAAATATTGACCGGCCTTAATTTTACGAGCATTGGGAAGATCATTCAGTTGTATGATGTCATTTTGGGTGACTCCTGGATATTTTCTGGCAATATCCCAAAGCGTATCCCCGTATTTTACTTTATAGTATATGTAACCTTTGTGATGGTTTGTGTTCGGTTGTTCGGTTTGCACCTGTTTTTCTGTTGTTTGACCGGCACTTTTTTGTTTTTCTTCGAATGAGAGGTTATTGAGCTTTTTATAATATTGGGTTTTGCTTTTCGGCACGTATACTACCAATTTTTGACCTGTCCGAATGAGACTGCCGCGCATATTGTTCCAGTATCTCAGCTGTGAAGCCCGTACATGAAACCATTCGGCAATATAGCCCAGATTATCGCCGGGTTTAACTTCATAATACACTTTTGCTTTATTTTTCGGTGGTTGGTATACAAAATGAGATTTCCGGGGATTCTTGATGATATCCTGGCGGAAAAAGACTGAATCCTTGTAACTGTAAATTGAATCCTGAAGCTGCAGAAAATTTCCGGTTTCATTCATAGGGATTCTCAGTGAAAAAGTGTGTTCGTCCGTTGCAGGAATAAGGTTGCGCCGGTATTGCGGATTGATGTCCTGCAATTGTTTAAGGGGAATACCCAGTACTTCGGAAACCTGCTTCAGGTGGAGTTTTTGGTTGACCATCAGGGTGTCAGTGAGGTAGGGGATATCAATGGGTTTCGGATAAAGGTTATGCGATTCATGATAATTCATAACATACATAGCAGCAACAAAAGCAGGAAAGTATCCTCTTGTTTCATACGGGAGGAAGTAGTAAATATCCCAGAAATTTTTCCTGCCGCCTGAGCGGTATATGGCTTTTCTGACATTACCGGGACCGCAATTATAGGCAGCAATTGCCAGATCCCATTTTCCGAATATCTGATAGAGATCCTTAAGGTATTTTCCTGCTGCATAAGTGGCTTTCAACGGATCCCTGCGTTCGTCAACAAAAGAATTTATGGTTAGGTCGTAAAGCTTTCCGGTTCCGTACATAAATTGCCAGATACCGGTAGCACCAGCCCGGGATATTGCCCGGGGATTTAGCGCAGATTCTATGACTGCCAGATATTTTAATTCCAGGGGTATCTCATACTGGTCAAAGATCTGTTCAAAAAGAGGGAAATAATAACTTTTAAGTCCCAGCATGATTTCTACTTTCTCCCTTCGCTCCAAAGTGTATACATGAATGAAATTGCGCACTGTTTTGTTGTAACTCAGATCTATAGCCGAATGTAGATTTTTAATGCGATTGATGTATACGGAATCGGTAAATTTGGGCGCCGATTCATCGCGAGGGGAATGGAGGGAGGTATCTATGGCAAAACCGGCGTGTTTCATAAAATGTTGTTGGAGCAGGTTATCCATTTGTCTGACAAAATGCTTCTCAAGGGTTTTAACTTCAGCAAGGCTGTCGATCTGAGCGTTAAGGCTGTAGGGCAAAAAAAACAGCAAAGCTGCCGTCCATATGTTGATGAATATTCGGTGCATAGAGGAGATGATTTTATGGAGCTAAATTAATAAATATTAAAAATGAATGGAACATTTTAGCCCTGCAAATGCAGGATAATTTTTAATGTAGATCGGAGAAGGTTGCAATTTAAGGGTAATTTCCTCACTCACATCGAAGTCAAGCATATAGGCATCGACCGTGGCATCAATGATTTGCACCAAATAGAGGCCGGCCATCAGCAGCAGGTTAAGATCCCGGTAGCGCCTGTAATAATTTTTGGCTCTTTTGAGCACCTCCTGGTTGGTTATGCCATTGTATTCCTGGATCTTACCATTGACGAAACTGGTAAAAGCGGATTTGTATTCATCGTAATATCCGGCATTGAAGTCGTAGGCATAATAAATTGCACCTGCTCCAACATATATGATGGGTACCTTCCATACCTTACGGTTATAAATTTGACCGAGTCCGGGAAGCGCTGCCGACAGTAATGCAGCTTTACCCGGGGAATGTTCTATTTCAAGCGTGTCGGAGGGGCTTTCCTGCCCGGAAATTGTATCGTGGCGCTGTGCATAACAACTGCACTGCGTGACAATAAGAAAAAACAGGACAAATCCTGTCCTGGCAATGCCGTTTTTCAAGTTTGTTTCCCACAATTTTCAGGCGGTTTTATTCTATATTTCCATTGTTGATGATAGCCATGATCCTTTCCAGATCCTGATCTGATTTGAAGGGAATAATGATTTTGCCTTTTCCGTTTTTATTTCGTTTAAGGTCAATACTGGTATTAAAATGGCCGGCCAGATGGTTTTTTACTTGTTTGTATTCCTCCGGTAGTTCCACTTTGGATCCGGAAGTGCTTTTTCTTTTTGTTCGATCTTTTTGAGCTATATCACGTATGACATCTTCACTTTTCCTGACCGATAATCCTTCATCGAGTATTCTGTAATACAACTTGAGTTGTTTTTCCGGATCCTCAATATTGATCAGTGCACGGGCATGTCCCATAGAGATTTTTTTATCCCTGATTCCAAGTTGAATTTCTGCAGGCAACCTAAGCAAGCGCAGGTAATTTGAAATGGTTGTTCGTTTTTTCCCGACCCGGTTGCTCAGGTTTTCCTGGGTCAGCTCGCATTCTTCGATAAGGCGCTGATAACTGATGGCTACTTCAATGGCATCGAGATCCTCCCGTTGTATGTTTTCAACCAGAGCCATCTCCAGCATGGCCTGGTCGTCAGCGGTTCTGATAAATGCAGGTATTTTGCTGATTCCGGCAATTTTTGCAGCACGGAATCGTCTTTCCCCTGTGATCAGCTGAAATCCGGAATCACTGATTTGCCTGACTGTTATGGGTTGTATAACGCCAATTTCCTTGATGGAGCTCGCCAGCTCATTTAATCCGTCTTCATTAAAATTGGTTCTGGGTTGATAGGGATTGACATCTATCACCTCAAGATCAATTTCATTAACCGCATCTACCTGATGTACATTTTCGCTACCGGCATCTTCTATAAGTGCTCCCAAACCTCTTCCTAATGCATTTCTTTTGGCCATATTTATTTGAATTGTAATTGCATGACACTAACTAACCTGGATGTTGCATGAAAAACACCTATGCTAAGCGCTAAACGGATGCATTCATTTTTGTGAATACTACAGGTTAATTG